>NZ_CP108458.1:5706453-6008604 GCF_036242395.1 Kitasatospora sp. NBC_01266 | reverse complement strand
CACTCGGCTCGTACACCGGCGTGCGTCGGCGCCTGCAGCTCAAGGGCGAGGCGCGCGGCGTGCAGGTGATCGACTCCTACGCGCACCACCCCACCGAGATGACCGCCGACCTGGAGGCGATCCGGGAGGCCACCACGGGCCGGGTGCTGGTGGTCTTCCAGCCGCACCTGTTCAGCCGCACCCAGCAGCTGGCCGAGGAGATGGGCCAGGCCCTCGCGCTGGCCGACGCCTCGGTGGTGCTCGACATCTACCCGGCGCGCGAGGACCCGATCCCGGGCGTGACCAGCGAGCTGATCATCGACGCGGCCCGCCGCGCGGGCGCCGAGGTGGCGGCCGAGCACGAGTTCACGGCCGCCGCCGCGGTGCTGGCGAAGCTGGCCGCGCCCGGCGACCTGGTGCTGACCATGGGTGCCGGTGACGTCACCAACCTCGGTCCGGCCATCCTGGACGAGATCGGGAATGGCCTGGAGCGTCTCACTGCTGATGCGGTCTGAGGAGGTCGGAGATGAGCTACGAGATCGAGAAGACCGAGGCCGAGTGGCGCGCCCAGCTCAGCCCGCAGGAGTACCAGGTGCTGCGCGAGGCCGGCACCGAGCGCCCCTTCGTGGGTGAGTACACCGACACCAAGACGGTGGGCGTGTACAGCTGCCGGGCCTGTGGCAGTGAACTGTTCAGCTCGGAGACGAAGTTCGACAGCCACTGCGGCTGGCCCTCCTACTACGCGCCGCTGGCCGAGGACCGGGTCCAGTACATCGAGGACACCGCGATGGGCATGCGCCGGGTCGAGGTCCGCTGCGCGCGCTGCGGCGGCCACCTGGGCCACGTCTTCGAAGGCGAGGGCTACCCGACGCCGACCGACCAGCGGTACTGCATCAACAGCATCTCGCTGACCCTGCGGCCGGCCGAGTAGGGCCTGCCCGAGCCCCGGCAGGAACATCGATTCGATTGCTTCTCCCTCAGGTGCGACCGAACCACCGCGCCGACCCGTCCTGGTGAGCAGAGCCCCGCGCAGGAGCGGGTCCGCATGGCCGGCGTGCGGTTGACACCAAGAGGGAAGCAACCGAGATGTTCGAGAACGAAGACAGCGGGTTCCGACCCGAGGAGTTCCACCACTCGCTGGACACCGAGCTGGCCGCACTCGGCGCGCCCGCGCTGGGCGACGTCGTGGGCGTCGCCGCCCAGCGTGGTCGCCGGCAGCGGCGGTGGCGTGCCGTGGGCGCGGTCACCGGTTCGGTGACCGCCGTTGCGGTCGCGGCCAGCCTGCTGGTCGGGGTGCTGGGCAACGGCTCGGCGCAGCCGACCCAGCTGGGCGCCGCCGCGGCGGTCACCGCCTCACCGTCCGACTCCCCCGCGGCGGCCCCGGCCGCGTCGGGGGACGCTTCGTCGGCGCCCACCGGCTCACTGGTCGCGGACAGCCCGGCCGCCCTGCTGGACGCAGTGCTGCACGCCCTGCCGGCCGGCCTGAGCACGGACCACTACTCGGCCAAGCAGGGCGACCCGGCGACCCCCAACCCCTCCGTCTCCCTCAACGTGAAGACGGCGCAGGGCACCTCCGCGCTGAGCGTCGCGGCGTACAAGTCGCAGTACTCGTTCTGCCAGCCGGGCGACTGGCCGGCGAGCTACAGCTACCACTGCTCGACCACGCCCAGCGGCGAGCAGTTCGAGGTGGTCTCCAACCCGGCCGCCTGCTGGCAGCACTCCATCATCGTGGTACGGCGCCACGACGGCGTCGACGTCGCGGTCTGGCAGCCCAACTGCGACACGGCGGGCGTCACCAGCCCGAACAACCCGCCGCTGACCCAGGAGCAGGCCGTCGCCCTGGCCGACAATCCGGCGATCAGCTACCAGATGCCGGCCTCGTTCGTCCAGGCCGCCAACGCCAAGTACCCCAACCTGCCGATCACCAAGTAGCGGCACCATCACCGCCGCGGCCCCCTGGTGGGGCCGCGGCTCCCCCCATTTCCACCCCACCGAGACCGGGAGACCGATGGTGCGCAACGAAGCCGACTTCACCGCATTCGCCGAGGCGAACGTCACCCGCCTGCGGCAGATCGCCTATCTGATGTGCCGGGACTGGCACCTGGCCCAGGACCTGACCCAGAGCACGCTGACCAAGATGTACGTGGCCTGGAACCGGCTGGCCCGGCACGGCAGCGACCCGTTCGGCTACGCCCGCAAGGTGCTGCTCAACACGCTGCTCGACCACAAGCGGCTGCGCAGCAGCAGCGAGTTGGCGGTGGATCAGCTGCCGGACCGGCCGCACCAGGGCGACCCGACGGCCGACCGGCTCACCCTGCTGAACGCGCTGGCGCTGCTGCCCAAGCGGGAGCGGGCGATCGTGCTGCTGCGCTACTGGGAGGACCAGAGCGTGGAGCAGACCGCCGAGATCCTCGGGTTGAGCACCTCGGTGGTGAAGTCGCAGAGCATGCGCGCGCTCACCGTGCTGCGCGGACACCTCGGCGCGGAGCGGGCGGTGCTGTTCGGCTGACCGGGGTCGCTTCCCCGGCCGCACCCCGGTCCGCGCCGGCCCAGCCCGTTGATCGACGGCCTCAACCCGCAGGCCGCCCAAGCCGGTTGAACGCCCACCCACGACCCGCCCCGGAGCCCCACCCACCGGCCGGGCCGATCACGATTCGATATCGTGCCCCAGGTTTGTTCCCAGCTCGTGCCCAGGAGGTCTAGAACAGGGCTCATGTGGTTGCTCTTCCTGGTCCCGGCCTGTGTCGTCGCGGTGCTCGCCTGTCTGCGCCTGGTCCGGGCCGCCGCCTCGGCGGACGCGCTGGCGGGGCTGGTGGAGGAGGAGGCGGAGCAGGTGGCGATCGGGCTCTACGAGACGGCCTATCTGGCCGGTGGCCCGGAGCGGGTGGTGGACCTGGCGCTGGTGCTGATGAACAGCCGCGGCCGACTGCACCTGGCGCACACCGGCTGGACCACGGTGGTCGACCCGCACGGCCGCAGCCGCCTGGAGCGGGCGCTGATCAGCGAGATCGGGCCCGAAGGGCAGTGCCGGACCACCGAACTGCGCGAGGCCCTGAGCGAGCACCCGACGGTGGCCGAGATCGGCGCCCGGCTCTCGCTGGCCGGGCTGGCCACCCCGGCGGCGATCCGGGAGAGCACGCTGCTGGCGGTGCGTCAGGTCCGCCAGGCGCTGCTGCTCTCGGCGGTGCTGCTGGTCGCGGCCATGACGCTGACCGAGCCGGGGCACCAGCAGGGCGCCGCCACCCTGGCCTGGTTCTCGCTGCCGCTGATCCTCACCACCGGCACCCTGCTGATGGCCCGGGTGGACGTGCACCCCTACACCCGCTGGGCCGCCCCGGCCGGTGACGAGGTGCTGCGCGAGCTGCGCCGCCGCCCGCGCCGGTCGAGCGGCGCGGGCGCGAGCGACGCCGAGCGCCGACTGCTCACCGCGGTGGCGATCGACGGCGCCGACGCCCACCCGGACGCCCGGCTGCGGATGGCACTGCGGGGCTAGCCGCTGCCTCGAGAACGGTCAGACCAGGCCGTTCAGCAGCTCGGCGATCGGCTTGCGGCGACCGGTGAAGAACGGGACCTCCTCGCGCACGTGCAGCCGCGCGCGGGACGGGCGCAGGTCGCGCATCAGGTCCACGATCCGGTGCAGCTCGTCCGCCTCGAAGGCGAGCAGCCACTCGTAGTCGCCGAGCGCGAACGAGGCCACCGTGTTGGCCCGCACGTCCGGGTAGCCACGGGCCATCTGGCCGTGCTCGGCGAGCATCGCCCGACGCTCCTCGTCCGGCAGCAGGTACCACTCGTAGGAGCGGACGAACGGGTAGACGCAGACGTACTCGCGAGCGTGCTCGTCGGCGAGGAAGGCCGGGATGTGCGACTTGTTGAACTCGGCGGGGCGGTGCAGCGCCATGTTCGACCAGACCGGCTTCAGCAGGCGGCCGAGCGCGGTGCGGCGGAAGCGGTTGTACGCCTCCTGCAGGTCGTCGGAGTCGGCGGCGTGCCACCAGATCATCAGATCGGCGTCGGCACGCAGGCCCGAGACGTCGTAACTGCCGCGCACCGTCACGTCCTTGGCGGCGAGCTGCTCGAACAGCTCGTCGACCTCGGCGGCCAGCGCGGCGCGGTCCTCGGGGAGCGCGTCCTTCAGCTGGAACACCGACCACATGGTGTAGCGGATGACCTGGTTCAGGTCCCGGGCCTTCTTCTTCTGCGGCGTCTGCTCAGCGGTATCGGTCATGCCCTCATTCTCCCTTTCACGCACGCTGCCCCGGCGGCGGGGTCAGCACCTCGTCGACGGCCCGCCGGGCGCTCGCCACGCAGGCCGGGATGCCCACCCCGTCGTAGGCCGCGCCCGCCAGCGCGAGCCCGCCCACCCCCCGCACGGCGGCCCGGATCCGGGCGACCCGCTCCAGGTGGCCCACCGGGTACTGCGGCAGTCCGGCCCGCCAGCGGTTGACCGCGCCGGCGTACGGGCGGGCACTCAGGCCCACCGCCGCGCGCAGGTCGGCCAGCGAGCGGTCGATCAGCTCGGCGTCGTCCAGGTCGAGGGCCGCCTCCTCGCGGTAGCGGCCCAGCGAGGTGCGCAGTACGAAGGTGTCGGGGGCGGCCTTGGCCAGCCAGCCCCACTTCTGACTGGAGAAGGTGGCGGCCTTGATCGAGCGCCCGTCCACCGCAGGCACCAGGAACCCGCTGCCGGGCGGCGGTTCGGGCAGGTCGGCGCGGTGGAAGGCGAGGGTGACCAGCGCCATCCCGGCGTACTCGATCCCGGCCAGCTCGGCGGCGGCGCCCGGCACGTCGGCGGCCAGCAGCCCGGCGGCGACCGGCGCGGGGGCGGTGAGCACCACGGCGTCGAACGCCTGGCCGTTGACCAGCCAGCCCTCGGGGGTGCGGCGCAGCCCGGTGACGGGCGTACGCAGCCGCAGCTCGACGCCGGCCCGCTCGCAGGCGGCGGCGACGGCACCCGGCAGGGTGCCGATCCCGCCGCGCAGGCCCTGGAAGACCGGGCCGCCGGCCTGCGGGCGGTCCAGCAGCCCGTGCACGCCCTCGACCAGCGAGCCGCCGCCCTGGGCGATCGCCAGCAGCTGCGGGACGGCGGCGCGCAGCGAGATCTCCGCGGCGCGGCCCGCGTAGACACCGCCCAGCAGCGGCTCGACCAGCCGGTCCACCACTTCCTGGCCGAGCCGCTCGGCCACGTAGGCGCCGATCGCGATGTCCTCGCCCACGGCGCCGATCGCGGCCGGGCGTTCGGCCCGCGCCCGGGCCAGGCCCTCGGGGCTGAGCACCTCGGCGGCGGCGAGCGCCTCGAGGTCGCCGGGCACGCCCATCAACTGGCCGGCCGGCAGCGGGCGCAGCGCGCCCCTGGTCCAGACGGCGGCCTTGGCGGTGCCGGGCGGTTCCAGGGCGTCGGCCAGGCCGACCTCCCGGGCCAGCTCGACGGCCTCAGGGCGGCGGGCCAGCATCGACTCGGCGCCGAGGTCGACCTGGACCCCGCCCACCTCGCCGGTGCGCAGCTTGCCGCCCAGGTGGTCGCCGGCCTCCAGCAGGGTGACCCGCGCGCGGGCCGGCCCGCCGACCGCGCCGCCGAGTCGGGCGGCGGCCGCCAGCCCGGCGATGCCGCCGCCGATCACCGCGACCTCGGGGAGTGCCATCAGCGCGCGCTGGCCTCGTGCACGAAGGCGACCAGGCGGCTGAGCGCGTCCGGGTCCATGCTCGGCAGCACGCCGTGGCCCAGGTTGAAGATGTGGCCGCTGCCGCCCAGCGCCGAGGCCGCGTGCAGCACCTCGCGGGCCTTGGTCTCCACCACCGGGGTCGGCGCGAAGAGCACCGCCGGGTCGAGGTTGCCCTGCAGCGCCTTGCCGGGGCCGACCCGGCGGGCCGCCTCGTTGAGCGGCACCCGCCAGTCGACGCCGACCACGTCGGCGCCGGCCTCGCCCATCAGGCCGAGCAGCTCGCCGGTGCCGACACCGAAGTGGATCCGGGGCACGCCGAGGTCGGCGACCGCGTCGAAGACCTTGGTGCTGGCGGGCATGACGGAGCGTCGGTAGTCGTCCGGCGCCAGCGAGCCCACCCAGGAGTCGAAGAGCTGGACGGCCGAGACGCCGGCCGCGATCTGCACCTTGAGGAAGGCGGCGGTGATCTCGGCCAGCCGGTCGACCAGCTGCGCCCACAGCTCGGGCTGGCCGTACATCATGGCCTTGGTGCGCTCGTGGTTCTTCGACGGACCGCCCTCGACCAGGTAGCTGGCCAGCGTGTACGGGGCACCGGCGAAGCCGATCAGCGGGGTCTCGCCCAGCTCGTCGACCAGCAGGCCGATCGCCTCGGTGACGTAGCGGACGTCGTCCGGCTCCAGCGGGCGCAGCCGCTGCAGGTCGGCGGCGGTGCGGATCGGGTCGGCGATCACCGGGCCGACGCCGGGCTTGATGTCGACGTCGATGCCGACCGCCTTGAGCGGCACCACGATGTCGCTGAAGAAGATCGCCGCGTCCACCTTGTGCCGGCGCACCGGCTGCAGGGTGATCTCCTTGACCAGCTCGGGCCGCATGCAGGACTCGAGCATCGGGATGCCCTCGCGCACCTTGAGGTACTCGGGCAGCGAGCGGCCCGCCTGACGCATGAACCAGACCGGGGTGTGGGGCACCGGCTCGTGCCGGCAGGCCCGCAGGAAGGCCGAGTCATAGGCCCGACCGCGCGCGGCGGGCGGAACTGCGGGGGTCGGCACGGCGGGCTGGGCTGCGGTCGTCTCACTCACCCGGTCATCCTCCCACGCGCTTTCGCGAACCCCGCCGCGGCCCACTCGTGGGATCGTCCAAGGGCCGTCCAGGGGTCGTCCAGGACCTGTCCAGGAACTGTCCGGTGCCGTCCGGGGGGCTGCTCGGGCGCCGCCCGGGGCGATATCCGCCGATCCGCCCGGGATGCGCGCCACCCCGCACGCCACCGGGGTCCGGGGTGGCGTGCCGCTCCGCCGGTAATCCAAGGACAGGGCCTAGTCTTCAGCTCATGGCAGCGGTCGGCGGGAACCCCGCACAACAGGGCGGGACGAGCAAGGAGTCGGCGTCGATCCCCGCGGCGGAGCCGCACGTCGACGCCTTCCGCAGTGCGGTCGAGGCGCTGACGGCGGTGCGCCCGCGCCCCGAGGTGCGGCTGTCCACCGCGCCGGCGCCGCGCCGACTGGCCCCGTTCAGCTGGGCGGTGACCGCCGAGGTGGAGCTGGACGGCGAGGAGCTGGCCGACGGGCGTTTCGTCCTGCTGCACGATCCGGCCGGGCCCGAGGCCTGGCAGGGCGAGTTCCGGGTGGTCACCATGACCCGGGCCGAGCTGGAGCCGGAGATCGCCGGCGACCCGCTGCTGACCGAGGTCGGCTGGGCCTGGCTGATGGACGCGCTGCAGACCCAGGGTGCCGGCTTCGCCGCGCCGGGCGGCACGGTGAGCAGGTGCGCCTCGCAGTACTTCGGCGCGCTGGCCGAACGGCCGTCGTCCACCGAGATCGAGCTGCGGGCCTCCTGGACCCCCTCCGACGGCCGGTTCGAGCGGCACCTGACGGCCTGGACCGACCTGCTCTGCGTCTGCGCCGGGCTGCCCCCGAGCACTCCCGCGCCCCTGGCCGCAGCCGACGCGCCGTCACTCGGCGGAGTGGTCCCGATGCCCGCCAGACGTCGGCCGCGCTCACACTGAAGGCTGACGACCCGTCGAGGGCCGCACACCGCCCACGGGCGGGTCGCCGGGCTGCTCACAGGGCATCACCGGCTGTGATCGGGCGTCAACTACCCAGCTACGGCTGATCGTTTCGTCCCATTTCTGATCGACTTCTGACGACCCATGGGCATGTCGCACCCTTTGTCTGCGCAATTTGTCCGTATTGTGGCTCACCAGATCGTGATCATTCGCTAAAGCCGCGCACGGATGATGCCGAAGCAGTCTGTGACCCTTTCCACACACGGAACACTCCGACTCCTTCGCCCATCGGGGTTCCGTCCGCCACTCCCCTCAGGAGGCAACGGTGTCGGTCCTGCTAGAGCACCCCGCGAACGTGGTCGCCTACCGCCCGACCAAGCCCACGGCCATGGTGGTGATCGCCGACCCCCGGGTCCGCAACACCGTCACCCGCCATCTGTGGGCGCTCGGCGTACGCGACGTCATCGAGGTCTCCTCGATCGCGGAGGCCCGCCCCCGGGTCTCCACCCCGCGCGACATCTGCGTGGCCGACGTCCACCTGCCGGACGGGTCGGGCCTGACCATCCTGGCCGAGACCCGGGCGGCGGGCTGGCCCAACGGCCTGGCGCTGTCCGCCGCCGACGACATCGGCGCGGTGCGCAGCGCGCTGGCCGGCGGCGTCAAGGGCTACGTGGTCACCGGCACCCGGACCAACGTGGCGATGCCGGGCCGCCCGGGCCTGCCGCTGGGCGCCGCCGGGCTGGCCGGCCGGATGCGCCGCCCGGGGATGCCCGGCACCCCCGGACACCTCGGCGCACCCGGGGCCGGCGGTGCGCCCGGGGCTCCGGGTGCCGCGCCCGCCGCCTACCGCGAGCTGTCGGGCCGTGAGGTCGAGGTGCTGCGGCTGGTCGCCGAAGGACAGTCGAACAAGGCGATCGGCGTGGCGATGGGCCTGTCCGCGCTGACCGTGAAGAGCCACCTGGCCCGGATCGCCCGCAAGCTGGGCACCGGCGACCGGGCCGGCATGGTAGCCGTCGCGCTGCGGACCGGCATCATCCACTGAGTGGCCGCGTGGCGGCCCGGAGGAACGTTTCCTCCGGGCCGCCGCCCGCTTTCGGGCAGCTCGACGACCGCCGAGCAGGGTCCCCCTGACGGGGGGCGTCGTACCCTTGGGGAGTGACCGACGCCGCTGAAGCCATCGCCCTAGAGACCGCCCCGGTGCCGCTGCTGGAGCCGCGGGAAGGCCTGCCACCCGTAGTGGCGGACGAAACCGCGCTGGCGGCCGTGGTCGAGGCTTTCGCCGGCGGGACCGGACCGGTCGCCGTCGATGCCGAACGGGCCTCCGGCTACCGCTACGGGCAGCGCGCCTATCTGATCCAGCTGCGCCGGGCCGGCGCGGGCACCGCGCTGATCGACCCGATCGCCTGCCCCGACCTGAGCGGCCTGGGCACCGTACTGGCGGACGCCGAGTGGGTGGTGCACGCGGCGACCCAGGACCTGCCCTGCCTGGCCGAGGTCGGCATGCGCCCGCAGCGCCTCTTCGACACCGAACTCGCGGGCCGGATCGCCGGGTTCGCCCGGGTCGGCCTCGGGCCGATGACCGAGAGCGTGCTCGGCTACACGCTGGCCAAGGAGCACTCGGCGGTGGACTGGTCCACCCGCCCGCTGCCCGAGCCCTGGCTGCGCTACGCGGCTCTGGACGTCGAGGTGCTGGTCGAGCTGCGCGACGCGCTCGAGCGGGAACTGGACGCCCAGGGCAAGCTCGGCTGGGCGCTGGAGGAGTTCGCCGCGATCGCCGCCGCCCCGCGCCCCGCGCCCCGGGTGGACCCCTGGCGGCGCACCTCGGGACTGCACAAGGTGCGCCGGCGCCGGCAGCTGGCGGCCGTCCGCGAGCTGTGGCAGGCCCGGGACAAGCAGGCGCAGGAGCGGGACGTCTCCCCCGGGCGGGTGCTCTCCGACGCGGCGATCGTCTCGGCCGCCCTGGCCATGCCGACCACCGTGCAGACGCTGCAGAACCTGCAGGGCTTCGGCCCCCGAGTGCACCGGCGGCAGCTGGAGCACTGGCTGGCCGCGCTGGACCGGGCCCGGGCGATCCCGGAGGCTCAGCTGCCCCCGGCCGCCGCCCCGCACGAGGGTCCGCCGCCGCCGCGGGCCTGGGCCGAGAAGGACCCGGTGGCCGCCGCCCGGCTCGCCGGAGCACGGGCCGCGGTGACCGAGCTGGCCGAGCAGCACCACCTGCCGGCCGAGAACCTGATCACCCCCGACCTGATCCGCCGGGTCTCCTGGGAGCCGCCCACCGAGGCGACCGCGCCCGCCGTGGCCGGCGCGCTGCGGGCGCTGGGCGCGCGGCGCTGGCAGGTCGAGCTGGTGGCCCCCGTGGTCGCCGAGGCCTTCCTGGCGGCGGCGCAGTCGGCGGCCTGACGGGCAGATCACGGCACGTGGCGGGGGACACACCCGGCTACCGGGGACCGGCCCTGGGCAAGTTGGTTACCGACCAGTAGCATGACGGTGAAGCAGCGCTGCTCGCCCGCGAGCGCGTCTCTGCGCACCATGCCATGTCCCCTGGGAGGAGAGCCCCCGTGCCTCGTACCGCGAGGGACGTCGTCTTCGTTGACGGCGTCCGCACCCCGTTCGGCAAGGCCGGCCCGAAGGGCATCTACCACGAGACCCGCGCCGACGACCTGGTCGTCAAGTGCATCCGGGAGCTCGTGCGCCGCAACCCGAACCTGCCCGTCGAGCGGATCGACGAGGTCGCCGTCGCGGCCACCACGCAGATCGGCGACCAGGGTCTGACCATCGGCCGCACCGCCGCGATGCTGGCCGGCCTGCCCAAGTCCGTGCCCGGCTACTCCATCGACCGGATGTGCGCCGGCGCGCTGACCGCCGTCACCACCACCGCGGGCGGCATCGCCTTCGGCGCGTACGACATCGTGGTCGCCGGCGGCGTCGAGCACATGGGCCGCCACCCGATGGGTGAGGGCGTCGACCCGAACCCCCGCTTCGTCTCCGAGAAGCTGGTCGACGAGTCCGCCCTCTTCATGGGCATGACCGCCGAGAACCTGCACGACCGGTTCCCGCACATCACCAAGGAGCGCTGCGACGCCTACGCGGTGCGCTCCCAGGAGAAGGCCGCCAAGGCCTACGCCAACGGCGACATCCAGCCGGACCTGGTGCCGATCGCGATCCGCAACACCAACCCCGAGGTCGGCGAGACCGGCTGGGGCCTGGCGACCACGGACGAGCCGATGCGCCCGGGCACCACGATGGAGTCGCTGGCGAACCTGAAGACCCCGTTCCGCCCGCACGGCAACATCACCGCGGGCAACTCGGCCGGTCTCAACGACGGCGCCACCGCCTCGCTGCTGGCCGCCGAGGAGGTCGCCGAGGAGCTCGGCCTGCCGATCAAGATGCGCCTGGTCGACTTCGCCTTCGCCGGCGTCGAGCCCGAGGTGATGGGCATCGGTCCGGTGCCGGCCACCGAGAAGGCGCTGGCCAAGGCCGGTCTGACGATCGAGGACATCGGCGCGTTCGAGGTCAACGAGGCCTTCGCCGTGCAGGTGCTGGCCTTCCTGGACCACTACGGCATCGCCGACGACGACGAGCGGGTCAACCCGTTCGGCGGCGCGATCGCCTACGGCCACCCGCTGGCCTCCTCGGGCGTGCGCCTGATGAACCAGCTGGCCCACCGCTTCGAGCAGCGCCCGGACATCCGCTACGGCCTGACCACCATGTGCGTCGGCTTCGGCATGGGCGCGACCGTCATCTGGGAGAACCCGCATTGGAGCGGAGCGACAGAGTCGACCGAGTTCGAGGGTGGTAAGTGATCATGAGCACCACTGAACTCCTCACCCGCGGCGCCGAGCTGTTCCCCGGCGAGGTCGTCACCACCGCGCACGTGCGCCACCTCGACCTGCCGCTGCAGGCCGGCAAGCTGGCGCTGATCACCCTGGACAACGGCTTCGACCACACCAAGCCGACCACCTTCGGCCCGGGCTCGCTGCTCAAGCTGTCCGCGGCGCTGGACCAGGTCGAGGCGGAGGCCGCCGAGGGCAAGATCGTCGCTGTGGCGATCACCGGCAAGCCGTTCATCTTCGCGGTCGGCGCCGACCTCAAGGGCGTCGAGCTGCTCAAGGAGCACGGCGACGCGCTGGCCATCGGCAAGGGCGGCCACGAGGTCTTCAAGCGGATCGCCGCGCTGCCGGTGCCGAGCTTCACCTTCTACAACGGCGCCGCGATGGGCGGCGGTGTGGAGATCGGTCTGCACTGCACCTACCGCACCATCAGCTCCGGCACGCCGGCCTTCTCGCTGCCCGAGGTCTTCCTCGGCCTGGTCCCCGGCTGGGGCGGCTGCACCATCCTGCCGAACCTGGTCGGCCCCGCCAACGCGGTCAAGGTCATCATCGAGAACTCGATGAGCCAGAACAAGCAGCTCAAGGGCAAGGAGGTGTTCGAGCTCGGCATCGCGGACGCGATCTTCGAGCCGGCCGACTTCCTGGAGCAGTCGATCCTGTGGGCCGCCAAGGTCCTCAAGGGCGAGACCGTGGTCGAGCGCCCGGAGATCGACCGCGGCGAGAACTGGGACCAGTGCATCGCCTGGGGCCGCGCGGTCGCCGACGCCAAGGTGCACGGCGCCGCTCCGGCCGCCTACCGGGCGCTGGACATCATGGCCGCCGCCAAGGACGGCGACTTGCAGAAGGGCTTCGACGCCGAGGACGCCGCGCTGGCCGACCTGATCATGGGCGGCGAGCTGCGGGCCGGCATCTACGCCTTCAACCTGGTGCAGCGCCGGGCCAAGAAGCCGTTCGGCGCGCCGGACAAGTCGCTGGCCCGCCCGGTCAGCAAGGTCGGCGTGGTCGGCGCCGGCCTGATGGCCTCCCAGCTGGCGCTGCTCTTCGCGCGCCGCCTGGAGGTGCCGGTGGTGCTCACCGACATCGACCAGGCGCGGATCGACAAGGGCGTGGGCTACGTGCACGCCGAGGTCGACAAGCTGCTGGCCAAGGGCCGGGTCAACCAGGACAAGGCCAACAAGCTCAAGGGCCTGGTCAGCGGTCACCTGGACAAGGCGACGGCGTTCGGCGACGCGGACTTCGTGATCGAGGCCGTGTTCGAGGAGATGGGCGTCAAGCAGAACGTCCTCGCGGAGCTGGAGGCCGTGGTCTCGCCGACCACCATCCTGGCCACCAACACCTCCTCGCTCTCGGTCTCCGAGATGGCCTCCAAGCTGGAGCACCCGGAGCGCGTGGTCGGCTTCCACTTCTTCAACCCGGTCGCGATCCTCCCGCTGCTGGAGATCGTCCGGGCCGAGAAGACCGACGACGCCTCGCTGGCCACCGCCTTCGCGGTCGCCAAGAAGCTGAAGAAGACGGCCGTGCTCACCAAGGACGCCCCGGCGTTCGTGGTGAACCGGATCCTGACCCGCTTCATGGGCGAGATCCAGAACATCATCGACGAGGGCACCTCGTTCGAGACCGTCGAGGCGGCCGTCCAGCCGCTCGGTCTGCCGATGTCCCCGATCGCGCTGCTCGAGCTGGTCGGCCCGGCCATCGCGCTGCACGTCTCGGAGACCCTGCACGGCGCCTTCCCGGAGCGGTTCACCGTCTCCGAGAACCTTGCCAAGGTGGTCAAGGCCGGCAAGCGCGGCTTCTACATCTGGCAGGACGGCAAGCAGGTCCTCGACCCCGAGGTGCTGGAGCTGCTCTCCTTCGGCGACAGCGCGCTCACCGAGGAGCAGGTCCGGGCCCGGGCGCTGGACGCCGTGGCCCAGGAGATCGGCCTGATGCTGGACGAGGGCGTGGTCGGCGAGGCGCAGGACATCGACCTGTGCATGATCACCGGCGCCGGCTGGCCCTTCCACCTGGGCGGGATCACCCCGTACCTGGACCGCGAGGGTGTCGCCGAGCGGGTGAACGGCAAGAAGTTCCTGGCCCCCGGCCTGGCCAGCGTGCCGGTCTGAGACCGCGCGCGCGACAGCGTCTGAACGCCTGAAGGGCGGCCCGCTCGATCCGAGCGGGCCGCCCTTTCGCATGCCCGAACCCCACCGCTATACATCAAATGAGGACAAAGCGCATAATACCGTTAGGCCATGGGGGCACCGCCCAGCCGACGGCTGGGGGCGGATCGGACTTGCACACCGAAGGAGGCGAGTCGTATGGCCGACGTCTCACATCGAACCGAGGACATCTCCACCCATCCGGACATCGCGGAGATGCGGACCCGGTACGCGCGCATGATGGACGGACCGCAGGGTGTGGCCGTCGACGGGCTGATCGTGCTCGCCGGCCTGTGGCTGGCCATCTCGCCCTATGTGGTGCACTTCAGTGCCGCCAGCCATGAGCTGGTGATCTGCAATCTGATCCTCGGGATCGCGATCGCCGCACTCGGGCTCTGCCTCACCATCGCGCCGGCCCGGATGTTCGGGCTGACCTGGGCGATGGGCGCGATCGGCGTGTTCCTGATCATCTCCCCCTGGGTGGTGACCGTGGGGCACACGGCGACCCGGGGCATGATCTGGAACCAGGTGGTGATCGGTGGTCTGACCTGCCTGCTCGCCTTCACCGCGGCCGGCATGGTGCTGGGCAACCGGCGACGCTGACCGTCATATCCGCAGCCGCCGACTCCGCTGGAGTCGGCGGCCCACTCTGCGGGCGGGTCACTTCTGCGGGCGGGTCAGTTCCGGTCAGTTCTTGAGGCGGTAGACCATCGCGTCGCCGTAGGCGCCGACCACCTGGTAGTGGGTGTCCAGCAGGTTCTCGATCGCGGGCACCTGGGACGGCTGGTAGGGCGCGCTGCCGGAGTCGTCCACCACGACGGCGGGCAGGCCGTTGGTGCTCAGCTCCTTGTCGAAGGTCTGCCAGGCGTCCGGCACGCTGTACTGCTCACCGACGTCCGCGCTGCCCTTGCCGCCGCTGAAGTTGGTCAGGAACCCCGCGGTCAGGTAGCGGGTGGCCGGCTTGCGGTCGGAGAGCCAGTACAGCTCGGGGTGCATGCCCCAGACCAGCACCGTGTCCTTGGGCGTGCTGCGCTCGGCGACCGCGGTGGCCACCTGGTTGTTCTGGCTCATCTGCTCGCCCGGCCAGGCCACCGCGAGCGCCCAGAACACCGTGCAGGCCACCGAGCTGTAGACCAGCACCGGCTTCCAGCGCAGCGCCGAGACCGAGACCGCGCCGACCCCGAGCAGCACCAGCGGCGGCATCAGCTGCAGGTAGTAGTGGCCGAAGAAGTGGAAGCCGGTGGTCACCGCGACCACCGAGGAGAAGAGCCAGACCCACAGGTCGCTGGGCGCGCCGTGGGACTCGCCCCGGGTCGGCAGCGGGCGCCCGGTCCGGTAGCGGATCCACACCCGGTGGCCGAGCGGGAAGAGGAAGCCCAGCCCGGCCGCCAGCAGGATCGCCGAGTTGCCCAGCGCCCGGCCGAACATCTGCAGCCAGTCGCCGTTCAGCGAGGCGTAGTCGCCGCTGCCGGTCACCACCCAGAACAGGAAGCCCTTGGGCTTGGTCAGGATCACCGCGACCAGGGTTATCGGCAGCGCGAAGCCGAAGCCGACCTTGAGCAGCGCGCTCTTCCACGGCACGGCGCGCAGCCGGGCGTCCTGGAAGAGCATCCAGAGCACCGGCAGCAGCACGGCGCCGCCGGTCTGCTTGGTCAGCGAGCAGACCGCCACCGCGATGCCGGCGGCCAGCCAGCGCCGCCGCTCGGCGTAGCGGAAGGCGGCCACCATCGCGGGCAGCATGAAGACCTCGAAGGTCGCCGCCTGGGTGTCCTCCGGCGAGAGGCCGATGGAGAGCATCAGGTAGAGCACACCGGCCGCGGCGCCCGCCCGGTTGCCCCAGCGGCCGCGCGCGAGCGAGGCCAGCAGCACGGCGGTGACCAGGTGCGCCACGATCGCCAGGGTGCGCAGCGGCCAGAGCGAGAGCGAGCCGAAGACCGAGAAGCAGGCCTCGTAGAGCCAGGGCAGCAGCGGTGGCTTGCGGTCCACCACGGTGTCGTAGAGCACGCCGCCGTCGGCCAGCATCCGGGCCTGGGTGGCCAGGTAGCCCTCGTCGGGGCTCCAGACCGGCCGCAGGAAGGACGGGATGTGGGTCAGTGTCGCCAGCACGGCCAGCACCGGGACCAGCTGGGTCCAGTACCCCGTGCGGACGCGCTCGCGCACTCGCGAGGCGAGTTCGGCAGGGCGCGTGAGGGTCGAGGTCTCGGCAGGCACGAGGGACAACCTACCGGGCGGGACCGGCGGAAGCGCCGCCGGTCCCGCATTCAGATATGAATGTCATATTGTCACTAGGTTTACTGGAAGATCGCTGGACGATCGCTCGAGCGCGATCGACCCCGGTCAGGCCTCGACCGCTGCGGACTGGTCGAGCCGCGAGACCAGCGCCGTGACCTGGCGGGCGATGTCGGGCGCGGTGAGCCCGATCTCGGCCAGGATCTCCTCGCGCTTGGCGTGGTCCAGGAACTCCTGGGGGATGCCGAAGTCGCGCAGCGGCAGGTCCAGCTCCGCGTCCCGCAGCGCCTGGGCGATCGCCGAGCCGACCCCGCCGACCCGCCCGTTGTCCTCGACCGTGACCACCACCCGGTGCTCGGCGGCCAGCCCCGGCAGCGCGGCGTCCACCGGCTTGACCCAGCGCGGGTCGACCACGGTGGCGGTGATCCCCTGGGCGTCCAGCAGCGCGGCCAGCTCCAGGCAGAGCGGGGCCAGCGCGCCGACCGAGACGATCAGCACGTCCGCCCGCCGCTCGCCCTCGGCGGCACGCTCCGGGGCCAGCGGCTCGACGTCGCCGTGCAGCACGTCCATCCCGCCGATCCGGCCGAGCGAGGCGACTGCCGGGCCGACCGCGCCCTTGGAGTAGCGCACCACCGTCGGCGCGTCCTCGACCTGGACCGCCTCGCGCAGCAGGGCGCGCACCTGGTCGGCGTCGCGCGGCGCGGCCAGCCGCAGGCCGGGGACCACCTGGAGGATCGACATGTCCCACATGCCGTTGTGCGAGGCGCCGTCAGTGCCGGTGACCCCGGCCCGGTCCAGCACGAAGGTGACGCCGAGCCGGTGCAGCGCCACGTCCATCAGCACCTGGTCGAAGGCCCGGTTCAGGAAGGTCGCGTAGACCGCGACCACCGGGTGCAGACCGGCGGTGGCCAGGCCCGCCGCCGAGACGGCCGCGTGCTGCTCGGCGATGCCGACGTCGAAGGTGCGCGCCGGGAAGGCCTTGGCGAAGTCGGCCAGGCCCACCGGGTGCAGCATCGCGGCGGTGATCGCCACGATGTCCTCGCGCTCGCGGCCGAGTTCGACCATCTCCTCGCTGAAGACCGAGGTCCAGTCCTTGCCCGAGGACTTCACCGGCAGACCGGTGTCCGGGTGGATGACGCCGACCGCGTGGAAGCGGTCCTCCTCGTTCTGCAGCGCGGCGTGGTAGCCGCGGCCCTTCTCGGTGATGACGTGCACGATCACCGGGCCGCCGAAACCGCGCGCCTTGCGCAGCGCGGACTCCACGGCGGTGATGTCGTGGCCGTCGATCGGGCCGAGGTACTTCAGGCCCAGGTCCTCGAACATGCCCTGCGGCGCGATGAAGTCCTTCAGGCCCTTCTTGGCGCCGTGCAGCGCGCCGGCCAGCGGCTGGCCGACCACGGGGGTGCGCTGCAGGGTGTCGCGGCCCCAGGTGAGGAAGCGCTCGTAGCCCTGGGTGGTGCGCAGCGTGGAGAGGTGGTTGGCCAGGCCGCCGATGGTCGGCGAGTAGGAGCGCTCGTTGTCGTTGACCACGATCACCACCGGGCGGTCCCTGCCGTCGGCGATGTTGTTCAGCGCCTCCCAGGCCATCCCGCCGGTGAGCGCGCCGTCGCCGGTGACCGCGACCACCGGGCAGTCCGTCAGGCCGCGCAGCTGGTTGGCCTTGGCGATGCCGTCGGCGTAGCCGAGCACGGTGGAGGCGTGCGAGTTCTCGATCACGTCGTGCTCGGACTCGGCCCGGGACGGGTAGCCGGACAGGCCGCCCTTCATCTTCAGCCGGCTGAAGTCCTGGCGGCCGGTCAGCAGCTTGTGCACGTAGGACTGGTGCCCGGTGTCGAAGAGGATCCGCTCGCGCGGGGAGTCGAAGACCCGGTGCAGCGCGATGGTCAGCTCCACCACACCGAGGTTCGGGCCCAGGTGTCCGCCGGTCTTGGCGACCTCCTCGATCAGGAAGCCCCGGATCTCCTCGGCGAGGGCAGCCAGCTGCCCCGGAGTGAGCCGGTCGAGATCGCGCGGTCCCCGAATGCGGGTCAGCAGGGGCACCCGTTCCTCCTCTATCGGATACGTGTCGCGGGCAGGCTGTTGGACTACCCAGCTGGTCGAGTCTAATGTCCGCCCGTCGGACGGTTTGCGGCGCGGGGCGCCTTCACCGCTCCCACCAGCCATGCGAAGGCCCGGGACACGCCCCTTGCTGCGGGCGTGTCCCGGGCCTGACAACTGTGCGGGTGGTGGGTCAGCCGCGGCCGGCGGACTTCTGGGTCCGGCGGGAGACCGAGTCCAGCACCACCGCGGCCAGCAGCACCGCACCGGTGATCATGTACTGGATGGACTGGCTGATGCCCTGCAGGTCCAGGCCGGTGACGATGGACTGGATCACCAGCATGCCCAGCAGCGCCGACCAGGTCTTGCCCCGGCCGCCGAACAGGCTGGTGCCGCCGATCACGGCCGCCGCGATCGAGTTCATCAGCACGTTGCCGCTGCCCAGCTGCTTGTCCGCGAAGCCGGCCTGCGAGGCGATGAACAGACCGCCGACCGCCGCCAGACCCGCCGAGATCATGAAGACCGAGATCCGCACCCGGGCCACGTTGATACCGGCCCGGCGGGCCGCCTCCACGCCGCCGCCGACCGCGAAGACCTTGCGGCCGTAGGCGGTGCGGCGCAGCACGAAGTCGGTGATGACGACCACACCGAGGAAGACCACCAGCGCCAGCGGCAGGCCGCGGTCCTGGTTGAGCATGTAGGCGGCGGCGAAGGCCAGCACCGCGAGCACCGCGGCGCGCAGCCCGATCTCGCTGACCGGCCTGGCCGGCAGGCCGGCCTCGCGGCGGCTCTTGGCGCCCAGCAACGCGGCGACCAGGTAGCCGGCCACGCCGACCGCGGCCAGGCCGTAGGCGGCGGCGACGTCGCTGAAGAAGTAGTTGTCCAGGTTGGCGATGAAGCCGTTCGGGATGTTGTTGAGCGTCCCGGTGTTGCCCATCACGTAGCCCTGCAGGCCGCTCCAGGCGAGCAGGCCGGCCAGCGTCACGACGAAGGCGGGCACGCCGATCTTGGCGAAGAAGAAGCCGTGCAGCGCGCCGATGGCCAGCGCGGCCACCACGGCGAGGATCGCCGCCAGGTACTCGTTGACGCCGTGCTGGATGGAGAGCACGGCGGAGACCGCGGCGGAGACGCCGGCCACCGAGCCGAGCGAGAGGTCGATCTCGCCGAGCAGCAGCACGAAGACGATGCCGACCGAGATCAGGCCGGGGCCCGCGATGTAGAGGGTGATGTTGGAGAGGTTGCCGGCGGTGAGGAAATTGCCGGTGATCGCCTGGAAGATGCCGGCGATCAGGATCAGGCCGAGCACCACCGGTATCGAACCGAGGTCGCCCGAGCGCACCTTGCGCTTGAACTCCTCGACGTAGCCGGCGATCCCCTGCTCGCGCACCAGCAGTCGGGGGTCCACGGCGGGGGCGGGCGCCGCACCTGCCGCGTTGTCAGTGGTCTGGGTCACGGTGGAAGCCTTCTCGGGGGTGGCGTGCTTGCTCACTTGGTCATCTCCGCGCTCGCCGTGACGGTCGCGTCCGCGCTCGCCTTGTCGGTCGCGTCCGCGACGCGGGCCTGACGACGGGTCACCGCGTTGTCGGTGGCACCGGTGATGGCCGAGATGATCGTTTCGTGGCTGGTGGTGGCGACCGGGAAGACGCCGTTGTTGCGGCCCAGCCGCAGCACCGCGACCTGGTCGGCCACCGCGCGCACGTCGGCCATGTTGTGGCTGATCAGGATCACGCCCAGGCCCCGGTCGCGCAGCCGCTCGACCAGGTCGAGCACCTGGGCGGTCTGCTCGACGCCGAGCGCGGCGGTCGGCTCGTCCAGGATCACGATCTTCGGGTCGCCGATCAGCGCGCGGGCGATCGCGACCACCTGGCGCTGACCGCCGGAGAGCGCGGCCACCGGGATCCGCACGCTGGGGATCCGGATCGAGAGGGTGTCCAGCAGCTCCTTGGCACGCTTCTCCATCGCCACCTCGTCCAGCCGGCCGCCACGGACCAGCTCGCGGCCGAGGAAGAGGTTGGCGACCACGTCGAGGTTGTCGCAGAGCGCGAGGTCCTGGTACACCGTCGCGATGCCCAGCGCCTGGGCGTCCTGCGGGCGGGTCAGGTGGACCGGCTTGCCGGCCCACTCGATGCTGCCCTCGTCGATCGGGTGCACCCCGGCGATCGTCTTGACCAGGGTGGACTTGCCGGCGCCGTTGTCGCCGACCAGCGCGACCACCTGGCCCGCGGACACCTCCAGGTCGACGCCGGTGAGCACCTGGACGGCACCGAACCGCTTGGAGACGCCGCGCAGGGCGAGGACGGGTATGTCTGACTGAACCATCGGTGGCTCCTTCGGGGATCAAGGGGCGCACATGGCTCAGCTGGCCAGCACGCCGAAGTGCCGACGGGCCGGCCGGACCTGCTGCTCAGGCCCGGCCGACTGCGTCGCTGCTGAAGGCGCGTCCGCTACTGGATGCCCGCGGCCTTGCAGGCGTCGGCGTACTGGGCGGTGCAGATGTCCGAGACCTTGTAGAGGCCGTCGGCGATCACGGTCTGCTCGATGTTCTTCTTGGTCACCACGACCGGGGTGAGCAGCAGCGAGGGGATGCTCTGGCCGCCGCTGTTGGTCGTGGCGGTGGCGGTGCCGGTGACGTCCACACCGTGCAGCAGGTCGACCGCGATGGTGGCGGCGCCCTCGGCCTCCGGCTTGTAGGCCTTGTAGATGGTGTAGGCCTGGTCGCCGGTCAGGATCCGCTGGATCGCGTCGGGCGCGGCGTCCTGGCCGCCGACCGGCATGCCGTTGATGCCGGCGGTCTTCAGCGCGGTGATGATGGCGGCGGCCATGCCGTCGTTGGCGGAGTAGACGGCCTGGAAGCCGTTCTTGCCGAGGGCGGTGATCGCGGCGCCGATCTTCTGGCTGGCGATGGTGGGCTGCCACTCACCGGACTGCTCGTAGACGACCTTGCCCACGCCGCTGTCCAGGATCTTGTGCGCGCCGGCCTTGAACTGACCCGCGTTCGGGTCGGTCTCGCTGCCGTTGATCATCACGATGTTGGCGGTCTTGGCGTTGCCGCCGCTCGCGTTGATCGCGTCGATCAGGGCCTGGCCCTGCAGCTCGCCGACCTTCTCGTTGTCGAAGGAGATGTACGCGGCGACCGGACCGGAGGCCAGGCGGTCGTACGCGATGACCTTGACGCCCTTCTTCTGCGCGTCGGTCACCCAGGAAGCGGTGCCGGTGGCGTCCACGGCGTCCAGCAGGATCACCTTCACACCCTGCGAGACCAGGGTGTCGAACTGCTGCTTCTGGGTCGCCGCGTCGCCGTTGGCGTTGTTGTACTTGACCGTGCAGTCAGGGCACAGGTCCTTGACCTTGGCCTCGATCAGCGGCTTGTCGAAGGACTCGTAGCGGATCGAGGAGGAGTTCTCCGGCAGGAGCAGGCCGATGGTCTTGTTGTCGCCCGAGCTCGCGGAGTTGGAGCTGCTGCTACCGGCCTTGCCACAGGCGGCCAAGGTGAGGGCCATCGAGACCGCGGCGGTACCGACGACGACGCGACGCATCATTGCGTTCATGTGGGGGGTGCCTCCCTGACAGAGCCGCAACGTTGCGGCGAGGTGGAAGGGAGTCAACCCGCCACCTCGCGCTGTCGTCAACAAGTAAAGCCAATGCTCCGGCGATCCAAACCCTTTCGTTATCTTCCTGAAGGCTGAGCCGAGACCAAACTGTCCGACCATGTCCGTTTCCTCCCTCCTTGGGCGGAGGGCGGGGAACCGTCAGCCGCGCGCGCCCACCGCGGCCATGCCGTGTCCGATTGCGCCGGTTTCGCCCATCTCGCTCATCACCAGGGCCAGCGCGCCCAGCACTTCGGCGCGGCCGCCCAGGGTGCCCGGGACGATCGACAGCTGACGGGCCGCCGAGGGGATCGCGTACCGCGCCACCGAGTCCCGGATCGGGGAAAGTACCAGCTCACCGGCCTCGGCGAGGTCGCCACCGAGGATCACCCGGCGCGGGTTGAGCAGGTTGCACAGGGTCGCCACCCCGGTCCCGATCTGCCGGCCGGCATCCGCGATCACCCGGCGGCAGCCCAGGTCGCCCTGCTGGGCCAGCCGGACCACCTCGGACAGCGTCAGCTCGCGCTCGTGACTCGCGTTCAAGAGGTTGAGCAGGTAGCGGGAGCCGACGAAGGTCTCCAGGCAGCCCCGGTTTCCGCAGCGGCAGACCGGACCCGACTCGTCCAGCGTGATGTGCCCGATCTCCCCGGCGGTGCCGCCCGGACCCCGGTAGATCTGACCGTTGATCACCAGCCCGGCGCCCACCCCGCTGGCCACCTTGATGTACGCCAGGTCGCCCAGCCCGCGCCCCGCGCCCCAGACCAGCTCGCCCAGCGCGCCCAGGTTGGCGTCGTTGTCGACGTACACCGCCATGCCCAGCCGCTGGGCCAACTCACGGCCGGGTGCGATGCCGGTCCAGCCGGGCAGGATCGCGGTGGAGCCGAGCGCCCCGGTCTCCACGTCGATCGGCCCCGGCACGCCCAGGCCCACCCCGATCACCTTGTCGGCCCGGAAGCCGGCCTGCACCAGCAGCCGCGCGACCAGCGCCTCGGCCCGCGCGAAGCCCTGCTCGGCGGAGACGTCCACGTTCATCGGCTCGCTCTCCTCGGCGAGCACCCGGTGCGCCAGGTTGCCGACCGCCACCCTCAGGTGCGAGTGGCCGAAGTCGACGCCGACCACGATCCCGGCATCCCCGCTGAGCGAGACACTGCGGGCCCGGCGGCCCCCGGAGGAGGTGTCGGCGACCACCACGGTGCCGCCCTCCTTGAGCTCCCGGACGATGTTGGACACCGTCGCCGCCGACAGCCCGGTGGCCCGGGCGATCTCGGCCTGGGTGAGCGAGCCCGCCATCCGCACGGCGCGCAGCACCCGTTCGAGGTTGGCGCGGTGCAGCGAGGACTGCGACCCCGGCGTGTCCATGGACATGAATGACCTCCTTCGGACGCGGGCACCCGACGGTCCCCCGCCCAACCGCGCCGTTGCGGAAAATTCACCTTCAACTTCTGAACTCTATGCCGAGCGAAGCACCCCCGACCTCGTCACGACGGCAAACCGGACCGCCGCGAACCTCAACGGCGGCTCAGCCGAGCCGTCGGACCCTGTTCACCCACCGCTCGCCGGGGCCGCCGGGGCGCGCCCGCACCGGACCTGGGGCGGCCCGAAATCGGTGCACCTCTACGATGTCCCTTAATTCTCAGCCGCCCCTCCACTCACCCACGTCTCACCGGGCCGGACGGGCGGCACTCGGACGGACAATGACGGGGAATCACATGGCAGGGGATCAGCCCAGTGCGGGCTACGGGCCGCAGGATCCGGCAGGTGGCCAGGGCGGCGTACCGCCACGGCCGGGCGTCGACCCGGCGGCGGTCGCGGACCAGCTGACGCAGCTCGACGGAGCGGCGATCCCCGCACCGGCCCAGCCGCCGGGCGCGGGTGCCGCCCCGGGGGCGCCCGCCGGCCTCGGGGCGCCGGGTGTACCGGGTGGTGCGCCGGACCTGAGCTACCAGCCGACCGCCCACGCCTTCCCCGCGCACGGTGCTCCGCCGGCGCCCGGCGCGCCGGTCGGCCCGTACGACCCGCAGCCGCAGGCCTCCTACGGCTACCCGCAGACGCCACCGCCGCCCGCCTTCGGCGCCCAGCAGGGTGGTTACCCGCCGCCCGCCCCCCTGCAGGGCGGTTACCAGGCCCCGCAGTTCGGCCAGCAGCCCGGCCCGGCCTACGGCTACCCCGGACCGGTCAACCCGCAGCCGACCAAGCAGCGCAACCCCGTGCTGGTCTTCGGCGCGGTCATCGGCAGCGTGCTGGCCGTCGCCATCGTGGTCGGCCTGGTGGTGCTGTTCAACGGCAGCTCGCCCACGCACCCCGGCACGACCGGCGGCAGCACCGGCGGCGGTGGCGGTGGCGGCGACGCCGGAAAGCTGACCGTCAGCTGGAACGTGCCCAAGACCGACAGCGACTCCTCCGACCCGCACACGCTGGGCGACTGGGTCACCGACAAGCTGCTGGTCCGCGGCGACGGCACCGCGCTGACCGGCTACGACCTGAACACCGGCAAGTCGGTCTGGACGCTGAAGGCGCCGGACGGCACCAAGTCCTTCTGCAGCATGTCCAAGAGCGTCAACTCGAACAACATCGGCGGCGTCAGCTTCAACCTCGGCGACAACGACTGCTCCTCGGTCGGTGCGATCGACGCCGACACCGGCAAGCTGATCTACCGGGTCGGCTCGCAGGGGACCAACAAGAGCTTCGGCACCCAGGTCACCGTCACCGACACCACGCTGGCCGCCGCCAGCAGCGGGCTGCTGGCGGGCTTCAACCTGACCGACGGCTCGCAGGTCTGGTCCTACAAGGACCGCGGCCAGTTCTGCATGGACAACGCCGACGCCGCCGGAGCCGTCGTGGTGGTCAGCGACTTCTGCTCCGACCAGACCCAGCAGCAGGAGCTGACGGTGCTGGACGCCAACACGGGCAAGAGCAGCCAGACCTTCAACCTCGGCCAGAACGAGCGGCTGACCAACATCGTCTGGGCCAAGCCGCTGGTGCTGCAGATCTCCAACGGCTACGACAACGACTACCTGGTCGGCATCGACTCCTCCGGCAACGCCGAGGCCAAGGTGCCGCTGAAGGTCGCCGGCGCGGACCGGCTGCAGCTCTCCGCGTACTCCGACCCGCTGAACAAGGACCTGGTGATCGGCAACACCCTCTACGTCGAGGTGGACAACAGCGGCAAGACCTCGATCGAGGCGATCGACCTGGCCAGCGGCAAGACCCTGTGGAACGTCGACGGCGGCGCCGAGAACGGCCTGCGGCTGGTGGACAAGACCTCCACCAACACGCTGACCGCGATCGCCATGGACGGCTTCGACAAGGGCGCCCGGGTGGTCACCCTCAGCCCGACCGACGGCAGCCTGACCCCGGTCGAGTCGTTCAGCACCAAGAGCACCGACGACTCGATCCTCTCGTTCCAGGACTCGCAGGTGCTGTACTCCGACAACGGCCAGGTGCTGTCCATCCCGTCGCTGCCGATCAGCGCCGCCGCCACGCTGTACGCGAAGGGCTGACCCGGCGACACCCCGGTTCGGTTCCGGAGCCCGCCGCCACCACCGCGGCGGGCTCCGGAGCGCCCCGGCACAATCCACTCGGGTCACCGCCGGGCTCCATGGGAGGATCGGGCCAACAAGCCTGACGAAGGAGTCCTGCGAGTGCCTGGCACCAACTTGACCCGTGAGGAGGCCCGCACCCGGGCCGAGCTCCTCCACGTGGATGCGTACGACATCGAGCTCGACCTGAGCTCGGCCCGCGACGGCGGCACCTTCCGGTCCACCACCGTGGTCCGGTTCACCGCCAGGCAGCCCGGCGCCGCCACGTTCATCGATCTGGTCGCACCGACCGTGCACGAGATCGTGCTCAACGGCGAGCAACTGGACCTGAGCGCCTTCGCCGACAGCCGGATCGCGCTGAGCGGCCTGGCCGCCGAGAACGAGCTGCGGGTGGTCGCCGACTGCGCCTTCACCAACAGCGGCGAGGGCCTGCACCGCTTCGTCGACCCGGTGGACGGTGAGACCTACCTCTACAGCCAGTTCGAGGTACCGGACGCCCGCCGGGTGTTCGCCTCCTTCGAGCAGCCCGACCTGAAGGCGGCCTTCGGCTTCACCGTCACGGCGCCGCGCGGCTGGGTGGTCGTCTCCAACTCCCCCACCCCCGAACCGGTCGGCGACGGCGAGACGCAGACCTGGACCTTCGCGCCCACCGGGCGGATCTCCAGCTACATCACCGCGATCATCGCCGGCCCGTACGTCGGCGTCTTCGACGAGTTCACCGACGGCGCGCAGCGGGTGCCGCTGGGCATCTACTGCCGCCCCTCGCTGAAGGAGTTCCTGGACGCCGAGGAGATCTTCGACGTCACCAAGCAGGGCTTCACGTACTTCCAGGAGAAGTTCGACTTCGCCTACCCGTTCGAGAAGTACGACCAGCTCTTCGTCCCGGAGTTCAACGCCGGCGCGATGGAGAACGCGGGCGCCGTCACCTTCCGCGACCAGTACGTCTTCCGCTCCAAGGTGACCGACGCGTCCTACGAGATGCGGGCCACCACGATCCTGCACGAGCTGGCCCACATGTGGTTCGGCAACCTGGTCACCATGGAGTGGTGGAACGACCTCTGGCTCAACGAGTCCTTCGCCACCTACGCGGAGATGGTCGCCCTGGTCGAGCCGGCCGGCACCAAGTGGCCCAACGGCTGGACCAGTTTCGCCAACCAGATGAAGACCTGGGCCTACCGGCAGGACCAGCTGCCCTCCACCCACCCGATCATGGCCGAGATCAACGACCTGGAGGACGTCCAGGTCAACTTCGACGGCATCACCTACGCCAAGGGCGCCTCGGTGCTCAAGCAGCTGGTGGCCTACGTCGGCCAGGACGCCTTCTTCCAGGGCGTGCAGGCCTACTTCAAGCGGCACGCCTGGGGCAACACCACCCTGGCCGACCTGCTCGGCGCGCTGGAGGAGGCCAGCGGCCGCGACCTGAAGGCCTGGTCCAAGGCCTGGCTGCAGACCGCCGGGATCAACGTCCTGCGCCCCGAGCTCGCGGTGGACGAGGCCGGGGTGATCACCTCCTTCGCGGTCCGCCAGGAGGCGCCCGCGCTGCCCGAGGGTGCCAAGGGCGCCGCCGCGCTGCGCCCGCACCGGATCGCCATCGGCTGCTACTCGCTGGTCGAGGGCCAGTTGGTGCGCACCGACCGGATCGAGCTGGACGTGGACGGCGAACTCACCGCCGTGCCGGAGCTGGTGGGCCGTCAGCGCCCGACCGTCGTGCTGCTCAACGACGACGACCTCTCCTACGCCAAGCTGCGGTTGGACGCCGACTCGCTCGCCGCGGTCACCGCGCACCTGGGCGACTTCACCGAGCCGCTGCCGCGGGCGCTGGTCTGGGCCGCCGCCTGGGACATGACCCGCGACGGCGAGATGGCCACCCGCGACTACCTCGCGCTCGCCCTGGCCGGCCTGCCGAAGGAGTCCGACATCGGCGTGGTCCAGTCGGTGCACCGCCAGGTCAACACCGCCCTGCAGCTCTACGCCGACCCCGCCTGGCGCGAGCAGGGCCTGGCCCGCTGGGCCGCCGGCGCCGAGGAGCAGCTGCGGGCCGCCGCCCCCGGCAGCGACCACCAGCTCGCCTGGGCCCGCGCGCTGGCCTCGGTCGCCCACACCGACGAGCAGTTCGCCCTGCTGGCGAACCTGCTGGACGGCTCGGTGGAGCTGGACGGCCTGGCCGTCGACACCGACCTGCGTTGGGCCCTGCTGACCAGCCTGGTCGCCGCCGGCCGCGCCGACGACGGCGCGATCGACGCCGAACTGGTCCGCGACAACACCGCGGCCGGCCAGGAGAAGGCCGCCACCTGCCGCGCGGCCCGGCCCACCGCCGAGGCCAAGGCGCAGGCCTGGGCCTCGGTGATCGACTCCGACGCGCTGACCAACTACGTCCAGGACGCGGTGATCGCCGGCTTCAACCTGCCGGACCACCGCGAGCTGCTGAAGCCCTACGTGGGCCGGTACTTCGACGCGCTCAAGGGCGTCTGGGAGACCCGCAGCCACGAGATCGCCCAGCAGCTGATCGTGGGCCTCTACCCGAGCTACCAGGTCGAGCCCGCCACCCTGGAGGCCACCGACGCCTGGCTCGCCAGCGCCGAGCCGGCGCCGGCGCTGGCGCGGCTGGTGGTGGAGTCGCGGGCCGGGGTCGAGCGCGCGCTGAAGGCACAGGAGGTGGACCGGGCGGCCGCCGCGCGCGGCTGACGATCCGTCGCACATCCTCGGCCCCCGTCCGGCGACTGCCGGACGGGGGCCGCGTGCGTGGCGGGGGACCATGTGCGTGGCGGCGAGCCGCGTGTTTCACGGCGGCGGCTGGGGCAAGACTGGGGCAATGGACGAGAGCGAGCACCCGGGTGACCGCCCGGGCGGGAGCCTGAGCAGCAGGCTGAACTGGCTGCGGGCCGGGGTGCTCGGGGCCAACGACGGGATCGTGTCGACCGCGGGCCTGGTGGTCGGGGTGGCCGGCGCGACCTCGTCGGCGGACACCCTGCTGACCGCGGGGCTGGCCGGGCTGCTGGCCGGCTCGCTCTCGATGGCCTCCGGCGAGTACGTCTCGGTGAGCGCCCAGCGGGACTCCGAGCGGGCCGCGCTCGCGGTCGAGCAGCGCGAGCTGGCCGAGCAGCCGGACGAGGAACTGGCCGAGCTGACAGGGCTGTTCGAGGAGCGCGGGCTGACTCCCGAGGTGGCCAGGGAGGTCGCCGAGCAGCTCACCGCACGGGACGCGCTGACCGCGCACGCCCGGGTCGAGCTGGGCATCGACCCGGAGCAGATCGTCAACCCCTGGCACGCGGCCTGGGCCAGCTTCCTGGCCTTCACGGTCGGCGCGCTGCTGCCGCTGCTGGCGATCGTGCTGCCGCCGGCCGGGCTGCGGGTGCCGGTCACGGTGGCGGCGGTGCTCTGCGCACTGCTGCTCACCGGCTATGTGGGCGCCCGGCTGGGCGAGGCGCCGGTGCGGCCCTCGGTGGCGCGCAACGTGCTGGGCGGCGGCCTCGCGATGGCCGTCACCTACCTGGCGGGCGTGCTGCTGGGGGCGGCGGGGGCCTGACCGATCCGGCCGCCCCGCCGCGCCACCTGGCGGTGGGGCGATAGGGCGGCCGGATCGGACCGGTTACTTCTTCTTGGCCTTGCTGCTGTTCGAGGTACCCAGCATCACCAGGCCGGCGATGATCGCGAAGAGCGCGATCGGGGTCACCACGTACAGGCCGATCGACTCCCCGACGCTCAGGCCACTGGCCTGCTCCGTCGTGGCGTCCTTGGCCTGGGCGAAAGCGGGCGACGACAGCAGCATCATCAGCGTGGCCGCCGCGGAGACCGCACCGGCGCGCAAAGCATTCCTCTTGTCCACGTTTTTCAACGTACCCGCCCTTTATTGGGCGTCGCTCGGCGGGGTCGGCCTTCCGGGTCGGACCGGACCCGCGCTGCGCAGGCCCGCGCTGAGCAGCGTGCCCAGCTCGGCCGCGCCCGGGGCCCGGGCGAGCCGCTCCAGGGTGACCGGGCGGCCGGCGGCGTCGGCGATCGGCAGCCGCCAGTTGGGGTACTGGTCCCAGGTGCCGGGCAGGTTCTGCGGGCGCGGGTCGCCGACCGTGTCGGGCAGCCAGACGCCGACCAGCTCGGCCGGGGTGGCCAGCAGGAACCGGTAGAGCGCGGCCTGGTCCAGCGCGGCACCGTCGGCGAGCAGCCCCAGCTTGGCCAACTCCTGCTTCCAGTCGGACAGTTCATCGGCGGCGGCCTGCTGCTCCTCGGCCAGCGGGCGGGCCAGCAGGCCCAGCTGGTGGCGCAGCTGGACGTGCTCGCCGGTGAGCCGGGCCGCGGTGCTGGGCAGGTCGTGGGTGGTCAGCGTGGCCAGGCAGCCGGGCCGCCAGCGCTCGGGGGCCAGCGGCGCGCCCTTGGCGCCCTCCTTGCCGGTCCAGTCCCGCTCGAACCAGAGCACCGAGGTGCCGAGCACCCCGCGCGCCGTCAGTTCCTCGCGCACGCCGGGCTCGACCGTGCCCAGGTCCTCACCGATCACGGCGGTGCCGGCCCGGTGCGCCTCCAGGGCGAGCACGCCCAGCATCGCCTCGGCGTCGTAGCGGACGTAGGCGCCCTCGGTGGCCGGGCGGCCCGCCGGCACCCACCAGAGCCGGAACATGCCCATCACGTGGTCGATCCGGATCGCGCCCGCGTGCCGGGCGGCGGCCCGCAGCAGCTTGGCGTACGGGGCGTAGCCGGCGGCGGCCAGCGCGTCGGGGCGCCAGGGCGGCAGGCCCCAGTCCTGGCCGTGCGCGTTGAAGGCGTCCGGCGGGGCGCCGACCGAGATGCCGGCCGCCAGGTAGTCCTGCAGCGCCCAGGCGTCCGCGCCGTCCGGGTGGCAGCCGACGGCCAGGTCGTGGATCAGGCCCACCGCCATGCCCGCCTGCTCGGCGGCCTGCTGCGCGCCGCCGAGCTGCTCGTCCACCAGCCAGGCCAGCCAGCGGTGGAACTCCACCGCCTCGGCCAGCTCGGCCTGGGCCGCGGCCAGCTGCGGGGTGCCGGGGTGGCGCAGCCCCTTGGGCCAGTGCCGCCAGTCGTCGCCGTGCACCTCGGCCAGCGCGTTCCAGGTCGCGTACTGCTCCAGGCAGTCGCCCTCCCGGCGGACGAAGGCCTGGTAGGCGGCCTCCCGGCCGGGCCCGCGCGGGACGGCGTGCAGCAGCCGCAGCGCCTCGTGCTTGACCGCCCGGACGGCGTCCCGGTCGATCAGGCCGTCGTGCTCCAGCACCTCGGCGCGCAGCCGGGCGCCCTGCAGTGCCAGCTCGTCGAGCCGGGCCCGGTCCGCGGCGCTGGTGTAGGCGTACTCGGGGACCGCCTCGACCCGCAGGTGGACCGGGTCGGCGAAGCGGCGCGAGGAGGGGCGGTAGGGCGAGGGGTCGGAGGGCACCCCGGGCAGCGCCGCGTGCAGCGGGTTGAGCTGCAGGAAGTCGGCGCCGAGCGCGCCGGCCGACCACTGGGCGAGTTCGGCCAGGTCGCCGAGGTCGCCCATGCCCCAGGAGCGCTCGGAGAGCACCGAGTAGAGCTGGGTCAGGAAGCCCCAGCCCCGGCCCCGCAGCGGGGCCAGCGTCTCGGGGGCCACGATCAGGGTGGCGGAGTCGGAGCGGTCGGCCAGGGTCAGGTGCAGGGTGTGCCGGCCCAGCGGCAGGTCGGCGGGCAGCCAGTGCGAGCGGGCCGGGGCCAGCTGCCAGCTGCCGCCGTCCTCCAGTTCGATGCTCAGCCGGGCGGCGGCGGGCACGTCGAGCGCGGTGCGGCGCCCGGCCCGCACCACCAGGCAGGGCGGCAGCAGCCGGGCGGCGGCGACGGCGCGGTGCTCGGCCAGCGCCAGCTCGACGGCCTGCGGGGTGCTCGCGTCCACGCCGAGCGCGGCCAGCACGGCGATCAGCGTGCCCGCGCCGACCTGGACCGGCGCACCGTCGCCCGGGTCGTAGCTGCTGTCCACGCCGTGCGCGTGGGCCAGGGCGGCCAGCGCGGGCGTGGGCAGGTCCGAGGTGGCATCGGCGGCGGGGCCTGACACCTCGTCAGGCTGCTCGTCGGAGCGGTGGAGATAGGCGGCCAACACGGTCTCCTGGAGGGCTCGGGAACTATGGCGAGGGTGTGGTGGGACTGGCGCGGCGGCAGATGCTCGGTCAGCTCCACTCCTACCCGGCCGATCCGCCCAGCACCCGCGACGGCGCGCCGCAGGCGTCGGAGCGATCGATTTCGTCGGGTTCCGCGCACGTTCGTCGGGTCCGCGCACGCCGGATGGGCCTCGCCGCCCGATGAGCCTCACTGCCGGACAAAGTGGGATGGAACGGTCATCGGACCGGCTCACGTTGACAGTGGGAGCAGCCAACTGGTGGGCTGGGGCCGCGAGGTCAGCGGGTTCGGTAGGGGGCCGGGGAAGCCGTCGTCGCACGCCCGTCGATCACCCCGTTCGGCCGTCCGCCCCCGGCCGCGAGGAGGACCCCGTGCCGACCCGTGTGTCCGTCGCCGCAGGTCAGCGGCTGCGGCAACAGCTCGAAACCAGCCCGGTCCTGCGTGAGGTCCTGCACCATCCCGCCGTCCACGTCACCCGGCGGGCCACCGCCCGCACCGCCCGCCTGGTCGCCCCGCGCGCGGCGGACCGGCTGATCGCCGACTTCAAGGGCACCGAGCCGCTGCTCGCCGCGGTGCGCGGACAGCGGCAGCCGAACGGAGAGACCGTCACCGGCACCGGTACCGCGCATCCCGAGACGCTGGGGGCACCTTCCGGCCGAAGGCTGGGGGACTACCGACGGGCCACCCTGCGGATCGCCGCCACCCTGTCGGCCGCCGCCGTGATCAGCGGACTGGCCGCCGCCGCGCCGGCCGGTGCGGTGGCCGGGGCCTCGGCCTCGTACACGGTCAGCGCTCCGGTGCGCACCCCGCTCGGCAGCCTGACCAGTCCTCAGGTCTTCCCGCGCCCGCAGCAGCTGACCCCGGCCGGCCGGCCGGTGACGGTGCCCGCCCAGGTGACCCTGGTGCCCGGCGACCAGGCCGATCCGGGCGCGCTGGCGGCGGTCCGCGAGGTGCTCGGCGAAGCGGGTGCCACCAGCGTGGTGGTCCCCTCCTCGCTGGTGCCGGGCGCGCCGCTCCCGCCGCCGGTGGCCGGCTCGCTGGTGGTCTACCTCGGCGGCCCCACCGAGCAGCCCGACCCGGCCACCGCCCAGGCCCTGCAGGCGCTCGGCGCGAGCGACCCGACCGGCCTGCCGGCCGGCGGCTACGTGCTGGCGACCGGTCAGCTGCCGACCGCGGGCGGCTCCTACGGCGCGGTGGTGCTCTCCGGGGTGGACGCCACCGGCACCTTCTACGCCGCGCAGAGCCTGCGTCAGCTGCTCACCGCCGTGCCCGCCGGGCAGGGCCAGAACGCGGGCGGCTACGGCTTCCCCGGCCTGACCATCCGCGACTGGCCCACCGGGGCGCCGCTGCGCGGGACCGCCGAGTCCTTCTACGGCACCCCATGGACCACCGCCCAGCGGCTCGAGACGATCGACTTCCTGGGCCGGACCAAGCAGAACTTCTTCCTCTACTCCCCCGGTGACGACCCGTACCGCCAGAACCAGTGGCGCGAGCCCTACCCGCCGGCCCAGGCGCAGGACCTGACGGCGCTGGCCGCGCGGGCCAAGGCCGACCACGTCACGCTGGGCTATGCCGTCTCCCCCAGCCAGAGCTTCTGCTACAGCTCGGGCAAGGACCTGGACGCGCTGATCGCCAAGCTCTCGGCGATGCGCGACCTCGGCTTCGGCGCCTTCCAGCTGCAGTTCGACGACGTCAGCTACGACGAGTGGCACTGCTCCGCCGACAAGCACGCCTTCGGCACCGGCCCGGCCGCCGCCGCCAAGGCCCAGGCGAAGCTGGCAGCCGCCGTCCAGCAACGGCTGATCGATCCGGACCCGGCGCTCGCCTCGCTCTCGGTGGTGCCCACCGAGTTCCACCAGCAGGGCGCCAGCCCGTACCGCACCGCACTGGCCGCCGGGCTGCCGAAGGCGGTGCAGATCGCCTGGAGCGGGGTCGGGGTGATCCCCGGGAAGATCACCGCCGGTCAGACCGCCGACACCGGGCGGCTCTTCGACCACCCGCTGGTCACCATGGACAACTACCCGGTCAACGACTCCACCCCGGACCGGCTCTTCCTGGGCCCCTACACCGGGCGCGACCCCGAGGTGGCGAGCCGCTCGGCGATGCTGCTGACAGCGGGCATGCAGCAGGCCACCGCCTCGCAGATCCCGCTGTCCACCGCCGCCGACTACGCCTGGAACCCGGCCGGTTACCAGCCCGACGCCTCCTGGCAGTACGCGCTGCGGGCACTGGCCGCCGAGGTGACGCCCGCCGCCCCGGGCGCGCCGGCCGCCGCCACCGACACCGGTGCCGCGCTGGCCGCGATCAGCGCGCTGGCGGGCAACAGCTCCTCCTCGCCGCTCTCGGCCCAGGAGTCGGGCTACCTGACCCCGCTGCTGGACGCCTTCTGGTCCGCGCTGCAGCCCACCGACGGCGGCACCGTGGACCTCGGCAGGCTGCAGCAGGCCGCCGACCCGCTGCGGGCCGCCTTCGGCACCATGGCCGGCGCCCCGGACGCGCTGCGCGGCGCCGGCTCGACGACCGGCTCCAGCCCGAGCACCGGCTCCGGGTCACCGACCGGCTCCAGCTCGCCAACCGGCTCCGGCTCGACGACCGGCTCCAGCTCACCGACCGGCTCCGGCCCGCTGGCCGAGGAGGCCGGCCCCTGGCTGGACCGGCTGAGTCTCTACGGCAAGGCCGGGCAGGCGGCCCTGGACATGCTGCTGGCCCAGCACCGCGGCGACGGCGCCACCGCCTGGCAGGCCCGGGTGCAGTTGCGCGCACTGCGCGACCAGCTCGCCGCGCAGGGGCCGGTGACCGTCGGCGCCGGGGTGCTCGACCCGTTCCTGGACCGGGCCACCCAGGCGGCCGACAACTGGTCGGGGGTGAGCGCGGGCCAGCTCAGCCCGACCACCAGCATGGGCAGCGCGAACGGCCACCCGTCGGCCCTGATGACCGACTCCGCGCCGGACACCTTCTACTGGAGCTCGGCCCCGCCGCAGCCCGGTGACTCGTTCGGCGTCGCGCTGGGCGACGGGCGTCCGGTGGCCTCGGTGACGGTGCGGATGGGCTCGACCGACGGCGCGGCGGATCCCGGCACCGACGCGGCCGCCGCCACCGACGACTACCTGCAGGACGGCGTGCTGGAGTACGTCGGCGCCGACGGCGTCTGGCACCAGCTGATGACGGTGCACCAGCAGAAGACGGTCACCGCGCGGTTGCCGGACGGCGTGCTGGTCAAGGCGATCCGGCTGCGGGCCACCAAGACCCAGCAGACGGCCGTCGCGGTGCGCGAGTTCAGCGTCACCGCGCCGGACAGCGCCCACCTGACCGTCTCCGGCGGACCGGCCGCCGCACCCGGCTCCTCGGTCGACGCGGTGCTGGACGGCGACCCCGACACCGCCTACCGGGCCGCCGCCGCGCCGACCGCCACCGACGCCCCGCTCACCATCGACCTGGGCGCGACCCGGCCGCTGGACCGGCTCACCGTGCTCACCGACCCGACCGTGCACGCCACCGCCACCGTGTCGGTGCGCAAGCCGGACGGCAGCTGGAGCGACATCGGCACCCTGAACCCCGGCTACAACGAGCTGCCGGCCGGCGGCCAACCCACCGACGCGGTGCGGCTGACCTGGCAGCCGGGCGGCGACGCGCCGGTGGTCAACCAGATCGTGCCCTGGTACGCGGACACCCCGGTGGCCCGGCTGACCCTGGCCGACCCGGAGCTGGACGTGATCGCCGGTGCCCCGGCGCCGGCCCAGACCCAGGCCGTGGTGGACGCGCTGCGCCCCGACGGCGCGACGGGCGAGCTGCAGGCCGCCGCGCCGGCCGGGGTCCAGGGGATCACCGTCGCCTCTGCCACCGCCCCGGGCCGGCCGGGCTCGCCGGTCAGCGTGCCGCGCGGCGGGCGGGCCGGCACGCCGGTGCAGGTCAGCGCGGCGGCGAGCACCCCGTCCGGGACCTACCAGGTGCCGGTGAGCTTCACCTCCGGCTCGGTGGCGCTCCAGCAGACGCTTCAGGTGCACGTGGTGCCGCCGACCGGCGGGCCCGATCTGGCGCCGGGCGCGACGGCCAGCTCCTCGGGCGACGAGACGCCCAGGTTCCCCGCCTCGGCGGTGAACGACGGCGACCCGACCACCCGCTGGTCCTCACCGCCGGTGGACAACGCCTGGGTGCAGTTGCAGCTGCCGCAGGCCGCCCACCTGGGCGAGGCGGTGCTGCACTGGCAGGACGCCTACGCCAGCGCCTACCAGCTGCAGACCTCGGTGGACGGGAAGACCTGGACCACGGTGGCCACGGTCGCCAACGGGCACGGTGGCACCGAGACGGTGCGGTTCGACGCGCCCGACGCGCGCTACCTGCGGATGCAGGGGGTCAGCCGGGCCACCAAGTACGGCTACTCGCTGTACGGGATCGAGCTGTACGCGGTCACCGGCCCCGCCGGCAGCGTGCCGCCGCCCGCCCAGCCACCGGGCGCCGTGCCCGGCACCCTGCCGACCCCGACCGCCGGCGGGGTGCCGGGCACGGCGCCCGGCAGCAGCCCGACGCCCGCGGTGCCGGTGCCCACGCCCGTGCCCACCCCGGTGCCGACGCCCAGCCCGGGCGGGGTGCCCACGCCGATACCGACGCCCAGCCCGGGCGACGCACCGACGCCGGGGCCGACCGGCACGCCGGCCGACGGCCGGGGCGCCGACGCCTCACCCGGTCCCGGGGCGACGCCGACCTCGACCCACTGAGGGCAGCCGGTCACCGGGCCGGCGGACGCGGCCTCCCCCGTGCGGGGGAGGCCGCGTTCTCACCTTCGGCGGCGATCCGCGATGACCCGGGTGCTCGGCAGGATCTTCCCTGTCAGCAACGGCCGGTAGCAGCCCGGCAGACCCGGAAGGACCCCCCGATGACCGCCGCCGCCAGCCCCCTGGTCGCAACCCCCGCAGGCACCTCCACCCCCGGCAGCACCGCGGGCCCGCACCGGCTCCACCGCACCACCTGGCTCACCGCCCCCGCCCTGCTCGCCGGGTACGGGCTGATCCGGCTGATCCCCGGCGCCAAGCGCCCCGGGATCGGCTGGACCAGCGGGCACAGCGCGCTGCTCGCCGGGCTGCTGCTCTTCGGTCTGCTGCTGCACCGGCTCTACCGGCTCACCGCCGAGCGCGGCCGGATCGCCGCCCCCCTGGGCCTGAGCCTGTCCCTGGTGGGTCTGGCCGCCTCGCTGGCCCAGACCTCGATCGACCTCTACGTGGGCCTGCGGACCTCCACCAAGGCGCAGCAGAACCACCTGTTCGCGCAGATCCAGGCCCACCCCGGGGTCCTCCCGGCGGTCTACCAGATCGGCCCGCTCTTCTTCTACGTCGGCCTGCTCGCCCTGCTGACCGTCCTCGCGGCCCGCCGCCGGCTGCCCGTCCGCAGCCCGCTACTGGTGCTGGCCGGCACCGTGGCGATGGCCGCCTCGCTCGACCTGATGCCGGTCGGCGCCGCGCTCTACGCCCTGGCGCTGGCCCCGCTGCGCCGGGCGAACTGAGCCGGCGTCCCCTCGGTCAGGGCTCGGTCGTCAGTGATGGCGCCCGACCATAGCGGTGGGCCGGCGGTGCGCTCACCCGAGCGCACCGCCGGCCCATGAGGCTCCGTTCGGCCCTCGCTGGTCAGGCGGTGAGAGCCTCCGGCTGCTCATCGCGGTGGACGGGACGGGACCGGCCCAGCGGAACCGGTGCTCCCGCGTGGTCGGTATGGTCGTGGTGTTCGAAGTCACGGAACTGGTCCGTGCCGCCGTAGGGCTCCAGGTAGGGCCGCCAGCGCGGGTCCCTGATCCCGGTGCCGATGATGCGCCAGGCGAGCCCGCTGGGCGGGGCCGGAGGTCGCTTCATCCGCCACCCGAGCTCGGTCAGGTGGCGGTCGGCCTTCATGTGGTTGCAGCGGCGGCAGGCCGCCACCACGTTGTCCCAGCGGTGCTGCCCGCCGCGACTGCGCGGGATCACGTGGTCGACGCTGGTAGCGGCGGCCCCGCAGTAGACGCAGCGCCCGTGGTCACGGGCGAACAGGGCGCGGCGGGTGAGCGGTACTGGCCCGCAGAACGGCACCCGGACGAACCGGGTGAGCCGGACCACGGAGGGCGCCGTAACGGCGCTGGTGGCGCTGTGCAGAGTGACACCCGAGTCCTCCAGGCTGACCGCCTTGTGGTTGAGGACGAGGATGAGGGCGCGGCGCATCGATACGACACCGAGTGGCTCGTAGGACGCGTTGAGGACCAGGACATGCGGCACGGATGCCTCCTTGGACGCCTGCGGCGCGTGGCTCGCGCCGGGACGAGCGGATGACCGCGCATCGCTGCGCGATCACCCCCAGTGTCGCCTTACGACTTTGTACGGCGCCACCACTACCGGGTAACAGGCCGAAGAGGCTTCGGCTGCCAGCGGTCGCACTGATCTCTATGCCCAGCGACACACCATGTCGCACTCGAACGGCCGCCATGACGCCGCTGAGCGGCTCAGGAAGATCACTCCGATGGGAGATCAGGACCGGTCCAAGATCCCCCGTCCAGGAAACGGCGGGGAAACGGGGGCGTGGACGGGCGCTAGGCTGAGGTGCACGGTCCGCGCGGGCGGCGTGTCCGCACGGGCCGTCCGCGTGCCCCTCTGCAGGAAGGTTCCACCGTGAGCTGGCCCGGTCCCCCGGCCCTTCTCCCCCTGGCCGCCGCCAGCCCGCCGGCCACCGTTCCCGAGCCGCCGTCGCTGCGGCTGCCCACCAGCGCGGACGACGTGACCACCAGCGCCAAGCAGACCGCGTCCTGGCTGGACGCCAACTGGGCGAGCTGGGTCGAGGGCGCGCTGCGGATCGTGATCATCGTGGTGCTGGCGCTGCTGCTGCGCGCGGTGGTGCGCAAGCTGATCGCGCAGTTCATACAGCGGATGACCCGCGAGCCGGAGACGGACACCGAGACGGTCAGCCGGCTGGGCGGACTGCTGGTCAACACCGAGCGGCGCCAGCAGCGGTCCGCGGCGATCGGCTCGGTGCTCAGCAGCGTCGCCTCCTTCACCATCCTGGGCACCGCCGCGCTGATGGTGCTCTCGGCGCTCGGGATGGACCTGGCACCGCTGCTGGCCAGCGCCGGGGTGGCCGGAGTGGCGATCGGCTTCGGCGCGCGCAACCTGGTGACGGACTTCCTCTCCGGGGTCTTCATGATCATGGAGGACCAGTACGGCGTCGGGGACGAGATCGACACCGGGGTGGCCAGCGGCACGGTGCTCGAGGTCGGCCTGCGGGTGACCAAGCTGCGCGGCGCGAACGGCGAGATCTGGTACATCCGCAACGGCGAGGTGAAGCGGATCGCCAACATGAGCCAGGGCTGGTCGACCGCGACGGTGGACGTCCAGGTCGGCTACCGGGAGAAGCTGGAGCGGGTCACCGAGCTGATCCTGCGCACGGCCGAGGACTTCGCCCAGGAAGCACCCTGGGACGAGCTGCTCTGGGAGCCGGTGGAGGTGCTGGGCGTGGAGTCGGTGGCCGCCGACACCGTGGTGCTGCGGGTGCAGGCCAGGACCATGCCGGGCAAGGCGACGCTGGTCACCCGGGGGCTGCGGCAGCGGCTGAAGACCGCCTTCGACGATGCCGGGATCAAGCTGAAGGAGGAGGTCGCCGGCGCTACCGCGACCGCCGCCGTGATCCCCGCCCCGGCGGACGCGCTGCCACCCTCCGCGCTCTCCGACCCGGCCTCGGCCCGTTCGCTGGCCACCCGGCCGATACCGGCGCCCACGCCGGAGGAGGTGCAGGCCTTCGGCAAGCTGCCGTAGGCCTGATCACCCACCAGCCCCGCGAGCCCCGCGACCCGTTCCCCGGGTCGCGGGGCTCCGTCGTTTCCGCACCGTGATCTCGAAGTGGGCGTCGAAGCCATTGACACCCCAGGAACTGTTAGTAAAGTTTCCAATCATCGCGGGGCCGCCACCACCCCCGCAGCACCACCGCCGATGGAGGAGGATCAAGCTCGTGACCGACACCACCAGCACCCCCCGCCCCGGCACCCCCAGCCGACTGCGGGCGATCAACGACCGGGCCGCACTCGACCTGCTGCTCGAGCACGGCCCGCTCTCCCGTACCCGGATCGGCGCCCTGACCGGCCTGTCCAAGCCCACCGCCTCCCAGCTGCTGGCCCGCCTGGAGGCGGCCGGACTGGTACTGCCGGTGGGCACCACCGCGGGCGGCCCGGGGCCGAACGCGCAGCTGTACCAGGTGAACCCGGCCGCCGGGTACGTCGCCGGCCTGGATGTGACGACCGGTCAGATCCGGTTCGCGGTCGCCGACATCACCGGCCGCACGGTGGCCGAGCACCTGCTGCCCACCCCTGGGCGGCAGGCGGCCGGCACCGTGGCGCGGGTCACCGACGGGCTGGCCGAGACACTGCGGCAGGCCGGCCTGGCGCCGGACTGCCTGAGCGAGGTCACCATCGGCACCCCCGGCGCGCTCGACCCGGCCACCGGCAAGCTGCGCTACGCCCCGCACCTGCCCGGCTGGCACGACCCGCAGCTGCTCGACGAGTTGCGGGCGGCACTGGGCACGCCGGTGTCGATCGAGAACGACGTCAACCTGGCCGCCGTCGCCGAGCGGGCGCTCGGCGTGGCGCGCGGCTGCGAGGACTTCGTGCTGCTCTGGGCCGAGGAGGGCATCGGTGCGGCGATCGTGATCGGCGGCCGGCTGCACCGGGGCTTCACCGGTGGCGCCGGCGAGGTCGGCTACATGCCGGTGCCCGGGGCACCGGTGGTCCGCAACGTCCGCCGGGAGAACGCCGGCGGCTTCCAGCAACTGGCCGGTGCCAACGCCGTGCTGGCGCTGGCCAAGCAGCACCGGCTGTCCGCCCGGTCGGCCCAGACGGCGATCGAGCGCGCGCTGGCGACCCCGCAGACCGGGGACGCGTTCCTCGGCGAGCTGGCCGACCGGCTGGCCACCGGCCTCGCCGCGATCGTCGCGGTGATCGACCCGGAACTCGTCGTGCTGGCCGGCGGGATCCCGACCGCCGGCGGCGAGCGGCTGCGCGAGCTGGTCCAGGAGCAGCTCACCGGCCTGGCGGTGCCCCGCCCCAAGCTGCTCAGCAGCACCGTACCGGGCTCTCCCGTGCTGCACGGCGCCCTGCACCACGCCCTGACCGCCGCACGGGAAAGGGCCTTCACCACCGCCTGACCCGCTGCCCGATCATCATGAACTCCCTGCGCCCACCAGCACTGCCTCCCCCCTTCCCCCACCGGGGCGACGGGCAATGCCGCCCGCCCCCGTACTCCCTGGAGGACGCGTGTCCCACACCCGTACCCACCGGCTCTCCGCCGCGATCGCGCTGAGCGCGAGCATCGCCCTGCTGGCCACCGCCTGCACCGGAACCGACTCGAGCGACTCCGGCGCCGACGGCTCGGCCAGCGGCAAGGACGTGACCATCACCTTCTGGCACGGCTGGAGCCAGGACAACGAGACCAAGGCGATCAACGCCAACATCGCCAACTTCGAGAAGCTGCACCCGAACATCCACGTCAAGGTGGTTGCCAACATCTCGGACGACAAGAGCGAGCAGGCGCTGCGGGCCGGCGGGCCGGACGCCCCCGACGTGGTCTCCTCGTTCACCACCGACAACGTGGGCAAGTTCTGCAGCGACAAGATCTGGGTCGACCTCACGCCGTTCCTCAAGCAGGACAACATCGACCCGAAGGCCACCTTCCCGGCGCCGATGCTCCAGTACAGCGGCTTCCAGGGCGACCAGTGCTCGCTGCCGCTGCTCGGCGACGCCTACGGGCTCTACTACAACAAGAAGGCCTTCGCCGCCGCCGGGATCACCGCACCGCCCAAGACGCTGAGCGAATTCGACGCCGACGCGGCGAAGTTGACCATCCCGAGCGGCGACGGCTACCAGCAGCTCGGCTTCATGCCGGATTACCACGGCTACGAGTCCGCGCCCGCGCACTACCTCGCCCAGTGGGGCACCGGGTACTTCGACGCCAGCGGCAACTCGAACCTGGCGAACGACCCGACGGTCAGCCAGATGCTCAGCTGGCAGAAGAACCTGGTGAACCAACTCGGCGGCTTCGACAAGCTGGAGAAGTTCCGGACCGCCTTCGGCGACGAGTTCAGCGCGAAGAACCCGTTCGAGACCGGCCAGGTGGCGATGGCGATCGACGGCGAGTGGCGGACCCAGTCGATCTCCGACGACAACTCCACGGTGGACTACGGCACCGCGCCCTTCCCGGTGCCGGACGCGCTGGCCAGCACCTACGGGCGCGGCTACCAGACCGGCACCATCATCGGCATCGCCCGGACCAGCACGAAGCAGGCCGCCGCCTGGCAGTTGGTGAAGTACCTGACCACCGACACGGACGCGGTGGTGAGCTTCGCCAACGCGATCCACAACGTGCCGAGCACCATCGCCGCGCTCAACTCGCCGAACCTGACCGCCGATCCGAACTTCAAGACGTTCCTGGACATCGCCCGCAACCAGTACTCCTCGACCACCCCGGCCAGCATCAACGGCGGTGCGTACCAGGTGAGTCTGCAGAACTTCGCCTATGACGTGGAGAGCGGCAAGAAGACCGATCTGGCAGCCGGCCTCAAGGCCACCGACCAGGAGATCGACGCCGCGATCGCCCAGGCGAAGTGACCGCGCGATGGCCCTGACCACCTCCGCCGCGGGCAGCTCCGCCCCGAGCAGCTCCGCCCGCCCGCCGGTGCCCGCGGCGCTGCGCCGCAAGCGCCGCCGGGAGACCGCCCGCACCCTGGCCTTCCTCTCACCCTGGCTGATCGGCTTCGGCTTCTTCTTCGCCTACCCGCTGATCTCCACCGTCTACTTCTCCTTCATGAAGTACGACGGCTTCACCGCCCCCGTCTTCACCGGCCTGAAGAACTGGGACTACGTCTTCAACCACTACCCGTTCTTCTGGCAGGGCCTGGGCAACACGCTCTGGCTGGTGCTGGTGATGGTGTCGCTGCGGGTGGTCTTCGGGCTGGGGATCGGGCTGCTGATCACCAAGGTGAAGAGCGGCGCGGGCTTCTTCCGCACCGCCTTCTACCTGCCCTACCTGGCCCCGCCGGTGGCCGCCACGATCGCCTTCGCGTTCCTGCTCAACCCCGGCACCGGGCCGGTCAACCACCTGCTCGGCGCGCTCCACCTGCCGCAGCCCGGCTGGTTCAACGACCCGACCTGGTCCAAGCCGGCCCTGACCCTGCTGGCCGTGTGGGGCATCGGCGACCTGATGGTGATCTTCATGGCCGCGCTGCTCGACGTGCCGCAGGAGCAGTACGAGGCGGCCGAGTTGGACGGTGCCGGGCCGCTGCAGCGGTTCCGCTACGTGACCCTGCCGAACATCTCGCCGATCGTCATGTTCGCGGTGGTCACCGGCGTGATCCAGACCATGCAGTACTACACCCAGGCGATCGTGGCCGGGAAGGTGGCCAGCGGCGTGATCGGCGGCTCCGGCGAGCAGTTCGAGCCCGGCTACCCGCACGGCTCCACCTGGACCCTGCCGCAGATGGTCTACAACCTGGGCTTCCAGCGCTTCGACACCGGCTCGGCCTGCGTGGTGGCGCTGATCCTGTTCGCCCTCTCGATGGCCTTCACCAGCCTGCTGCTGCGCCGCCGGGCCGGCTTCGTGACGAGCGAGGACTGACCATGACGCTGACTTCGACCCCCGCGCTCGCCAAGCCGGTCGGCTCCACCAGGCACGGTGACGCGGTGCGCGCCGCCCGGCGCCGGGCCGCGCTGCACTGGGTGGCCGTGCACTCCATGGCGCTGGCGGCGGCGCTCTTCTTCCTGCTGCCGTTCGTCTTCGTCTTCCTCACCTCGGTGATGACCGACCGTCAGGCGCTGACCTCGGACTTCTGGCCGCAGCACTGGCAGTGGAGCAACTACGCCAAGGTCTGGCAGACCCCCGGCTTCCTGAGCTGGTGGCGCAACACCCTGGTCTACGCCGGGGCGGGCACCGCGCTGACCATCGCCTCCAGCCTGCCGGTCGCCTACGCGCTGGCCAGGTTCCGGTTCCGCGGGCGCAACCTGGCGCTGATGGCGGTGATCTCGATGATGATGCTGCCGCCGCAGGTGACCGTGATCCCGATGTACCTGTTCTGGGCCAAGCAGATGCACCTGACCGGGACGCTCTGGCCGCTGATCATCCCGATGGCCTTCGGCGACGCCTTCTCGATCTTCCTGCTGCGGCAGTTCCTGCTCACCATCCCCAAGGAGTACACCGAGGCGGCCCGGGTGGACGGCTGCGGGGAGCTGCGCACCCTGCTGCGGGTGATCCTGCCGATGGCCCGGCCGGCGATCGCGGCGGTGGCGCTGTTCCAGTTCTTCTACTGCTGGAACGACTACTTCGGGCCGCAGATCTACGCCAGCGAGAACCAGGGCGCCTGGACGCTCAGTTACGGCCTGGAGTCGTTCAAGGGCGCGCACCACACCAACTGGAACCTCACCATGGCGGCGACGCTGCTGGTGATGGCGCCGGTCATCGTTCTCTTCTTCTTCGCACAGAAGGCCTTCATCGAAGGCGTGACCCTGACAGGAGTCAAGGGCTGATGTCTCTGAAACTCGCGATCGTCGGCGGCGGCTCCACCTACACACCCGAACTGATCGACGGCTTCGCCCGGTTGAGCGACCGGCTGCCGATCGCCGAGCTGGTGCTGATCGACCCGGCCGCCGAGCGGCTGGAGTTGATCGGCGGCCTGGCCCGGCGGATCTTCGCCAAGCAGGGCCACCCGGCCGAGGTCAGCACCACCGGCGACCTGGCCGCCGGCGTGGCGGACGCGGACGCCGTGCTGCTGCAGCTGCGGATCGGCGGCCAGGGCGCCCGCAACGAGGACGAGAGCTGGCCGCTGGAGTGCGGCTGCGTGGGCCAGGAGACCACCGGCGCGGGCGGGTTGGCCAAGGCGCTGCGGACCGTGCCGGTGGTGCTCTCGATCGCCGAGCAGGTCCGCCGGGCCAACCCGGCGGCCTGGATCATCGACTTCACCAACCCGGTGGGCATCGTCACCCGGGCGCTGCTGGAGGCGGGGCACAAGGCGGTGGGCCTGTGCAACGTGGCGATCGGCCTGCAGCGCAAGTTCGCCGCACACCTCGGCGTGGCACCGGAGTTGGTCCGCCTCGACCACGTCGGGCTGAACCACCTGACCTGGGAGCGGGGGGTCAGCGTGCTGCCGACGCCCGACGCGGCGAGCGGGCGCGAGGTGCTGCCCGAGCTGCTGGCCGACTTCGGGCCCGAGATCGCCGCGGACCTGCGGCTGCCGCTGCCGCTGCTCCGGCAGCTCGGCGCGGTGCCCTCCTACTACCTGCGGTACTTCTACCAGCACGACGAGGTGGTCGAGGAACTGCGCCAGAAGGGCTCGCGGGCCGCCGAGGTGGCCGCGATCGAGCGCGAGCTGCTGGACCTGTACGCGGACCCGACGCTGGACACCAAGCCCGAACTGCTGGGCAAGCGCGGCGGTGCCTTCTACTCGGAGGCGGCCGTGCAGCTGCTCGCCGGGCTGCTCGGGACCGGTGGCCCGCAGTACGCCGTGCAGGTGGTCAACACCCGCAACAACGGGGTGCTGCCGTTCCTGCCGGACGACGCGGTGATCGAGGTCCCGGCCGAGGTGGGCGCGCACGGCGTGACCGCGCTGCCGCAGCGCCCGGTCGAGCCGCTCTACCGGGGGCTGATCGCGAACGTCACCGGCTACGAGCAACTGGCCCTGGAGGCAGCGCTGAAGGGCGGCCGGGACCGGGTCTTCGAGGCGCTGCTCGCCCATCCGCTGGTCGGCCAGATCGCCCTCGCCGACCAGCTGACGGACCGGCTGCTCGCGCACAACCGCCAGTACCTGAGCTGGCTCTGACGATCAGTCATGCACCGAGCCCCGGCCGGACCGGCCGGGGCCTCACGGACGAGCCCGGGGACCCGATGAAACACCAGTTGGACACGCACCTGCCCGGCGTGATCGCCATCGACGCGGGCAACAGCAAGACCGATATCGCGCTGGTCGGTGCCGACGGGCAACTGCTCGGCACCGCGCGCGGCGGCGGCTTCGCGCCGCAGCTGGACGGCCCCGAGGTGGCCGTCGCCGCGCTCGCGCCGCTGGTCGCGGCGGCGGCCGGGCAGGCCGGGCTGAGCCCCGCCGCCGGACCGCTCGCCCAGCACGTCCAGGCCTGCCTGGCCAACGCCGACCTGCCGATCGAGGAGCAGCAGTTGGAGCGGGCGCTGGCCGCGCACGGCTGGGGCCGCACGGTGGCCGTCAGCAACGACACCTTCGGGCTGCTGCGGGCCGGCACCGACACCCCGTGCGGGGTGGCCGTGGTCTGCGGGGCCGGGATCAACTGCGTGGGCCTGCTGCCCGACGGCCGCACCGCGCGGTTCCCGGCGCTCGGCCAGCTGACCGGTGACTGGGGTGGCGGCGGCGGGCTGGCCGCGGAGGCGATGTGGCACGCCACCCGGGCCGAGGACGGGCGCGGCCCGGCGACCGCGCTGGCCCCCGCGATCGCCGCGTACTTCGCGCTGCCCGGCGCCACCGCCGTCGCGGAGGCGCTGCACCTGCGCGAGCTCGGCCAGGAGCGGCTCTACGAGGTGGTCCCGCTGATCTTCGACTGCGCGGAGCGCGGCGATCCGGCGGCACTGGAACTGATCGACCGCCAGGCCGACGAGATCGCCCGGATGGCCCGGGTCGCACTCACCCGGCTCGGCCTGCTGGACACCGCCACCCCGCTGGTGCTGGGCGGCGGGGTGCTGGCCGCCGAGCACCCGCTGCTGCTGGACAACCTGACCGCCCGCCTGCTCGCCCTCGCCCCGCGGGCGCTGCCCCGGATCGTCACCGCTCCCCCGGTGCTCGGCGCCGCCCTGCTCGGCCTGGACCGGCTGGCCGCCGCGGGCCTGGGCGGCGACGGGGCGGCGCAGCGGCGGCTGCGCGCGGCGTACGGCAGCGCGGCGACGGCGGCGGTGGTCGGGTAGCGCCCGTTCACCGCCTTGCCCGCTGTACCTACTGGTATGTACGCTCGGGCGCATGAACGCTTCCGCGCCGAACACCGCTGCGCCCAACCCCGGTGCGGCCGGCACCGCTGCGGCCGGCACCGCTGCGGCCGGTACCGCCGGCCCGAGCGCCGCCGAGCGCCTGATCGAGAGCACCCGCGAGCTGCTCTGGGAGCGCGGGTACGTCGGCACCAGCCCCAAGGCGATCCAGCAGCGGTCCGGGGTGGGCCAGGGCAGCATGTACCACCACTTCGACGGCAAGCCCGACCTGGCGCTGGCCGCGATCACCCGCGCCACCCAGGAGATCCTGGCCAACGCCGAGGCGGAGTTCACCGGCCCCGGCACCGCGCTGGAGCGGATCACCGCCTTCCTCTCCCGGGAGCGGGCCGTACTGAAGGGCTGCCCGGCGGGACGGCTCACCCAGGACCCGGAGGTGATGGCGGATCCGGTGCTGCGCCGGCCGGTCGAGGAGACCTTCGGCCGGCTGCGCGCCCGGCTGGCCGAGCTGCTCACCGAGGGACGCGCGAACGGCGAGTTCGGTGCGGCGCTCGACCCGGTCGCCACCGCCTCCACCCTGGTCGCGGTGATCCAGGGCGGCTACGTGCTGGCCCGGGCGGCCGGGTCGACGCAGCCGTACGAGGAAGCCGTCGCGGGCGTGCTCGGCCTGCTCGCGGCCCAGGCCGCGAGCGGCCGATGACCGCCGTGCCCGCGATGCGGTACGTGCTCCGGGCCGCCCGGGGGCGGCACCGGTAGGTCAGCTGCCCGGTCGCAGGGTGAAGGCCTGCGGCGTCGTGTCGGTGTCGCCCGGCAGCAGCCCGCTGCCGTCCGCGCCGAACAGCAGGGTGGTCCCCCGGGCGTCGACGGCCGCGCCCAGGTTCTGGGCCAGGGTGTTCTGCGCGCCGGGGATCCGCAGCAGCCGCTCGGTGCGGCCGGTGCGCAGGTCGCGCCGGTAGTAGCCGAAGTCCTGGGCCGCGCCGCCGGGCAGCAGGTTGTCCGCGTTGGAGCTGAAGTAGACCCAGCGGTCGTCCGCGCTGATCCCGATCAGGTACGAGGACTGGTCGCCCTGCGTCCCGTCGGGCGCCGTGCTGACCACGGTGGTGGTGCCGCGGTCCAGGTCGCGCACCATCACCTGGCTCGGCGCCAGGAAGTCGTCGTCGAGCGAGGTGAACGCCGCGTAGCGGCCGTCGGCGCTGAGCACCCCGGCGGTCACCGCCGCGGTGCTGCCGTCGGGCTCCACGCTCGCCACGGCGGTCCGCCCGGTGCGCAGGTCGTGCAGGAAGAGCGGGTAGAACCGGGCCCGCTGCGGCGCGAGTCGGCGACCGGGCGAGGCCGGCGCGGCGGCCGCCAGGTCGGTGTCCTTGGAGATGAACACCACCCGGGAGCCGTCCGCGCTGATCGCGGGCGACACCGAGCTCGCGGTGGCCTGGCCGCCGTCGCCGCCGACCGAGGCCCGCACGGTGCGGCCGGTGCGGCGGTCGAGGACGAAGATGTCGCCGGCGCTGTTGGTGTCACCGGGCACCAGGTCGGCCCGGTTCGACTGGAAGACGACGTAGCGGCCGTCCGGGCTGATGCCCGGCTGGCCGCTGTCGCCGACCTGCGGCAGTCGGCGGCCGCCGACGCTGACCAACTCGGTGCGGCCGGTGCGCAGGTCGCGCAGGTAGATGTTGTCGACGCCCTTGGTGGTCCCCGGCACCAGGCTGCCGGCCGCGGAGGTGAAGACGACGTAGCGGCCGTCGGCGCTGATCCCGCCGCCGTAGCTGTAGCCGTCGGGCTGGACGCCCGCCGGCCCCAGATCCGCCCGCCGCAGCCGCCCGTCACGCAGGTCGCAGACGAAGACGCCGCCGTTGCCGTTGTTGCCCTGCGGCAGCAGGTTGTCGGCGAGCGAGTCGACCAGCGCGTAGTGGCCGTCGGCGCTGATCGCCACCGGCTGGGAGGCCTGGTCCGGCTGCGCGCCGCCGGGCGCCAGGCAGACCTGGCGCGCGGTGCCCGGCGCCGCCGCGACGGCAGGCGCCGCGCCGGTGACCGCCGGTAAGGCGGTCACCGCGCAAACGCCCACGATGGTCAGGACTTTGGCTCGACCGAGTCCGAACATGGTTCCCCTCCCGAGATGGCCGCCCCCGCGGCCGCTGGCCCGCCGAACGCCATGAGGAAACCGTCACGGGCCCCGGACGTCAACCGGTGGGTCGCCAGGGCCCTTGCTTCGAGCCAGTTCTGACGGTGCGTCAGTCTTGCTGCCCGGCGTGCTGCGGCCGACCGCGGACTGACGCCTCGTCAGCTCTGCTGCGGCGACATCCGCAGCTCCCGGGCCACCTCGGCGGCGACCGGCGGATACGGCGCCTCGGCGGGCAGCAGCGCGGCGGCGGCCACCTGGTCCCCGGCCCGCACCAACTCCCGCACCCGGTGGGCGAGCGGCGTGACATCGCGCACCGCGCACAGCCAGTGGTCGGCGTAGTCGCGGGTGGCCCGGCCGGTCAGGCCCAGCTGGAGCGAGCGGTGGGTGAGTGGGTTGAGATCGAGGTCGCGCTCCGGGTCCCACTGCACCCGTACCGCGCTCTGCTTCAACCGCCGCGCCCAGTCGGCCTGGTCGAGGTGCGCCTCGGGGTGGTAGTGCGACAGCACGGCCTGGGCGAGCGCGGACTCGAAGCCGGCCCGGCTGATCTCCAGGGCCAGCACCACCTCCTGGCCCGGCTTGGTGCCGTAGCCGCTGCGGTACATCATCCAGCGGAAGCTCGGCTTGACCCAGGTCATCCGGCTGCGGCTCCAGCTCTCCGGGAACTCGCCGTGCCGGGCCGCGTGCTCGCCGATCTGCGGCGGGTAGGCCTGGTAGACCGTCACGGTGTGCTCGGTGAAGGCCGCGCGGATCTGCCGGGCCGGGAAGCCGTCGGCGCTCACCGGGCGCCCAGGTGCTCGCGCACCCAGGCCGCCAGGTGCCGGGCGCACTCGTCCACCGAGTCCCGCCAGGCCCGCGCCGCGCCCTCGCCGGCCTCGTCGCTGACGTACTTGACCAGCCGGACCGGGACCCCGGCGCGCTGGGCGACCATGGCGACGGCGTAGCCCTCCATGTCGACCAGCTCGGCCTCGGCGGCCAGCCGGTCGCGGGCGGCGGGGTCGGAGACGAAGAGGTCGCCGGTGGCGAGGGTGGGGCCGTCGGCGGCCAGCGTCAGCGGCTCGCCGTAGCCGCGGCCGGTGAGCTGGTGCAGCACCGCGCTGTTCAGGTCGTGCTGGAGCACCGTGCCGACCGTGTGGATCCGCCCGTCCAGGCCGGGCCGCAGGGCGCCGGCGGTCCCGAGGTTGACCACCTCGGCCGGCGCCGGGCCGCTCGCCAGCACGGTGGCCAGCGCGGCGGCGGCGTTGACCTTGCCGATCCCGGTGATCAGCACCGGCAGCTCCGCCCCCAGGTGGGCGGCCTCCTCCGGCACGGCGATCACGAGGAGCGGACGGTGGGGGGCGAGGTCTCCGATCAGCTGCATGCCGCCGATCGTACTGAGGCCGGGCGGCACCGCGCCGGGCGCCACCGAACCTGGCGGCACCAGGTGGCGGCCTCAGCCCTCGGCGCCGAACCGGTGCTTCAGGTTGGGATCGTCCAGCCACCACGGGCGCTGTCCGGCCTCGGCGGCCTCCGCCACGTCGCCGCCCTCGGCCACGGCGGCCACGGCGGCCACCGCCGCCGCCTCGTACTGCGCGTCCAGTGCCGCGTCCACCGCCACCGTCTCCTCGCGCCCCTCCACGATCATGCGGCGGATCAGCGCGCAGAGGAACGGCAGGCCGACCAGGTCGCCCAGCACCCAGAGCGAGGTACCGCCCCAGGTCTGGTCCTGCGCCAGGCTCGGGCCCCAGGGGCGGCCCAGGGTGACGTAGTAGTGCTCGGCGACGATGTGGCCGCCGTAGATCAGCACGATGCCGAGCGCCGCGTCGAACATCACCTCGATGAAGGTGATGAAGAGGCCGACCAGGTGCGGGTAGCGGTGACCGACCGGGTCGAGCTGCAGCCGGGGCCAGAAGTAGGCCAGCCCGAGCAGCACCAGCGAGACGTGCAGCCCGATGTTCCAGGCACCGCTGGTGAGGCTCTTCTCGTACCAGGGGGTGAAGAAGAGCAGCCACGGCGGTGCCAGCAGCAGCGCGGTGGAGATCGCGGGGAACATCAGCAGCTTGGACGGCCGGCTGCGCAGCGCCCGCAGGATCCGCTCCCGGCGGGCCGGCGGCGAGGCCTCGACCAGCAGCGAGACCGGCGCGCCCATCGCGATCAGCAGCGGGACCAGCATCAGCAGCAGGACGATCTGCACCGCCCGGTCGGTGAACAGGATCCGCTCGTAGACGCCGACGCCCGAGCAGGTGAGCCAGATCCAGAGCAGCAGCCCGGCGAAGAAGTTCAGCGTGCGGGTCGGCTGCCAGCGCTGCCCGGCCCGGGCGAGCCTGCGCAGACCGAACAGGTAGCCGCCGCCGAGCAGCGCGCACAGCGCCAGCACCACCGGCTCGGCGGTCCATGAGGTGGCCAGGTCGGCCCACTGCCAGGGCGGCGGGCCGTGGTAACCGGCGGCTTCGGCCAGGACTGCTGTGCTCTGCATCGTTTCGCGCTCCATGCTCCGCCCGGTGCGGCGGGTTCCTCAGCCATCATGGCCGACACCCAGTCGATCACCGGCAGCGGGGCACCGGCACCACGCCGGGCTTCGCCCCACCCGCCCCCACCCGCCCCGCACCCGCTGCCGGAACCGCACTAGGGTGCAGTCACGTCTTGGCGCAAGTCACGTGTGGTTGTCGGAACCGGTGGCCATACTGCTGGCAGCGGCCGGTCCCGACCGTCGGGTGGCCTCGGGGAGGGTGGGCGGGTGGCGACACCAGCGCAGAAGGCGGCACGGCCGCCGGGACAGGGTGGCGGCTCGCCACCCCCGTATCCGCAGCTCCCACCGACGCCCGCGCGCCCGCGCCGGCGAGACCGGTGGCGGGCGGCGGCCCGCACCGCGCCCGGGCAGCTGCGGCTGACCGGGATCACCCTGGTCATCCTGGTGCTCGGCTTCGGCGCCCTGACGGGGTGGCAGGTGGCCGACCGCAGCGCGGCGGCCGACCAGGTGGTGACCCGCAGCCAGCCGCTGAGCCAGAACGCGACCGAGATCTACCGCTCGCTGGCGGACGCCGACACCACGGCGGCCTCCGGCTTCCTGCTGGCCGGCAACGCGCCGACCGAGGTGCGCCAGCGCTACCAGGGCGATCTGGCGAACGCCGCCCAACTGCTCACCGAGGCCGCCGCGCAGAGCTCGGGCGCGGGCCAGGCGCAGAGCTGGATCGACCAGCTCAACCAGCAGCTGTCGGTCTACTCGGGCCTGGTGGAGACCGCCCGGACCAACGACCGACAGGGCCTGCCGCTCGGCGCGGCCTACCTCAGCTACGCCTCCAACCAGATGCAGACCCAGCTGCTGCCGCTCGCCCAGCACCTGTCGGACGCCGAACTGGCCCGGCTGAACCAGGACTACGCCGACGCGCGGGCCACCCCGTGGGCCGCCTACGTGCTCGGGGTGCTGCTGCTGGCCGGTCTGCTCCGGGTCCAGGCCCGGCTGTTCCGGCGCACCAACCGGGTGTTCAACCTCGGGCTGCTGGGCACCACCGGCGCGCTGCTGGCCACCCTGCTCTGGCTGACCGCCGGGGTGGCGGCCGCCGACTCGGCGCTCTCGGACAGCCTCAAGCACGGCGAGACGCCGCTGCGGGCGCTCAACCAGGCCCGGGTGGACTCGCTGCAGGCGCGCACCGCGGAGAACCTCAACCTGGTCTCCCGCGGCTCCACCACCCAGTACGCCGACCAGTGGACCAAGGTCTCGGCGGCCGACTCCGGCGCGCTGGCCGCCGCCCAGCTGCTGGCACCCGGAGCCGCGGCCGACGACATCAAGGCGGCCCGCGACCAGTTCGCGCTGTGGACCCAGCGGCACACCGCCGCCGACGCCAAGAACAACGCCGGCGACTACCAGGGCGCCCTGGACGGCACCGTGGGCAGCGGCGCGGACAGCGCGCAGCCGGCCTACCTGGCGCTGGACCAGGACCTGGCGAACGCGGTGAAGGTCGAACAGGCCGACTTCCTGAGCGCGGCAAAGAACGGACGGGACGCCACCGGCACCGTCGTCTACGCCACCGCCCTGCTCACCCTGCTGGGCGCGGCGGGCGTGCTGCGCGGGATCGGCCACCGGCTGGCGGAGTACCGATGACGGGGGGACGGATGACTCGACGCCTGCGGACCGCACTGGCGACGGCCGCGCTGCTGGCACCGCTCACGCTGGCCGGCTCGGCCTCGGGAGCGGCCGGCCGGCCGGCGGTGACCGCGAGTTCCACCAAGGCGGCGGCGCTGACCAGTGCCCCGGCCTGCGACCCGACCAAGAGCCTGCCGCCGAGCTCCAGCGACAGCGGTCCGGCGGTGAGCGCGATCAAGAAGCGCGGCTACCTGATCGCCGGCGTCGACCAGAACGACTACCACTGGGGCTTCCGGGACCCCACCACCGGTCAGGTGGAGGGCTTCGACATCGACATCGTGCACGCGATCGCGCAGGCCGTCCTGGGCGATCCGAGCAAGGTCGTGTTCAAGATGGTGCCTACCGCCCAGCGTATTGAAGCCATCAAGAGCGGCCAGGTGGACGTGATCGCGCGTACCATGACGATCACCTGCGACCGGCTGAACGACGTGGACTTCTCCACGGTGTACTTCCAGGCCGGGCAGCAGGTACTGGCGCCGAAGGCGGCCCACGCGACGAGCGTCGACGACGCGCTGAAGGGGAAGACGGTGTGCGTGTCGGACGCCTCCACCGCGCAGGACCAGCTGAAGCAGGATCCGCGCGGGGTGAAGGCGATCACGGTGGTGGGCAACGACCTCGACTGCCTGGTGCGGATGCAGCTCGGGCAGGTGGACGTGACGTTGACCGACAACGGGATCGCCGTCGGCCTGGCCGCCCAGGACCCGACGCTGCAGGTGATCGGCCCCTCGATCACCGACGAGCCGTACGGCGTGGCGATCTCCAAGAACTCGCCGGACCTGGTGGCCCGGGTGAACCAGGTGCTGGCCGACTACCGATCCGATGGTGGTTGGATGGCCAGCTACGACAAGTGGCTGGCGCCGTACCTCGGCCCCTCCGACGGCCCTCCGCCGGCGAACTACCTGCCGTGAGAACCGAACTGACCGAGGACTGAGGAGAGAAGGGCGTGGCGTTGACAGGATCCGCTGGCCCGGTGCTGAGCCGGGAGGAGGTGGACCGCGAGCTGTCGCGGCTGAGCGCCGAGCGCGAGGCCGTCGAGGCGGCGCTGCTCGCGCTCCAGGACCACCCCGGCCGGCGCCTGCTGGAGGGCGCGGCCCTGTCCGGGCGCACCGAGGAGCGGTGGTCGGTGGCCGGCCAGGGTCTTGACCTGCTCTGGGCCTTCTTCGACCGCTACTCCGAGGCGCTGGCCGCCGCCCGCGCGGTGCGCTCGCGCCGGGTGCGCCCGACCGCGCCCGAGCTCGCCGAGCTGAACGAGCTGCTGCGCGGCCCGGCGGTCACCGTCTCCGGTGGCCGGCTGCCCAACGCGGCGATGCAACTGACCGGTCCGGCCCGGCTGGTGGAGCAGATCAGCCTGCGCGAGCTGATGGACCGGATGAACTCCTGGTACGCCACCGTGCTGGAGGTGGTCAGCGCGGCCGACGCGGTCTGGTCCGCGCTGCCGGCCCGGATCGACCTGCTGCTCGCCGAGCTGCGCCGGGTGGCCATGCTGGCCGCCTCGGTGGGCGTGCGGGCCGGGGCGCACCCGCTCGGCGACGAGCTGGTGCGGCTGGAGCGGGAGCTGACGGCACTTCGGGCCCAGGTGGTGGCCGACCCGCTGGCGCTGTGGCGCCCGGCCCGGGTGCCGGCCCAGCGCGGCCGGGAGACCGCCGGCGACGCGGCCGCCGCCCACGCCGCCGCGGCCGGCGCGGTGGACACCGAGCGGTTCGACCAGACCGGCCGGGCGCTGGACAACGTCCGGGTCGAGCTGGAGCAGCTGCTGCGGCTGCGGGACGAGGCGGACGAGCGGCTGCACCAGGTCGGCGACCTGCTGCGGCGCGCGGACGCCACGCTGGGCGAGGCCCGGCAGGCGCGCGGCGAGGTGCTCGCCAAGATCGCGGCGACCGAGGTGCCGGCCGTGCCGGGGCCGCTGGCCGCGCTGCGCGACGGGGTGCACCAGGCCGCCGAGCTGCGCCAGAGCGGGCAGTGGCACCGGCTGGCGCCGCTGCTCGACGCCCTGGAGGAGCAGGCCGCCCAGGAGTTGACCCGGGCCCGGCAGTCGCTGACCGAGGTGACCGCGCCGCTGGCCGTGCGGGCCGAGCTGCGCGGCCGGCTGGACGCCTACAAGGCGATGGCGGCCCGCCTCGGGGTGGCCGAGGACCCGGAAGTGATCGAGCGTTACGAGAAGGCCCGCTGGCTGCTGTGGAGCGCCCCGTGCGATCTGCGCGCGGCAGCGGCGGCGGTGGCGAGGTTCCAGCAGGCGCTCCGTCCGGCGGCGGCGCCGCAGGACGCGCGGCGGTACGAAGGACAGGGGGATTGAGAGCCATGGGCGAAGCCTGTGTGCGGCCGGACTGCTCCGGCGGTGTGATCGACGAGGACGGCTACTGCACCGAGTGCGGGCTGGCCCCGCTGGTGGCGGCGACCGGTCGGACCGGCGCGCCGGTGGCGGTGGCGACGGCGGGACCCGGCGGGCGCTGCGCGCGGGCGGGCTGCTCGGGCACCATCGACGCGGACGGCTTCTGCGACGAGTGCGGCCTGGCCCCCGAGGGCGGCACCGCCGCCGTGCTGCCCGCCGCCCGGCAGTCGCCGGACTCGGGCTCGGTGCGTTCCATGCCCTCCAGCCGTACCGGCTCGGCCCGTTCGATGTCGGGCCGGTCGCGCTCGCACCGCTCCACCCGCACCGGCACCCGCGGCTCCGTCTCGGTGCGCAGCAGCAAGTCCACCGGCACCACCGCCGGCCGGCCGCGGCTGGGCGCCGGCCTGGTGACGGTCCCCAGCGTGCCGAGCGCGGACCCCTCGCTGGCCGTGCTGGAGAACCCCGAGGTCCCCGAGCGCAAACGGTTCTGCAGCAAGTGCGAGCGCCCGGTCGGCCGGGAGAAGAACGGCCGCCCGGGCCGGCCGGACGGCTTCTGCAGCAACTGCGGCACGGCGTACTCCTTCACCCCCAAGCTGCGCCGCGGCGACCTGGTCGGCGGGCAGTACGAGGTGCTGGGCTGCCTGGCGCACGGCGGCCTGGGCTGGATCTACCTGGCGGTGGACCGCCGGGTCTCGGACCGCTGGGTGGTGCTCAAGGGCCTGCTGGACAGCGGTGACGAGGACGCGCTGGCGGCGGCGATCGCCGAGCGGCGGTTCCTGGCCGAGGTGGACCACCCGAACATCGTCCGGATCATCAACTTCGTCGAGCACCCGGACCTGCGCACCGGCTCCACCGACGGCTATATCGTGATGGAGTACGTCGGCGGCAAGTCGCTCAAGGACATCGCCAACGAGCGGCGCGGCCCGGACGGCAAGCGCGAGCCGCTGCCGGTGGAGCAGGCCATCGCCTACGGGCTGGAGGCGCTGCCGGCGCTCGGCTACCTGCACAGCCGGGGCCTGGTCTACTGCGACTTCAAGATCGACAACGTGATCCAGAGCGAGGACACGCTCAAGGTCATCGACATGGGCGCGGTGCGCCGCTTCGACGACGAGGGCCCGATCTACGGCACCGTCGGCTACCAGGCGCCCGAGATCGCCACCGACGGTCCGTCCCCGGCCTCCGACCTGTACACGGTGGCCCGCACCCTGGCCGTGCTCAGCTTCGACTTCCAGGGCTACAGCACCACCTGGGTGGACGAGTTGCCCGGCCCCGAGCAGGTGCCGGTCTTCGCCGAGTACGAGTCCTTCTACCGCCTGCTGGTGCGCGCCACCGACCCCGACCCGAGCCGCCGGTTCTCCTCCGCCGAGGAGATGGCCGACCAGTTGACCGGCGTGCTCCGGGAGATCCTGGCGCTCAAGGACAGCACCCCGCGCCCGGCGCTCTCCACCCTGTTCGGCCCGGAACTGCGGGTGGTGGACACCGAGTTGGTGACCGACGGCGAACCGCCCGCGCCCGGCCTGCCGCGGCTTCGGCCGCTGGACGCGGCGGCTGCCGCGCTGGCCCTGCCGGTCCCCCGGGTGGACCCGAGCGACCCCAACGCGGGCTTCCTGGCCGCGCTGATGGCCACCCGGGCCGCCGACGTGCTCAGCGCCCTGCAGGGCGCGCCGATCAACTCGGTGGAGCGCCGGCTGCGCGAGCTGCGGGCGCTGATCGAGCTGGGCCGGCACACCGACGCCGCCGCGGCGCTGGCCGAGTTGCAGTCCGGCAACGCGGACGACTGGCGGGTGGTCTGGTACCGCGGCCTGTCCCAGCTGGCCGCCGCCGGTCAAGCCGCCGCGGACGGGGGCACTGCCCAGTCCCGGGCGCTGGCCGAGGCCGCCGCCGAGGCCTTCGACGCGATCTACGACGCCTTCCCCGGCGAGTCCGCGCCCAAGCTGGCGCTGGGCATCTGCGCCGAACTGCTCGGCAACGCCGAGGACGCGGCCGAGTTCTACCGCCTGGTCTGGAGCACCGACCACGCCTATGTCAGCGCCGCCTTCGGCCTGGCCCGGGTCTGCCTGACCGCCGGCGACCGGGCGGGCGCGGTGGCCACCCTGGAGTCCGTGCCGGAGACCTCCAGCCACTACACCGCCGCCCGGATCGCCAGCATCCGGGCCCGGCTGCGCGAGCGCCCGGGCCAGGAGCCGCTCGGCCCCGACCTGGTGGCCGGGTCGACCCAGCTGAGCTCGCTCGGCCTGGACGACCGGCGGCGCGAGCAGCTCTCGGTGGAGGTGCTGGACGCCGCGCTCGGCTGGGTGCTGGCCGGCCGGCCCACGCCCACCGCGAGCCGGCCGCTGCCGGTCGGCGAGGGCGACGTCCAGGTGCTCGGGCACCCGGCGCGGGAGCGCGAGCTGCGCTTCGCCCTGGAGCGCTCCTACCGGGTGCTGGCTCGGCTGGCCGAGCGTGCCGAGGACCGGATCGAGCTGGTCGAGCGGGCCAACCGGACCCGCCCGAGGACCTGGGTGTGAGGGTGATGGAGTTTCAGCGGGTCTGTCCGTTCTGCGCCGAACCGCTCGACCCGCAGGACATCTTCTGCGAGGCCTGCGGGCGCCACCTGGCGTCCGCGGCCGAGCGCGGCGAGGATCAGCAACCGGCCGAGGAGGAGGGCGACTTCGAGCTGCCGGCGCCCAACGGCTGCGTCCAGTGCGGCTCGCTCGCGCTCAGCCAGGACGGCTACTGCGAAGCCTGCGGGACGGCCCAGCCGCGCCCGCGCGACCACCAGGAGCGCGAGCTGTCCGGGGTCGCCGCGGTGAGCGACCGCGGCGTGCGCCACCACCGCAACGAGGACGCCTTCGCGGTGGCCGCCACCTCGCTGCCCGGCGGCGAGAGCGCGCAGGTCGCCGTGGTCTGCGACGGGGTCTCCTCCGCCACGCGGCCCGACGAGGCCTCCCAGACCGCCGCCGACACGGCCGGTGAGGCGCTGCTCACCGCGCTCGAGCACGGCGTGGAACCGGAGTCGGCGATGCGCCGGGCGATCCTGACCGCCGCCGAGGCGGTCGCCGAACTGGGCCGCAGCGGCGACCGGGAGGCCGGGCGCAACTCGCCCGCCTGCACCTTCGTCGGGGCGATCGCGGCGGCCGGGGTGGTCACCGTGGGCTGGGTCGGCGACAGCCGGGCCTACTGGATCCCGGACGACCGCGAGGGCGCCGAGCCCTACCGGCTGACCGAGGACGACTCCTGGGCGGCCGGCATGGTCGCGGCCGGCCTGATGAACGAGGCCGAGGCCTACGCCGACGCCCGGGCCCACGCGATCACCGGCTGGCTGGGCGCGGACGCCGAGGAGGTCGAGCCGCACACCGTGGCCTTCACCCCGCACGTGCCCGGGGTGCTGGTGGTCTGCACCGACGGGCTGTGGAACTACGCCGAGGCCGCCACCGACCTGGCCGACCTGGTGCGCGTCGACGCCCGGCAGGACCCGCTGCGGGCCGCCCGGGCGATGGTCTCCTTCGCCGTCGCGGCGGGCGGCCACGACAACATCACGGTGGCGGTGCTGCCCGTGCTACCCGACCCGGCCGGCGGCTACACCGAGACGCTGCTCGACCTGCCGGTGATCACCGCGCCGGCCACCGCACCCGCCGGAGCACCCGTCACCGCACCCGCCGGAGCACCCACGGTGCCGCCGGTGCCCCCGGTGCCCCCGCACCCGCCGCTGCCGCTGCCGCCCCGCTGACGACGCTTCCCGGCCATCCACATCCGCATTTCCACGCTTCAGGAGTCCACGGCCATGGCCAGTCTCGCCAAGTCGAACCTGCCCCGCTTCACCACCGACATCTTCCAGAACGAGTACCTCGCCGAGGGCGCCCGCGAGGTCAACGCGATCGTCACCGTCACCGCCACCGGCGGCGGCACCACCGGCGGGCGTCCGCTCGGCGTCAGCGACGCCGGCGGCGACTCGGGCCAGAGCGCCGCCGTGGTGCTGATGGTGGACTGCTCCGGCTCGATGGACTACCCGCCCACCAAGATGCGCAACGCCCGCGACGCCACTGCGGTGGCCATCGACACCGTGCGCGACGGGGTGGCCTTCGCGGTGGTGGCCGGCACCCACGAGGCCAAGGAGGTCTACCCGGGCGACGGCGGCCTGGCGATCGCCTCGCCGGCCACCCGGGAGGCGGCCAAGCAGTCGCTGCGCAAGCTCACGGCGGGCGGCGGCACCGCGATCGGCACCTGGCTGACGCTGGCCGACAAGCTCTTCCTGACCCGGCGTGACTTCGCGATCCGGCACGGCATCCTGCTCACCGACGGGCGCAACGAGCACGAGAAGCCCGAGGACCTGCAGCGCACCCTGGACCGGGTGAGCGGCCACTTCACCGCCGACTGCCGCGGGGTGGGGACCGACTGGGAGATCCCCGAGCTGCGCCGGATCTCCTCCGCGCTGCTCGGCACGGTGGACATCGTCGCCGAGCCCTCGGGCCTGGCCGACGACTTCCGCTCGATGATGGAGGCCGCGATGGGCAAGCAGGTCGCGGACGTGGCGCTGCGGGTCTGGACCCCGGCCAACGCGACGGTGAAGTTCGTCAAGCAGGTCGCCCCGAACCTGGAGGACCTCACCGAGCGCCGGGTCGAGGCCGGGCCGCGGGCCGGCGACTACCCGACCGGCTCCTGGGGCGACGAGAGCCGCGACTACCACGTCTGCGTGCAGGTCCCGACGGCCGCGGTCGGCAACGAGATGCTGGCCGCCCGGATCTCGCTGGTGCTGCCGCAGGCCGACGGCAGCACCGAGGTGCTCTCCCAGGGGCTGGTCAAGGCGGTCTGGACGGACGACCTGGCCTCCTCCACCAAGATCAGCCCGCAGGTCGCCCACTACACCGGCCAGGCCGAACTCGCCGACGCCATCCAGGAGGGCCTGGAGGCGCACCGGGCCGGCGACGTCGACCGGGCCACCGCCAAGCTCGGCGCGGCCGTCCGCCTCGCCCACCAGACCGGCAACGAGGGCACCTTCAAGCTGCTGCAGAAGGTGGTCGACGTGGTGGACGCCAAGGAGGGCACGGTCAAGTTCCGCAAGGACGTCAGCGAGGCCGACTCGATGACCCTGGAGACCCGCTCGACCAAGACGGTCCGGGTGGCCGGCAAGAAGCGCCCGGAGTGAGCGCGGCGGGCGTGCACCGGCGCGTACCGGGCATGAACGGCTTCGATCCGGCGTTCACCGCTTCACCACTCATCGGTATCGTGGTGCGCTGACATGACCTGGTGCCACCGCGAGCCGGACCTGCTGAGATGTGGGGGAATTGATGCCGATCTGCCCTAGGGGCCATGAGTCGCAAGCCGAGGACTGGTGCGACTTCTGTGGCTTCCCGATGAACCCGGCCTCCGGCTCGGTGCCGGTGGGGGCGGCCGGTGGGGCAGCCTTCTCGGCGGCGCCGCCGATGCCGCCGATGCCGCCCGCCCCGCCGCTGGGCGCGGCCGGGGGCTACCCGGGGGCGGGGGCCACCGAGGCCCTGGTCACCTGCCCGATCTGCCAGACCCCGCAGACCGGGCGGTACTGCGAGGAGTGCGGCTACGACTACGACCTGGCCGCCACCGCTCCCCCGCAGCACCCGGCACCGGGCGGCTACGGCTACCCGCCGGTGGGCGGGCCGGTGCCGCCCGCCCAGCCGCAGCACCAGCAGCAGGGTTACGGCTACCCGCCGGCCGAGCAGTCGACGCACCAGCCCTACCCGGCCGCCGGGAACGGCTACCCGGACAACGGCTACCCGGAGCGGGGCTACGCCGAGAACGGGTACCCGGACAACGGCTACCCGGAGAACGGCGGGTACCCGGCCACCGGCTACCCCGACCACGGCTACCAGCAACTGCCCGAGCAGCAGGCACCCCCGCAGCAGCAACAGCAGCACCAGCAGCCGCCGATGGAGTACCCGACCTCGTTCGCGCTGACGCCGCCCGCGCAGCAGCAGCCGATGGAGCAGACCCGCACCACCTGGGTGGCCGTGGTCGCCGCGGACCGCGAGTACTTCACCGACATGATGGCGCGCAGCGGGCCGGAGGCCTCCGGGCTCTTCTTCCCGCCGTACTGCCCCGAGCGCCGGATCCCGATCACCGGTCGCGGCCAGCTGCGGATCGGGCGGCGCAGCCAGCACAAGGGCACCGTCCCGGAGATCGACCTGTCGGTGCCGCCGGAGGACCCGGGGGCCTCGCACCAGCACGCGCTGCTCGCCGAACAGCCCGACGGCAGCTGGGTGCTGGTCGACCAGGACTCGACCAACGGCACCACCCTCAACGGCGGCGCGGACCCGATCACCCCGCACACCGCCATCCCGCTGGGCGAGGGCGACCGGATCCACATCGGCGCCTGGACCACCATCACGCTGATCCGGGCGTAGTCGCGCTCGGCCGGTCCGCCGCTGTCCCACGCTCCGGGTGGGACAGCGGCGGACCGGATCACTACCACCGGCGTGCCACAACCCCGGCCCGCCACTGGTAGCCGCCTTCCCGGTGACCGTAGTGTCTGGCCTCATGACAACTGCAATAGCCGCGGACGGGATCCGGAAGCGGTACGGGGATGTCCAGGCCGTCGACGGGGTGTCGCTCACCGTCGGGACTGGCGAATTTTTCGGTCTGCTCGGGCCCAACGGCGCCGGCAAGACCACCACCTTGGAGATCCTGGAAGGGATCCGCGAGGCCGACGAGGGCCATGTCGAGCTGCTGGGGCTGGCGCCCTGGCCGCGCAATCCGAAGCTGCTGCCGCGGATCGGGGTGCAGTTCCAGGCCTCCGCCTTCTTCGACAAGCTGACCGCGCGGGAGACCATCCGCACCTTCGCCTCCTTCTACGGCATCGGCCCCAAGCGGGCCGACACCTGGCTGGAGCGGGTCGGGCTGACCGAGTCCGCCGTCGTGCGCACCGACAAGATGTCCGGTGGTCAGGCCCAGCGGCTCTCGATCGCCTGCGCGCTGGTGCACGATCCGGAGCTGGTCTTCCTGGACGAGCCGACCACGGGCCTGGATCCGCAGGCCCGGCGCAACCTCTGGGACCTGCTGCGGGACATCAACGCCGAGGGCCGCACCGTGGTGCTCACCACGCACTACCTGGACGAGGCCGAGATCCTCTGCGACCGGGTCGCGGTGATGGACCACGGCAAGGTGCTGCGCACCGGCGCACCGGCCGCACTGGTCCGCGACCTGGACGACACGGTCCGGGTCAGCGTGGAGTCCGGGCTGCTCGACGCCGAGCGGGCCCGCGAACTGTTCGCGGCGGCGGGGGCCGAGATCACCGCGCTGGAGGACAACGGGGTGCTGCTCTCGCTCTCCACCCGGCTGCCGGCCCCCGTGCTCTCCGTGCTGGCCGAGCAGAACGCGCTGCGCGGCCTGGAGGTCCGCGGCGCCACCCTGGAGGACGTCTTCCTGCACCTGACCGGACGGGAGTACCGCGCATGAGCGTTCCGCAGAAGGAGCGGGCCAGCGCCTTCGTCGGCCTCTCCCGGGTGATGCTGGTGGCCTTCGTGCGGGACCGCACGGCGCTGTTCTTCACGCTGGCGATGCCGCTGATGTTCCTGGTGCTCTTCGGCTTCCTCTTCAAGGGGGCCACCTCGCCGCACATCAAGGTGGCGCAGGTCGGGCCGGTGGCCGTGCTGGACTCGGCCACCGGGGCGGCCCGCGCCGAGCTCGACCAGGTGATGACGATCACTCAGGTCCCGGACGAGCAGAGCGCGTTGGCCAAGGTCAGGAAGGGCGACTACGACGCGCTGATCGAACAGGGCACCGGCGGACAGGTGGTGGTCCGCTACAGCGCCGCCGACACGGTCAAGTCGGGCGCCCTGCAGGGCGATGTGAGCGGGCTGATCCAGCAGGCCAACCTGGCCGCCGCGCACGTGACCACGCCCGCCTACAGCATGGCGGCGAGCCAGGTCGAGGACCAGAGCCTCAAGCCGATCCAGTACCTCACCCCCGGCCTGCTGGGCTGGGCGGTGGCCACCGGCGCGATCTTCGGCGCCTCGCTGAGCCTGGTCAACTGGCGCAAGAAGCGGATCCTGCGGCGGCTGCGGCTGGCACCGGTCAGCATCGGCGCGATCGTCGGCTCGCGGATCCTGGTCACCTGCGTGGTGGCGCTGGTGCAGACCGCGATCTTCCTGGCGGTGGCCACCACGCCGGCCTTCGGCCTCAAGCTGACCGGCAACTGGCCGCTGGTGATCCCGCTGGTGCTCTGCGCCACCCTGGCCTTCATGTCGATCGGGCTGGTCACCGGCGCGATCGCGAAGACCGAGGAGGCGGCCAACGGCATCAACCAGGTGATCATCCTGCCGATGTCCTTCCTGTCCGGTGCCTTCTTCCCGCTGGACGGCACCCCGCACTGGCTGCAGCAGCTGTCCAAGGTCTTCCCGCTGCACTACCTGGTCACCTCCGCCCAGACGGTGCTCAGCCGCGGCGGCGGGCTGATGGACGTGCTGCCGCAGATGGGCGGCCTGCTGGCGTTCGCCGCGGTGCTCAGCCTGATCGCCTGGCGGCTCTTCGACTGGGAAGAGGCCTGACCGTCCTGGCCGCCACCGGGGCCGGGGACCTGGGACGAAAGTCCTGGTTCCCGGCCCCGGTGGCAGTCTGCGACCATGGTCAGGTGACTGAGATCGGGCGTGACGGGACAGGCGAGGAGAGCTTCTTCGAGGCGGTGGGCGGCGAGGCCGCCTTCCGTCGGCTGGTGCACCGCTTCTACCAGGGGGTGGCCACGGACGAGTTGCTGCGTCCGATGTACCCCGAGGAGGACCTGGCCGGTGCCGAGGAGCGCCTGGTGCTCTTCCTGATGCAGTACTGGGGCGGCCCGCGCACCTACAGCGAGCAGCGCGGCCACCCCCGGCTGCGGATGCGGCACGCCCCGTTCAAGGTCGACCGGGCCGCGCACGACGCGTGGCTGCGGCACATGCGGGTGGCGGTCGACGAACTGGCCCTGCCACCGGCCGCCGAGCGGCAGCTCTGGGACTACCTGAGCTACGCCGCCGCCTCGATGGTGAACGCGCACTGAGGTCCCATCCGTCTCACCGGTAGCAGGCGTTGTTGCCCTTATGGCCCTTCCCACAGGGTTCGTGGTCTGACAGCATCGCCCGTTATCCGGTCGTTTCGGGGGGAGGGCGGAATCGCCCATGGGCTTTGTCCTGCGCAGACTGCGCAGTCGCTGGGCGCTGGCCTCGGCCGCCGCGCTGACCGTACTGCTCACGGCCACGGTGCTCTGCGCACTGAGCGCCTTCGAGGCCGGGGCCGGGGACGCCGGGGTGCGCCGGGCTCTCAACGTCCAGAACCAGGCGCAGACCACCGTCCAGGTCAGCTCCGACTCGCTGGACGCGAGCAAGCGGGGGGCGGCCGACCAACAGGTCCAGGCGCTGGCCAAGGGCATCTTCGACCCCATGCCCAGCACCGTGCGCGAGCTGGCCCTCAGCCACGCCTACGGACTGCCCGCCACCAGCGCCACCGCCGGCGCCACCAACGCGAACAGCCAGCCGGCCGACCCCGACCTGACCCTGCTCGGCGCCCTCGACCCGGCCGAGGTCACCGTCAGCACCGGGCACCTGCCGCAGGCCACCGCCGCCGGCGCGCCGGTCCAGGTGGCCGTGCCGGACGCCGCGATCGGCCGGCTCGGCCTGCGCGGGGCGAGCCTGCCGACCACCCTGCGGCTGGTCGACCGGTTCGACGGCTCCCCGCTGGACATCCAGATCACCGGCAGCTACCACGCCGCCACCCCGAACTCCCCGTACTGGCAGCTCGACCCGCTGGCCGGACGCGGCCTGAAGGTCAACGGCTTCACCACCTACGGCCCGTTGCTGGTCCCCGCCTCGGTCTTCAGCAGCGGCCGGGTCGCCCAGGAGGGCGACAACTGGCTGATCTCCGCCGACTTCTCCAAGGCCCAGGCGAGCCGGCTGGACGCCCTCGGGGACCGGACGAGCAGCCGGCTGACCCTCTTCCAGAACCAGACCGGCCTCACTGCCACCAGTCAACTGCCGAACGTCCTGGACCAGTTGCACAACGACCTGCTGGCGGCCACCTCCACCCTGGTGATCGGCGCCCTGCAACTGGCCGTGCTGGCGATCGCCGCGCTGGTCCTGGTGACCCGGCTGCTGGTCGAGCGGCAGGCCACCGAGGACGGACTGCTCACCGCGCGCGGGGCCGCCTGGCACCAGGTCGCCCGGCTGACCGCGCTGCAGGCGGCCGTGCTCGCGCTGCCCGCCGCCGTGCTCGCCCCGCTGCTCACACCGCCCCTGCTGCGCCTGCTCGACACCTACGGCCCGCTCGCCCGCACCGGGGTCACGCTGGGCGGCGGGCTGTCGGCCGGCGGCTGGCTGATCTCGTTCGCGGTCGCCGCCGGCGCGGTCCTGGTGGTGCTGGTGCCCACCGCGCTGCGAGCGGCCGGCTCGACGCTGCAGCGGCGGGCCGGGCGGCGCCAGGCGCTCGCCTCGGGGCTGGCCCGCTCCGGCGCCGACCTCGCGCTGCTGGCGCTGGCCGTGCTGGGCTACCTGCAGCTCACGCACTACGGCTCGGCGGCCGGCGGCACGGTCTCGGCCACCGCCGGCGCCGCGACCGCCGGCGGCGGGGCGCTGAGCGCGGACGCCGGCGGGCGACTGGGCCTGGACCCGGTCCTGGTCGCCGCGCCCACCCTGGCGCTGTGCGCCGGCACGATGCTGGCGCTGCGCCTGCTGCCGCTGGTCGCCCGGCTCGGCGAGCGCTGGGCGAGCCGGCGCCGCGGGCTGCCGGGTGCGCTGGCCGGCTGGCAGTTCGCCCGCCGGCCGCGGCGCAACGCGGGCCCGGTGCTGCTGCTGGTCTTCGCGGTCTCGATGGGCCTGCTCGCGCTCGGCCAGGCCGCCTCGCTCAACGTCTCGCAGCGCGACCAGGCCGACTTCGCCACCGTCAACGGCCTCAAGGTGACCGGCCTCGCCGTGCCGGCGACGGGCCAGGGCGGGGTGCTGGCGGCCCTGCCCGGCGGCAACCGGTTCCTGCCCGTCACCCGGCAACCGCTGCCGCTGCGCAGCGGGCGGATCGGGCAGCTGCTGGCGCTCGACACCAAGGACGCGGCCGACTCGGTGCGGCTGCGTCCGGACCTGACCGGTGGGAAGACGCCGGTCCAGCTGTTCGACTCGCTGACCTCCGGCGGCACAACCGGCGGCGCGGCCACCGGACCCGCCACCGCCGCCACCGCCGGTGCGGCGTCCCCCGGGTGGACGGCCGGCGCGGCCACCGGACCGGCCGGCGGGATCACGCTGCCGGGCCAACCGATCCGGCTCGACCTCGACCTGTCAGTGCGGACCGACCAGCCCGCATCACCGCCCACCGCCTTCAACCTGCCCGAGGACCCCCGCGAGGCCGCCCCCACGCTGCGCGTGGAGCTGCGCGACCGGTTCGGGGTCGCGCTGGAGGCGATCGTCCCCAACCTGCCCGACCAGGGTTCGGCCACCATCTCGGCGGACCTCGGCTCGCTCTTCGCCGCCCCGGCCGGCCGGCCGGCCTACCCGCTCACGCTGACCGGGTTCCAGATCACCAACAGCTTCTCCGGCTATGACGTGCGGCAGGAGCTGACGATCCATCGGCTCAGCTCGGTGGACGCGTCCGGCGCACCCGGCGTGCCGGTGCCGCGTCCCGACGGACTGGACTGGCACCTCACGGACGACAGCAGCGGGACCGGCAACCAGCCGGTGCCCGTCATACCCGGCACCCAGACGCCCATCACGCCCGGCGCCCCGCAGAAAGCCTCCGCCCTGGCCCCGGCCAACGGCCAGGACCTGATCGGTCTGAGCTACCCGCAGAGCGTCACCGACACCCAGCAGGTGACCGTGGCCGGACCGGGCGGCTCGTTCCCCGCCACCGTCGACGCCGCCGCGACCAAGGACTACCTCGACGCCACCGGCGCCAAGGTCGGCCAGCACGTCCCGGTGGCGCTCGGCACGGTGAACGTGGACATCAAGATCACCGAGGTGGTCCCCGCACTGCCCACCGTCGGCAGCGACAGCGGTGGCCCGACCACCGCGCTGATGGTCGACCTGCCCACCCTGGACCGGGCGCTGGCCGGCGCCGGCGGCCTGCCGCTGGGCCCCAGCGAGTGGTGGCTGCCCAGCGCCGGGCCGGGCGACCCGGTGCCCGCCCAGGCCGCCGCCAAGCTGCGGGCCGGCACCGTGCCGGCCCAGATCGAGCTGAACAGCGAGCAGTTGGCCGGCATGCGGGCCGACCCGCTGAGCGCCGCGCCGCAGAGCGCGCTGCTGGCGCTGACCGTCGCGGCGGCCGTGCTGGCCGCGATCGGCTTCGCCGCGGCCGAGGTGGGCGCCGCCAGTGAGCGGGCCGGTGAGTTCGCCGTGCTGCGCGCGCTCGGCGCCCGGCACCAGCAACTGGCCAGGACCGCCGCCGCCGAGCAGGGCATCCTGATCGCGCTCGGCCTCGGGGTCGGCGCCCTGCTCGGCACCGTGCTGGTCCACCTGGTGGTGCCGCACACCGTGCTCACCCAGGCCGCGCAGCGCCCGATGCCACCGGTGCTGGTGGTGCTGCCGACCGGGCAGGCGGCGGTGCTGCTGGCGGCGGTCGCCGCGCTGCCCGTCCTGCTCACCGTCCACCGGGTACTGCGGCCGGCCCGGGGGGCCGAAACCATCGCCCGCCTGCGCCTCTCGGAGGAGATGTGAGCGCCGCTCGCCCGCTTGCCCCCTGGGTGCGGACCCGGCTGCGGACCAGCCGCACCGCCGCGCTGCTGCTGGCCGTCCTGGTGCTCGGCACCACGTTCCTGGCCGTGGCGCTGCCCCGCACCCTGGACCGGGACTCCGACCACGCGGTCGCCAAACTGCTCGACGACGCCTCGCCGACCGCCCGCAGCCTGACGGCCCAGGTCACCAACGACCAGGGCAGTGGCGGCATCGGCGGCATCGGCCGCGCCGGCGGCCTCACCGGCTACCGCCAGCAGGTCCTGGACACCGTGGCCAAGACGCTCCCCGCCGAGCTCAGCGGGCCGCTGGCCGCCGCCCCGGGGGAGGAGACCTACGGCGCCCAGACCACCGTCCCCAGCAACCTGACCGACCCCGGGCTGCCGCAGATCGACGGTCCGCCGCCGGCGCCGCCGTCGATGAACCTGATCACCCTGCACGACCAGGGCGCCCACCTGCGGCTGCTGTCCGGCCGCCTGCCGACCGCCGACGACATCGGTCCCACCGGCGGCCGCCGTTTCGAGATCGCCTTGGCCAAGCCGACCGCCGATCTGCTGCACGCCGGCCTGGGCACCGTCCTGAACACCGGCCCGAGCACCACCTTCGCGGGCCCCGTGCCGCCCACCCAGGGCCCCCGGAGCCAGGCCGTGGTGGTCGGTGTGTTCCAGCTGACCGACCCGAACGGGCCGTTCTGGTCCCCCGTCAGCTGCCTGGCCGCGCCCTGCGTGGCCAGCATGAGCGTCCCGGGCGGGCAGCCCGTCCGCTACTGGCAGGTGAACGCGCTGGTCGGTGGCGACGCACTGGCGCAGCTGCCGGACTGGGACGGCGGGGCCGCGCTGTTCTGGCAGGTCCCGGTCGACCCGCACCACCTGCACGGCTACCAGCTCGGCCAGGCGCAGCAGCTGATCAGCTCGATCCTGAACGGCCCGCTGGCCGCGCAGCTGGCGATCACCAGTGGCGTCCCCGACCTCCAGGCCCAGTCCAGCCTGCCCACGCTGCTGCAGCAGGCCCAACGGGAACGCGCGGCGGCCGCCCCGCTCTACGCGATCGGCCCGCTCGGCGCGGGCGCGGTAGCCCTGGTGGTGCTGCTACTGGCGGCCGGGCTCGCGGTGGACCGCCGGCAGGCCGAGCTGACCCTGCTCCGGGCCCGCGGTGGCTCGCTGCGGGCGATCGGCGGGCGGCTGCTCGCCGAGACCGCGGTGGCGGTGCTGCCGGCCGCGCTGCTCGGCACCGCATTGGCGCTGGTGCTGCTGCCCACGCCCCGGTGGACGAGCGCGGTGCTGCTCGGCGTCCTGACGGGGCTGGCGGGGCTGCTGCCGTTCCCGGTGCGGGCGGTGGCGATGCTGCGGGCCACCGGGCCCCGGGGCAAGGGGCGCCGGTCCGCACCGGTGCGGACCGGCCGGCGTTCCCGGTTCGCCCGGCCGCTGGGCGGGCCCGGCCGGCTGGTCGCGGAGCTGGCCGCGCTGGCGCTGGCCGCCGGCGCGGTGCTGGCCGTGCGCCGGCGCGGGGTCGCCCCGCCCGGTAGCTCGCTGGACCTGCTGCTGAGTGCGGCACCGGTGCTGCTGGCGGTCGCCGGGACGGTGCTGCTGGCCCGGCTCTTCCCGCTGCTGCTCGCCCCCGGGGCGCGCCTGGCGGCGCGCGGGCGCGGGGCGATCGGCTTCCTCGGCCTGGCCAGGGCCACCCGGGGCGGCGGCGCCGGCCAGGGCCTGGACGGGTCCGGCTCCCGGCGGCGCTCCCCCACCGTGCTGCCGCTGATGGCGCTGCTGCTCGCGGTCACCACGGCGGGCTTCGGGGTCACCGTGCTGACCTCCACCGCCTCGGCGCGGGAGGTGGCGGTCCGTCAGCTGGTCGGCGGGGACGCCCGGGTGGCGGCGGCCGAGGGGACCACCCTGCCGGCCGGCTTCCCGGCGGCCGCGGCCAAGCTGCCCGGGATGCGGGCCGGCACCTCGGTGGTGATCGACCCGCTCGGGGCGCTCGCCACCAGCGACGGTGTCGACATGGCCGGGACGATCCTGGTCATGGTCGATCCGCAGAGCTACGCCGCACTCTCGAAGCGGGTCGGGTACGGGCAGTTCGATCCCGCCCTGCTGGAGGGCACGGGCGGCTCGTCGAGCAACTCGTCGGACGGCTCGTCGGACGGCTCGTCGGACGGCTCCGACGACTTGGTCCCCGCGCTGGTCAGCGACAATGCGGCCGCCGCCGTCGGCAGCGGCGGTGCCGGGATCCAACTTCCGGCGGCCTACGGACAGTTGCGGATCGGGATGGCGGGCGTGTTCCACGCCACCCCCGCGATACCGGACCCCGCCGAGCGCCCGGTGGTGATCGTCTCCGGCGCCGCCGTGGTGCGCCAACTGCCCAGGGCCGCAACGCTGATCGCGGCACCCAACGAGTGGTTCGGCACCGGCGACGGGATCACCGGCGCCCAGCTGAGCGGGCTGCTGGCCGGCGAGCTGCCGGCGGGCGGGCCCGGCGGCGACAGCCAGGCGGGTCGACTCGGCCAGGTGAGCCAGCAGTTCGTCATCGCCACCGAGCGGGACTACGCAGGTGGGCTGGGCGACAGTCCGCTGGAGCTCGCGGCCGAGCGGCTGTTCTGGACCGCCGTGATCGCCGCCGCCGGGTTCAGCGCCCTCGCGCTGCTGCTCACCCTGCTCCGCGCGGCACCCGAACGGGCCGCGCTGCTGGCCCGGTTGCGCACCATGGGCCTGCGACCGCGCCAGGGCCTGGCACTGATCCTGATCGAAACGCTGCCGCAGACCCTGCTCGCCGCGCTCGCCGGGGCCGGGGTGACCTACCTGACCGTGCCGCTGCTCGGCACGGCGGTGAACCTGACGGCCGTGGTCGGCACCAGCGTGCCCGGCGGCCTGCTGGCGGCACCGCTGCCGGTGGCCTGGCAGGCACTGATCCTGGCGGCGCTGTCCTGCGCGGTGGTGGTCGCGGAGACACTGTTCGCCGGGCGGCGGCAGATCAATACCGAGTTGAGAGCGGGTGACCAGCGATGAGCGGTGGGCGGGACGGTAGGCCGGAGGGCGTGCCGGGTGGCTTGCCGGGCGTTGGCCCGGAAGGCGAAGTGAGCCTCGAGGAGCTGCGGCAGCGGGTGCGGACCGCCAAGGCCGCTCCCGTCTACGGGCACGACTCGGTGATCAGCTGCGACCGGCTGGTGCGGATCTTCACCGCGGACCGGGTCGAGGTGCAGGCGCTGCAGGGCCTTGACCTGCTGGTGGAGAAGGGCGACCTGGTCGCGCTGGTCGGTGCCTCCGGCAGCGGCAAGTCCACCCTGCTCAACATCCTGGCCGGACTCGACGTCCCGTCGGCCGGCTCGGCCGCGGTGGCCGGGTGCGACCTGCTGAGCATGACCGCGAAGGAGCGGCTGCGCTACCGCCGCGAGGTGGTCGGCTTCGTCTGGCAGCAGACCGCGCGCAATCTGATGCCGTTCCTGACGGCGGCCCAGAACGTGGCACTGCCGATGCAGTTGAACGGCGAGCGCTGGGCGGCCGGCCGGGCCAAGCGACGGGCTGCCCGAGCCCATGAGCTGCTGGACGCGCTCGGCATCGCGCGGTTGGCCGACCGGCGGCTCGCCCAGCTCTCCGGCGGCGAACAGCAGCGGGTGGCGATCGCCGTCGCGATGGCCAACAACCCCTCGGTGGTGCTGGCCGACGAGCCGACCGGTGAGCTGGACTCGGAGACCGCTGCCGGGATCTTCGAGGCCTTCCGCACCGTCAACCGCGAACTGGGCGCCACCGTGGTGATCGTGACGCACGACCCGATGGTGGCCGGCGAGGTCCGCCGCACGGTGGCGATCCGGGACGGGCGGACCAGCTCCGAGGTGCTGCGGCACACGCTCACCGACGAGCAGGGCCAGGAGACGGTCAGCGAGCGGGAGTACGTGATGCTGGACCGCACCGGCCGGGTGCAGTTGCCGCGCGAGTTCCTGGCGGCGCTGGGGATGGAGCACCGGGTCGCGGTCGAGCTGGCCGCCGACCACATCGCGGTGCGGCCGGACGAGCGGGAGGCCGGCTGAGGAGCGGATCTCCCGGCCCGGCCATCGTCATAGGTCGTATGGCGGGCGTCGGTCGTCACAGCGATCGGTCGTCACAGCGATCGGACGTCGCAGCGCTCGGCCGCCCCAGCGATCGGACGTCGCAGCGCTCGGCCGCCCCAGCGATCGGCCGCCCCAGCGATCGGGCGTCAGCCGAGCGGGGTGAGCCCGAGACCGGCGCCCGGAGCGGCGGCGGCGCGCAGCGCGACGGTGCCGTGCGGCGCGGTCAGCCGCAGCCAGCCGCCCGCGCGGTGCGCCGTCAGCGGGGCGCCCGGGTGCAGGAAGCCGATCCGGTAGGCGGCGTGGGCCGCGCGCAGCGGCAGCGCCGGGAGAGCGGTGAGCGGGCGGGCCCAGATCTCGTCGGCGATGCCGTCCAGCACCGCACGGGTGCGGTGGTGCTCCGGGACCTGGGCCGTGCGCTCCTTGAACTCGCCCACGGCGGCCAGCAGTTGCGGGAGCACCTGGTCGGCGCCGACCGCGCCGAGCAGCCGCCAGCCGGCCCGCGGCGGCAGCAGACCCGCCCAGGCCGGACCGGTCACCGGCGGCGGTACGGCGAGCGCGCCGTCCTCCTGGTCCACGCCGTCCAGCAGCTGGCCCGCCGAGACGGTGAGGTCGACGGCCGGACCGGTGGACGCGTCAGCGGCCGCCGCCTGGTCCCCGGACTCCACGGACCCCGCCAGTCGCGCGGTGCGCAGCGCCAGGACACCCGCGCTGCCGAGCGGCAACCGCCCGTAGACGGCCAGCACGCCGGCGCCACCGGCGCCCGCGCCCGCCTCGCCGTGGGCCACCTGGAGCCGGACCGCCGCCGCGCGGTCGAACCGCAGCAGGCGGACCAGGAACGCGCCGAGGTCGGCCGCCTCGCGGGGGTCGGCCAGCACCAGCCTGGCGGTACTGATCACGGTGCGCTCACACTTCGCTCGGTCTTCGGTCTTCGGTCTTCGGTCGTCAGTTGTCAGTTGTCGGTCTTCGGTCGTGGTCAGCCCGAGGTGGTCAGGCCGCCGCGGGCACCTTCTCGGCGCGCTTCGCCGCGCCGGTTTCGCCCTTGCCCGTCCCGTCCGCGTCCGGCTCGTCCATGAACCGGCCGAGGAACTCGCGCTCCACCGGGCTGATCCGGCGCGGGCGGGCGTTCTTCAGGTCGTACGGGACGACGACGGTGGACGCCCGGACGTACACCGTCTCGGTGCCGTCCTCGGCGATGTCCTTCACCTCGTAGCGGACGGTGAGCGAAGCCCCGCCGATCCTGGTCACCCAGGTCTCGATGGTCACCGGCGCCGGGCGGTGCACCAGCGGCAGCTTGTAGTCGATCTCGTGCCGCGCCACCACCGAGCCGCCCGCGAACTCGCCCGCGCCGGCCTCGGCGGCCTGGGTGAACATGAAGTCGATCCGGGCCTCCTCCAGGTAGCGCAGGAAGACCACGTTGTTCACATGGCCGAAGGCGTCCATGTCGGACCACCGCAGGGGGCAGGCGTAGATGTGGCGCGCCACGGACGTCTCTCCTTCTTCCACTCAGTCGATCGGCCCGGCCGGATGCCGCGAGGGCACCCGACCGGGCCGCTGGGCCACCGGGCCCGGTCAGCCGTGGGCCGCGTGTTGACGGACCAGCGGGCGCTGACTGATCGTCAGCCGCGCGTCAGCTTCTTGTAGGTCGCGCGGTGCGGGCGGGCCGCATCGGCACCCAGGCGTTCGATCTTGTTCTTCTCGTAGGACTCGAAGTTGCCCTCGAACCAGAACCACTTGCTGTCACCCTCGTAGGCGAGGATGTGGGTGGCCACTCGGTCCAGGAACCAGCGGTCGTGGGAGATGACCACAGCGGCGCCCGGGAACTCCAGCAGCGCGTTCTCCAGCGAGGAGAGGGTCTCGACGTCGAGGTCGTTGGTGGGCTCGTCGAGGAGCAGCAGGTTGCCGCCCTGCTTGAGGGTGAGCGCCAGGTTCAGGCGGTTGCGCTCACCACCGGAGAGCACCCCGGCCGGCTTCTGCTGGTCCGGACCCTTGAAGCCGAACGCCGAGACATAGGCGCGGGACGGCATCTCGACCTGGCCGACGTTGATCCAGTCGAGGCCGTCGGAGACGACCTCCCACAGGGTCTTCTTCGGGTCGATGTTGGCGCGGCTCTGGTCGACGTAGCTGATCTTGACGGTCTCGCCGACCTTGACGCTGCCGGAGTCCGGGTTCTCCAGGCCCTGCAGCATCTTGAAGAGCGTGGTCTTGCCGGCACCGTTGGGGCCGATCACGCCGACGATGCCGTTGCGCGGCAGGGTGAAGCTGAGGTCGTCGATCAGCACCTTCTCGCCGAAGGCCTTGTTGAGCTTGTCCACCTCGACGACGATGCTGCCCAGACGCGGGCCCGGCGGGATCTGGATCTCCTCGAAGTCCAGCTTCCGCATCTTGTCGGCCTCGGCCGCCATCTCCTCGTACCGGGCGAGGCGGGCCTTGGACTTGGCCTGCCGACCCTTGGCGTTGGAGCGGACCCACTCCAGCTCTTCCTTGAGCCGCTTGGCGCGCTTGGCGTCCTTCTGGCCCTCGACCTTGAGACGCGACTGCTTGGTCTCCAGGTAGGTGGAGTAGTTGCCCTCGTAGGGGTAGGCGCGACCGCGGTCGAGCTCGAGGATCCACTGGGCGACGTGGTCCAGGAAGTACCGGTCGTGGGTGACCGCGACGACGGTGCCGGCGTACTTGGCCAGGTGCTGCTCCAGCCAGTTCACCGACTCGGCGTCCAGGTGGTTGGTGGGCTCGTCGAGCAGCAGCAGGTCGGGCGCCTCGAGCAGCAGCTTGCAGAGCGCCACGCGGCGGCGCTCACCACCGGAGAGGCTGGTGACCGGCCAGTCGCCGGGCGGGCAGCCCAGCGCGTCCATGGCCTGCTCCAGCTGGGCTTCGAGGTCCCACGCGTTGGAGTGGTCCAGCTCCTCCTGGAGCTTGCCCATCTCGTCCAGCAGCGCGTCCGAGTAGTCGGTCGCCATCAGCTCGGCGATCTCGTTGAACCGGTCGAGCTTGCCCTTGACCTCCTTGACGCCGTCCTGCACGTTCTCCAGGACCGTCTTGGACTCGTCGAGCGGCGGCTCCTGCAGCAGCATGCCGACGCTGAACCCGGGCGACAGGAACGCGTCGCCGTTGGAGGGCTGCTCCAGGCCGGCCATCATCTTCAGCACGGTGGACTTACCGGCGCCGTTGGGTCCGACAACGCCGATCTTCGCTCCGGGGAGGAAGCTGAGCGTCACGTCGTCAAGGATGACCTTGTCGCCGTGCGCCTTGCGCACCTTGCGCATGGTGTAGATGTATTCCGCCACGTGAGATCGCTCCGGCGTCGTCGAGGAGTGCTTCAGGCTGTCAGCGTTCCATTGTGCCGCACCCCGGGTCTCATCCCGAACCTGCGGGGGCAGGCGCGGGGCGGGACAGCGCGACGGCGAACGCCGGTGGACGAACGCCAGTGGCCTGGCCCCGGGGTCGGGACCAGGCCACTTCGGTTCTCGGTATCGGCCTCAATGACTCGGGGCCGACCTCCGGCTACTGCTCGGTATCGCTGCTGTCCCGGCTGCCGCGGTGGATCCCCGCAGCAGCCTCAGGCTCGCAGGTCAGGCAGCGGTACGGCTGTGGCGACCACGGCGGCGCATCATGAACACCGCGCCACCACCGGCCAGCACCAGGGCACCGGCGACGCTCGCGATCAGCGGGGTCGAGCCGCCGCCACCGGTGAACGCCAGGCTCTTGCCACCCGTGCTCGGGCTGGCCGAGGGGGTCGGGACCACCGCGCCGGTGGAACGGCTCGGCGAGGCGCTCGGGGTGGCCGAGCCGACCGGGGTGGTGGGAGTGCCCGACGCGCTCGGGGACGAGGACGACGGCGAGGGCGCGGGCGAGGTGATCGGGCTCCAGCTGGCCTTGGCGACGGCGCTGACCGTGTCGGTCTGGCTGCCGGCCAGGATCAGGGACTGGCTGTGGTGGGTCGGGGTGTAGTTGAGGCTGCGGAACGCCCGACCGACCTGCACCTCGGCCGAGGTGCTGGCGGTGACGGTCGCCGAGGTGACGCTCGCGCCGGCCGGGGCCTTCACGTAGAGCTTCTCGCCGTTCTTCGCGGTCAGGTCGCCGCTCTTGTCCGACAGGACGTTGCCGCTGGCGTCCGTGATGACCACGCCGGCCGCGCTGGAGGCGGAGTCGAGCTTGGCGTCGACGGAGCTACCCGTGCTGGCGACCGTGATCGGCCCGAGCAGCGCGCCGGGCGCACCGCTGACAGTTGCCGGGGTCAGGGTGAGCGACGGGGTCGGCTGCTGCACATCGGTCGCGTGGCCGATGAGGTACGTCGCCAGCGCCGCGGCCGTGGAGTCGAGCGGGACCGCCTTGATGTGGTCCGAGTACGTCCAGATGGCAGCCTGGGTACCGGCCGCGGCCTGGTCCGCCGTGAGCGTCGCGCCGCCGGCGATGTCCTTGCTCAGCGCCGTGAGGTCGCTCACCTGCGGGTAGGAGTTCTGCAGGATCCAGTTGACCTTGCCGGCGTCGGGGTTGCTCCCGAGCGAGATGCCGGACCAGTCGCTCTCCTGGTACTGCGCGTTCTCCTGCGTCTCGTTGTGGATGTCGATGCAGTAGGTGTCGAACTCGGTGCCGTCGGCCGCCTTGAGGACGATCAGGCCACCACCGGCGATCCAGTCACCGTTGTCGATCTTGATCTTGCCGCCGGCCTTCAGGCCGTCCTGGAGCGTGGCAGTCGCCCCCGAGCCGCCGTTGCCGCTGTCCGCGGCGGCCGCACCCGCCAACGCGAACCCGCCGCCGACCACCATGCTCGACGCGAGCATGACAGAGGCTATGCGGGAGATACCCCGCCGTTGCATGTGGAACATGAATGACCCCTCCGGGCAGGGCCGCGCCCATGACGGCCCGCCGCGCATTGCCGCGCTTGTGGCGCTGCCGCACTTGTCTGAACCAGACGCATCATATTGACAACCGCAGGCGTGCAAACCGCCACGTTCAAAGAAGTGGGATCTGTATCGGAATTGTTATCAAGCCGGTTGCCTCCGCGTCGCCCTGACACGGCGCCAGATATTCGTCACTTTATCGACTCGCCGACCTACCGTCAGCCTCCCATTGCACGCTTGGCGACGAGAAGTGTCGCTGAAAGCTCAACTAACGCTCAACGGGCGAGTCACCTTTGACCGGTCCCGCTACTGCCGTATCCCCGTCCCCCCGCACCGCATTTTCCGCGCCCATCGGGGCGGGCGCACCGGAACCCACTGCCAGGCCCACCACCGGGCCCACCACCAGACCAACCGTCATGCCACGCCCATCCGGCGGTCGCCCGGCACCATCCGGGCCGCCGGAGCGCCTGGCCTGGCCGGCCGCACCCGTCGGAGGGGGCCGGCGCCCGGGGCAGGCACTCCGTTCCGCCGTCAGCCGCATACCGCGCTCCGTCACACCGCCACCACCTCACCCTCCGCTCCGGCCGGTGCCCCGCCGGTCGCGCGCCCACTCCTCGGCGCCCTCGACGACACCGCGCCGCGCGCCGTTCGGGGCGACCGCGTGCCACGCGCCGCCGGGGAGCCGGGCTCGCCGACCACCCCGTCACCTCCACCGCCGCCCACGCTGCCGTCCGCTCCACCCGCCTCGATCGCCAGCCGCCGCCGAGGCGACCCCAGGGCCGCCTCGCGCGCTCCAGGAACCTCACCGGGCACGCCCGGAACGCCCAACTCGCCAGCCCCAGCAGGCCCGTTCACCGCCGCCGCGCCCGCACCACCCGCATCATCAGACCCGTCACGTCCGGCTGATCCCACAGCCTGCGCCGATCCCACAGCCTGCGCGGCGCGGTGCTCACGGATCGCCCGCATGATCCACTCCGGCACCGCCTCCCCCACCGGCTGCGCCGGCTCCACCTCGGAGCGACCGCGGACCGCCCAACGGAACGCAGAGGTGCCCCGGCCGAGGTCGTGCCCCACCGACCGGGCGTCGATGTCCACGACGCTCCGCCGCTTGCCCTCGTCCTCCCATTCCCTGATCCGCAGCCGGCCGCAGACCATCACCGGATCACCCTTGCTGAGCGAACTGACCACATTCGTCGCCAACCAGCGCCAGGCCGTCACGGTGACCCAGTTGGTCTCGCCGTCGACCCACTCCGCACGCGCCCGGTCGTAGCGACGCTCAGTTGCCGCGAGCCGGAAGTTGGCCGTCGGCACCCCCGCCGCCGTCTGCCCGTAGCTGACCGCCGAGGCGACATTTCCGATCATCGTCACCAGGGTCTCGTTCACGATACGCCCTCCGCATTTCTCGTATATCTCCCGTACCGGAGAATCCGCCGGCTGATGACGAGGATGTCCCATTTCGCAGGCATCGGCCCCCGGCGGGATATTTCTGTGGATAACCAGCCCCTGTGGATAACTTTGCCCGCATTTGGCGCTACTATTTCTATGGCTGATAATCACCACATTCTGCGTGCATGACAAGAAGGAGGGGGGCATCCGCCCTACACCCCCTGAACGAGTGGCCGCAAGGACGCTCTGTCCACGTCATCCGACCGGACGAACCGAAATCCCGGCCCGCCCCACCCTTCCTCAACCGTTACGTTCCCAGCACACCCCGCTACCAGCGCGGCAGGTCCATAACGGGTGAGGAGACATCGCCGTAACGACTGCACAACGTCCGGCGGCAAGGCACCCCACAATGCTGCACCCCGCCCCGCCACCTGCGATTATCAGACCGCTCTCGCAAGGCCGACACACCCACTCCATCGGTGGAAAGGCAGGCAAGGCGGCCTTACCCCCTTATCCTGTCCCCGGCAGGGCAAGGGCGCCACCAACCCCCACCCAGGGATTAGGCACCGGACACCCACCCCCGGGCCCAACGCCCGCCCCGCCCCCGTAGCTCAGCGGATAGAGCAGGTGCCTTCTAAGCACTTGGCCGCAGGTTCGAGTCCTGCCGGGGGCACCCGCACGATGGCCGGTCGGCCGTGACGCTGCGCAAGCAGCGCGCCGACCGGCCTCGTCCGCGTTCCGGGGCCCTCCGGGGAGCGGCCAAGTGCTTAGAAGGCACCTGCCCGAGGCGGGCACCCGCACCCGCGCCATGGCCCGCAACCCGCGCCCCGCAACCCGAACAGACGCGACCAGCCGCGACCGCCAACAGCAGCCCAGTACCCGGCACTTCGAGAACCCACCCAGCTCCCGCCAGGCCCAGCCGCGCGCCGGCGGCGAGGCAACTCGGCCGCCGCGCGGGGCAGCGAGTCCGATCGGGCACCGGACGAGGTCGGCCATAGCAGCACAGCGTGTCAGAGTGCGCACCTAGAGTGTGTTTCGTGACCGATCTTCCTGACCCCCGGCCGGTTGCCGACGGCCTGTCCCTGCTGCTTCCGGACGTGGTGCCGGTCGCCGGCGCCGACCCGGAACTCGTGGCCATCGGCGAGCGCTACTGGGCGCTGGCCGGGTTCGCCGACGAGTTCGGGACGCCGGTGTGGTGCGAGAAGACCAGAGAGATCGACCTCAACGGGTGGGGGTGGCAGCTCCACGCGGTCGCCGCGGCCGGGGTGCGGGCGGTCGTGCCCGCGCGGCGGTGTCCCAGCTGCGCCGGGCCGCTCAGTCTGACCTCCCGCACCGCGTTCCAGCAGCTCCTGGCGGGCCGCGACCCGGCCTGTGTGGCGTGCACCGGATCGCTGCTGACCGCGGTGCGGCAGGTCGTTGACCCGGCCCGCAAGGCCAGGCGGGACGCGGCCAAGGTCACGCCCCAGGCCCGACAGCCCCAGCCGCAGGCCCCGGCCCAACAGCCCCAGCAGGCCCAACATGCCCAACATGCCCAACATGCCCAACAGCCCCAGCAGGCCCAACATGCCCAACAGGCCGAGCAGCCCCAGCAGCAGGCCGTCGACGAGGCCCGCGCCCGATGGCGGCAGAGCCAGCAGGAGGTCGTCGAGGCCAGGTACCCGGCGGGCCAACGCACGAAGGGCGGCGTGCCGCCCGACGCCTCGGTCCGGCAACTGGTCGCTGCCCTGGCGCTGCTGCGGTACGCGCCCTCCGGCTCGCCCGTCGGCGAGGTCGAGGCCTGGCCGGAGCCGCTGCACCCCGCTCCGGGCAAGCTGGGCCCGCTGCTCGACGAGTTGCTGCGGGCCGGGTTGGTGAAGATCCATCCCACCACCCCCGCCACGGCGTTCGGCTGGCTTCCGGACACCTTCGAGGACGCCGTGCGGAAAGCCGGCGGGGACCTCGACAAGCTCGCCACCCCGCGCTTGTCCAGGAGCCGCCATCCCACCCTGGCACGGTACTACGCGCCCTACGGCGCGGGCCCCGGCGCGGCGGTGGAGCAGCTCGACGCGGCCCTCACCGCCGCGCTCGACCCGGCCGGGATGACGGCCGACCGCCAGGACGAACTGCTGGCGCTGGCCCGGGAACTCATCGCCGACGAAGCCCTGCGGTACTTCTCCCACCGGCTGCAGCAGTTCCTGCTGCCGGCGGTCGCGGAGAACCACGCGGCCCGCCTGGCGGAGGCGGCCCGCAAGGTCACCGAGTACCGCTCGCTCGGGGAGATCTACAACCTGGTCTGGCGGGCGACCCAAGCGGCGGCGGAGGCCGACCGGAAGAGTCCGCACGCCCCGCGCGCCCACCTGACCGCGCACGCCGTCAACCAGTTCGAGACCCACGCGCAACGCGCGGCCACCGAACCCGGCTGGGAGATCAGGCCGTTCAGCGAGGTCGTGGGCCACGGACCGGCCGCCATGACCCGCACCCTCTGCTACGCCCTCCTCGACCGCAACCCGACCGACGCCAGCCTGCCCCGGATCCGGGCCGTACTGCCCGCCGGCGGCCGGGCAGCCACCGGGCAGCGCGCCGCACCCGGTTGGAACGCGCCCGGTGCGGGCGTTGAACCGTCGGTCGTCATCAACTGGCTCAACACCCATCCCGACGCCTGGCGCCCCGCCGATCTGCGGGCCATGCTCGGCGTCCTCAAGGACCTTCGGGAGGACGACCCGGAGCTGGAGTTCGAGGGCCGCATCGTGGCAGGCGGCGCCAAGCACCTGTACCGGATGTACGAGCGGCTCGAGCCCGCGATCGGCGCCAGGTCAGCCGCTCTGGCCGTGCTCGCCGCAACCGCTCTGCTCGTCCACCCCGTCACGCTCCCCGACGCCTCGACCAACGGCGAATGGCTCCGCAAGGAGCTCTACGACTTCCTGCTGAGCGTCCCGCGGGAGGCAGGTTGAGCGGCGGGGCCCGGCAGCGGGCCCGGGCCCGGCGGTACGAGCCTCCGTACGGCGCCGGCGGCGGTCAGTCCGGCCGCTGGGACGACGCCGGCGCGCGCTGCTCCTGGAGTGCCCCGGCCAGCACCGGCCCGAGCTGAGCCATCCCCGCCGCACCGAGCATCCGCAGCTGCGGCTGGTCGACCCGGTGCGCGCACACGGTGCCGTCCAGGTACGGGCGCCAGCTGCCCGCCGGATCCTCGACCACACGTGCGCCGGACGGGCGGGCGGCGACGAAGAGCAGCAGGTCGCCTCGGAAGACGCCGGGACGCAGCAACGCGCCGAGCCGGCGGTGGTTGGCACCGACCGCCACCAGGGCGTCGATGGTGGCCTCGTCGACGAGCGCCGAAGCACCGTCCGCACCCGTCGTCAGTCTGCCCAACTCGTCCAGCAGGTCGCGCCGGCTGAACTCGAAGGCGCCCTCGGGAGTGCTCTCCGGAGTGCCCTCGGGGGCGGCAGGTCGCGGGTAGCCGTCCAGGCTGACCAGCAGGCCGACCTGGCAGCCGGCCTGCTGAAGTCGGACGGCCACCTGGTGGGCCAGCACGCCACCGAAGGCGGCGCCGAGCAGGTGGTAGGGGCCGGTCGGCCGGGCGGCGCGGATCTGGGCGACCAGGTCGGCGACCAGCTCCTCGGGGTCGGTCAGCGGATGGTGACCGGGGATCAGGCCGCGCGCCTGGAGGCCGATCAGCGGCTGCGCCGGCTCCAGTTGGGCGGCCAGCGCACGGTACGGCCAGGCGATCCCGCTGATCGGGGGCAGGCAGAAGAGCGCGGGACGCCCCGGATCCCCGGCCCGCAGCAGTACGGGGGTGTCCAGCGGATGGGCGGCCCGGGCCACCCTGGCTGCGGGCAACGGCCGCCGGGTACCCGGGACTTCGCCCGGCACCAGGGCCTCCCCCTCGGTGGCCGCGTCCGTGGTCCCGGTCGGCCCGTAGCCGTCGACCACCGTGTAGCGGCCGGCGTAGCGCTCGACCAGCTCGGCGGCGCAGGGCCCGCCGACCGTGACCAGCACCGTGCCGGGCGCCGGCCCGCCCTCGGGCAGCGTGGCCAGTGCGGCGGACGACAGGATCACGTGGGTGGGAGCGGGAGCGTCGCCGGCAGTACCGGTACCGGGGATCGACTCCCGGCGCGCGGCGGGCACGTCGGGGGTGAGCACCAGGGCAGCCCCGCTGAGCAGCGTCATGGTGAACTCGCGGACGGCCGCGTCAAAACCGGTGGACGCGTGCTGCAGCACCCGGCTGCGTTCGGTCAGGCCCAGCCGCTCGATGTGGGCGGCGGCCAGCGCGGGCAGGCCCTGGTGCGGGACGACCATCGGCTCAGGGGTGCCCGAGGGGCCAGGCGTCCGGATCACGAAGGCGGTGTCCCGCGCGGTCAGCGGGCGGATCCGCTCGGCGTCGGTCACCGGGTCGGCGTCCAGGCCGAACAACTCGGCCACGGTGAGCGGGTCGTCGAGCGCGACGGCGGGCGGCACGCTCGGCAGCCCGGGCACCGTGCTGCGGGTCACCAGCAGCACCGGCCTGGCGATACCTGGCAGTTGACCGGACTGCCGCCGCTCCTCAGCCTGGTCCAGGCCCGCGGCCGGACTCAGACCCAGGCTCGGACCCAGGCCCGGCGACAGGTAGCCGGCACCGGACTTGAGCACCGCGAGGATGGCGATCAGCTGGTCGGCCGAGCGCGGCAGCGCGAGCGCGACCAGCTCACCGGGGCCCGCACCGCGCGAGATCAGCAGCCGGGCCAGCCGGTTGGAGTAGTCCTCCAGGTCGGCATAGCTGACCGTCCGTGAGCCGTGCACCAGCGCGACCTGGTCCGGGGTCCTGGCCACCTGGGCGCTGAACGCGTCCGGGAAGAGCGGGCCCGGGTCCTCGAAGGGCTGGACCGGTTGCTCCCGGTCGGGCCGGTTGGCCACCTGACCCGCCAGGAACTCCTTGCCGCTGCGCGCTGCCATCGTGCTTCCCGTCGTCGTCGCGTCATCAGCTCCTGAGGGGAGGAACGAGGCCGCTGACGAGCCGTTTCGCCCGCCCCGCACCGACCACTCGGACGAGCGACGCGCGACGCGACACCGCGCGCCCACCCCGTGACAACGGCACGGAAGCTCAGCGACTCACCGCTCCCCCACCCACAGCTCCGCCGACCGCACCCGGACCGACTCCCCCGCCAACCCGGGCGGCAGGCGCAACGCGATCGCCGCGTCGTACCCGGCCGGCACCTCGACCGCTCGCAGCTCCCAGCCCGCCGGCGGCCGTTCGCCACCCGCCGGCGCCACGTCGAACCCGGGTCCCAGGCCCACGTAGTCCTTGTCCACCCCCTGGCCCAGCCCCATCCCGGTGCCCTTGAGGTAGGCCTCCTTGCGCACCCAGCAGCGCAGCGCGCCCGCCGTCCAGCGATCGGGGCGGCGCTCGGCCAGCTCGGCCAGTTCGGCCCGCTCGGCGGGGTGCAGTTGGGTCACCACCTCGGCACCGGCTCCCGGCGCGAAGGCGCCGCCCAACTCGACGTCAGCGCCGATCGGGTCGGCGGCCAGCGCGATCAGCGCCAGGCCCCCGCTGTGCGAGAGCGAGAACTCGAGGCCGGGCGCCTGCGCCAACTCGGGTCGGCCGTGCAGCTCGCCGCAGCCCGGACAGGGGGCCCGGCGGAACACCACCTCCTCGGGCCGGCGGCCCGACCGCTCGGCCAGCAGCCGCCGCAGCGCCAGATGGGCGACCTGGTAGAGCGCCCGGTCCTCGGCCCGCCGGAACGCGGCGGACTGCTGCCGCTCACGCTCGTCGAACACCCCGTCCGCGGCAGCGGCCTCGGCCACGGCCGCATTGGCCGGGGTCACCGCGACCCAACGGACCTCGACCTGACCCTGCTCCACCCCGTCCACTTCTCCCTCTCCCCACTGGACCGCCCGGACCACCCAGGCCACCGCCTCAACCACCCTGATGACGCGGGATCAGATCCCCGAGATCGTCCCCGCCGCGATCCGCACCACGCCGTCGGCCCGCGCCGCCAGCGCCAGGCCCAGCCGGGGCGCCCGCGCCTCGCCGAGCAGCTGGTAGGCCTGCTCCGGCTCGACCCACCGGTACTCCTCCAGCTCACTCGCCTGCAGGGTGATCACGGTGTCCACCGGCACCGTGCCCGCGTCGAACATGAAGTGCACCGCGGGGTGCTCCAGTTGCGCGGACGGATGGGTCCAGCCGACCACCAGCAGCCGGCCGACCTCGCGATCCAGGCCGGTCTCCTCCAGCAGTTCGCGCCTGGCGCACTGCAGCGCGTCCTCACCCGGGTCGATGACGCCGCCGGCGAACTGCCAGCCGGGACGGTAGTTGGGCTTGAGCACCAGCACCCGGCCCGCCTCATCGGTGAGCAGGCAGCCGGCGGCGGTGTAGGAGCGGGGCAGCGAGGCGAGCCAGGCGTCCCTGGGTAGCAGTTGCTCCTGGTCCACTTGTCGACTCCTCGTCTGCACAACGCGCTGGTCCCGTCGTGCGCATTCAACCACGCGCGCCTCCCCTGGCGGCGCTCCCCGCCTGGGGGAGCGCCCTGGGCACGGCCACTGGGGACGGGCCACTTCTCGGTCAATCGCGCGGGTCGCAACGGGGGCAGGCGCAGCGCGGCCAGAGGTCACTGAAGGGGCGGGTGTCCGGCTTGTCCGCCGTGATCCTGGTGGCGGAGAGATGGACGCGCTTGCCGGTCGGGGTGACCCGGTAGACGCGCAGGGTCATCGCGCTCTTCTTCGGCTTCTTCTTCACAGCTGCCTCAGCTCCCCGCGCACAGCGGGCAGTTCGGCCAGCCCAGTGGGCACGAGCGAACCCCGGACGAGACGGCCCGTGCAGCACGCGTGAGCGGCGATGTGATCGGCGATCGCCTGGACAACGCGGCTGCCGCAGCCACCGAGCTCGATGTGGGCGCCGACCGGGGTGATCGTGATGCGAGCACCCTCCAGCGCCACCAGCGACGGCAGTCCGGCCACCGCGAGGGCGTCCACCAGGGCCGCGATGGCGAGTTCGGCGGCCTCGCGCTGCTCGCGGGCCGCTCCGCTCTCGGCGGGGTCAACGCTGCTGCTGGGCACGGGCGTTCAGGCCGTCGCGGAGCAGGGCGGTCAACTCGTCGGCCACGTCGGGGCGGACCCGCCCGAGGGTGACCAGGTAGTGGCCGGTGATGGTGGGCCAGTCGACCCCGAGGGAGGGGATGGTGATCTGCGCCTCGGTGAGGACAGCGGTCAGCGCGCCGGCGGCGGTGATGGCGCGCTGCTCGGAGGGGGTGGAGTGGCTGTCGAAGCGTGCCGTCATGGCAGTGCCTCCGTGGTCGGTCCGAACTGACTTCGCCCGCCCGAGGCAGCACTGACGGTTCATCAGGCAGCTCTCGAAGCGCGACGAGTGACGGGCGCTCGCAAAGTTGATCACTGGGAGCGATCGCCTCATCACGACTTGTAGCCTTAGGATGGGGCTCAGAAACTTCTGGGCGCAACTTCTTCGTGAAAAGTCAGGCGGAAAGTTCTAGATCTTCCTTCTTGGGAGGGACTCATGGGTACTTCGCTTTCCCCGACCCCACGACCTGGGGCAGGATTACCCCGTCGACTGAGGGGAGGGGCACGGGTGACACAGCCCAAGAGCCACGTCCAGCAACGGCGGCGGATCGGCCGCATCCTCCGGGAACTGCGTGAAGCTTCCGGCCTGACCATCCAGCAGGCGGGCGACGCGATCGGCCGCTCGGACAGCACGATCAGCCGGATCGAGAACGGCCTGCGCGAGACCCACAAGCTGGAACTGGCCGGGCTGCTGGACACCTACAACGCACCGGACGAGACGCGGGTGATGCTCACCGCACTGGCCCGCGAGGCTCCCGACGGTGGGGTGTGGACCGCCCATGAGGCCGCCTTCCCGCCGGATCTGGAGACCTACCTCGGCCTGGAACAGGCCGCACGTTCCCTTCGGGTATTCGCTCTCAGCATCGTCCACAGCCTGCTCAGGACCACCGACACGATGCACGCGATCATTCGCGCCGGTCTGCCCACCGCCGGCGATGACGAGATCGCCAAGCTGGTCGCTGCTCATCTGGCACGACAGGAGGTCCTGCAGCGTCGACCGGACCCACTTGATCTGCAAGTAGTCCTTGACGAAGCCAGCCTCCGTCGGCCGGCAGGCGGGCCGGAGGTGACCCGTGGTCAGATCGATCAGCTGATCCACTTCGCCGAAGAAGTGCCGAACGTGACACTCCAAGTCCTGCCGTTCGCCAAGGGCTCCCACGGATCACTCGCTGGCGGCTTCACGCTGATCGACTTCCCGGACCCGCACGAGCCCGAAGTCGTCTACTGCGACACGCCTGGTGGCAACCTCTACCTCCAGAAACCGCACGACACGCGCCGCTTCAGTCAGCTGTACGGCCGCTTGCTGGGCCTCGCGCTCGACCCAGCCGATACCGTTCGATTCCTTCGAACCGTCCGCCAGGAGATGTGAGTCCGAGATGACAGCTGGACCCGACATGAGCACCGCCCGCTGGTTCAAGGCCAAGGCGAGCGAGACTGCCCAAGGCTGCTTCGAAGTCGCCTTCCTCGACGGCGCGGTGGCGCTGCGCGACAGCAAGCACCCCGAGCAGCCCGCCCAGGTCTACCCGGCGGACGTCTGGGCGAGCTGGCTCACCCGCCTGCGCGCGGGCCACTACACGGGCCACCGCATCGAGCTCGCGTTCGCCGACGGCGGCGGGGTGTCCGTGCGGGACAGCGCCGACCCGGCGGGGCAGATCCACGTGTTCACGCGGCACGAGTTCGACTGCTTCCTGAGCGGTGTCCAGGCCCGGGAGTTCGATCTCGCGTGCTGATCCGGAGCGCCGAAGCCCCGGTGGCGATCGGCCGCTGATCGAAGGGTGGCGTCACCCCGGCCCCCGGCGGGTGCCGAGCAGCCCGCCTGCAAGAGTGTGGGCCATGACCGATCAGACGCCCCTCACCGCCGGCCGCGCCGAACTCCCCTCCCCCGTGCCTGGCCTGCGCGCCTTCCACGACCGGGCCGACGGCGTGGCCGTGCTCGTCCTGGACCGGCCCAAGCGCCGCAACGCCGTGACGGCGGCGATGTGGCAGGCGCTGCCAGGGCTGCTGGCCGGGCTGGCGGCCCGGCCCGGGGTGCGGGCGCTGCTGGTCAGCGGGGCCGAGGGCACCTTCAGCGCGGGGGCCGACATCGCCGAACTCGCCCAGGTGTACGGGGACTCGGCGAGTGCGGACGCCTACCACGCGCGCAACGTCGAGGCGGAGCAGGCGCTGGCCGCCTTCCCGCACCCGACGCTGGCCGTGGTGCACGGGTCGTGCGTGGGCGGCGGCTGCCAGCTCGCCCTCGCCTGCGACCTGCGGTTCGGCGCGGCGGACGCCCGGCTGGGGATCACGCCGGCCAAGCTCGGTGTGGTCTACCCGGCGGTCCCCACCGCGCGGTTGGCCACCCTGGTCGGCCCGGCCCGCGCCAAGTACCTGCTCTTCTCCGGCGAGTTGGTGGACGCCGAGCGGGCCGAGCGGTTCGGCCTGCTGGACGAGGTGCACCCGGCGGAGCGGCTGGACGCCCGCGCCCTGGAGTTCGCCCGGCTGCTGGCCCGGCGCTCGCCGCAGACGATCGGCGCGGCCAAGGCGGCGCTGGCCGCCGCCGACCCCGCCGCCGCGCTCGCGCCCTGGGAGCGCCGCTCCCGCGAGGCGCCCGACGTGCGCGAGGGGCTGGCGGCGTTCCTGGAGCGGCGCGAGCCGGTGTTCCCAGGAGCTTGCGGCCCGGACCGACTGGGCCCGACGGAGTAACGTGAGACGTGACGCCGGTCACTCTCTGGTGAGATGCCCTCAGGAGCAGTCCCACCCCGAGGCAAGGAGTTTCCGGACATGCGCGCACACGTAGGCGACCACATCCACATCCACAGCCGGTCGGTCGGCCTGGAGGACCGCCAGGGCGAGATCACCGAGGTGCGCGGCACCGACGGCGAACCTCCGTACCTGGTGAGGTTCACCGACGGCCACGAGGGCCTGATCTACCCCGGCCCCGACTGCGTCATCGAGAGCCGGTCGGCCGAGCGGTAGCCGCCGCTCAGCGGATCGGCATCCCCGACAGGGCCCGCGCGATGACCAGCCGCTGGATCTCGCTGGTCCCCTCGAAGATGGTGTAGATCGCGCTGTCCCGGTGCATCCGCTCCACCGGGTACTCCCGGGTGAAGCCGTTGCCGCCGAGGATCTGCATCGCCTGCGCGGTGACCCACTTGGCGGTCTCGCCCGCGTAGAGCTTGGACATCGAACCTTCGGCAGCGGTGAACGGCTGCTGGTTGGCGGCCATCCAGGAGGCCCGCCAGACCAGCAGCCGGGCCGCGTCGATCCGGGTGCGCATGTCCGCCAGGGTGAAGGCCACGCCCTGGTTGTCGATGATCGGACGGCCGAACTGCACCCGGGTCTTGGCGTAGTCCAAGGCCACCTCGTAGGCGGCCCTGGCGATGCCGATCGCCTGCGCGCCGACCGCCGGCCGGGAGGCCTCGAAGGTGGCCATCGCCGCGTTGCGGCCCGACTTGCGCACGCCCTCGCGGGCCCGGGCCAGCCGCTCGTCCAGCTTCTGCTTTCCGCCCAGCAGGCAGTGCCCGGGGACCCGGACCGCGTCCAGCACCACCTCGGCGGTGTGCGAGGCGCGGATGCCGTGCTTCTTGAACTTCTGCCCCTGCGACAGTCCCGGGGTGCCGGGCGGCACCACGAACGAGGCCTGCCCGCGCGCGCCGAGTTCGGGGTCCACCGTCGCGACGATCACGTGTACGGCCGCGATGCCGCCGTTGGTGGCCCAGGTCTTGGTGCCGTTCAGCACCCACTCGTCCTTGGCCTGGTCGTAGACGGCCTTGGTGCGCAGCGCGGAGACGTCGGAGCCGGCGTCCGGCTCGGAGGAGCAGAACGCGGCCACCTTGACGTCCTCGGGGGTGCCGAACATCTGCGGGGCCCAGGTGCCGATCTGCTCGTCGGTGCCGTTGGCCAGCAGGGCGACCGCGGCCAGCGTGGTGCCGACGATGGACAGGCCGATGCCGGCGTCGCCCCAGAACAGCTCCTCCATGGCGACCGGGATCCCCACGCCCGAGGGGTCGAAGTACTGCTGGGCGTAGAAGTCCGGCGAGTAGATCCCGATCTTGGCGGCCTCCTGGATGATCGGCCAGGGGGTCTCCTCGCGCTCGTCCCACTCGGCGGCGGCCGGGCGGATCACGTCGGCGGCGAAGCCGTGCAGCCAGTCGCGCACGGCGAGCTGGTCCTCGCCGAGCGCCAGCGAGAAGGGGTTCATGCAGTCCTCCAGGATCAAGATCGCGCCGCCCGGGGTGTTACCGGGGGTAACATCGACGGAGTCTGCTACTGATAGGTAACGGCTGTCAATGGACAACACCCATGCACAGCACCGCGACGCGACGAGGGAACGGAGGGCCGGGTGACCGCGCTGGAGGAACCGCGCCGGGAGCAACTGCTCAACGCCGCCGACCGGGTGGTCAGCCGGGAGGGCCCGGGCGCGAGCATGAACGCGATCGCCGCCGAGGCCGGCATCACCAAGCCGATCCTGTACCGGCACTTCGGCGACCGCAGCGGCCTCTTCCAGGCGCTGACCGAACGTCACACCTCGGGCCTGCTGGCCGCGGTGCGCAGCGCGCTGGCCGAACCGCTGGAGCGCCGGGAACGGGTGGAACTGGTGCTGGACACCTACCTGGCCGGGATCGAGGCCCGCCCGCAGGTCTACCGGCTGCTCACCCACCCGGAGGCCGGCGACCCCGACGGGGTGGGCAACGCGCTGGCGCCCGCGCTGCGCCAGATCGCCGACGAGATCACCACCGCCGTCACCGCGCAGGTCGACCTCGGCCCGGACGCCCCGCTGCTCTCCCAGGCCTGGGGGCGGGCGATCACCGGCATGGTGCTGGCCGCCGGGGACTGGTGGCTGGAGACCAGGCCCTGCCCGCGCGCCCGGATGGTGCAGGCGCTGGCCGACCTGCTCTGGGGCCGGCTGGCCGCCGCCGCGCCGCTGCCCGCCGCACCGCTGCCGAGCGGCCCGAACAACCACGAGCCGGACGAGTAGCGGCCGCCCGCCCGCCCGGCGGGTGCTGCCGGGCCTCTTGCGCCCGGCGACGGCATGGGCCACGATCGGCGCTCTGCCCGACCGCCGCCCCGTGCGAGGTGTCCGTGCGCCCCCTTGGTACCGCCGCCGCCCTGTTGTTGAGCGCCGCCGTGCTGCTCACCGCCTCCCCCGCGGCGCAGGCCAGACCCGACCGGCCGGCCGCCGACTTCCCGACCGGCAGCACCCAGACGCCGGACGGCCGCACCCTCTTCACCGACCGGGCCGGCCGGGTGGTGGAACCCCGCGGCTTCAACGTCGACAAGTACGACGAGACCACCGAGGCCGACCTGCGCTCGATCGCCGACCGCGGCTTCACGCTGATCCGGGTGGCGATCTCCTGGGACCGCCTGGAGCCCAGTCGCGGCCACTACGACGATGCCGAACTGGCCAAACTCCAGCGCCTGTTGACCTGGGCCGACCAGGACGGGCTGCTCGCCGTGATCGACTTCCACCAGGACGTCTACGGCCCGGCCTTCGGCGGCGGCGATCGCGGCATCCCGCCGTGGGCGACCCGCGACGACGGGCTGCCGTTCGTCCCGGACCCCGACGACTGGTTCGCCGGCTACTTCCAGCCGGCCGTGCAGGCCGCCTTCCGCCACCTCTACGACGACGCCGACCTGCGCCGCTGGCAGGCCGAGTTCTACACCCACCTGGCGTCCGAACTGCGCGGCCACCGCTCGCTGCTGGGCTACGACCTGTTCAACGAGCCGTTCGGACCGGTGAACGGCGACCCGAGCGACCCGGCGGTGCTGGCGGCCTCCTCGGCGGCCCTGGAGCAGGGGCGGCTGGCCGCCATGTACCAGCGGCTGATCGCCGCGATCCGCTCGGTGGACCAGCGCAGTTGGCTCTTCGTCGAGCCGACCGTGCTGGTCGGCGAGGGCGTGCCGACCCAGCTGCCGGGCTTCACCGACCCGCGCCAGGGCGGGCCCCGGCTTGGCTACGCACCGCACTTCTACGACACCGCGGTGGAGGACGGCGCCGACTGGAACCCGGCCGACGGCTTCATCGAGAACTACACCGCGGCGATCACCGCCTACCCGCGCGCCCACCGGATGCCGGTGCTGGTCGGCGAGTGGGGACCGCCGAACTCCCGCACCCCGGGCAACACCGAGCTGGTGCGCCGCCAGGTCGCCGCGATGGCGGGCTTCGCGAGCGCCTGGACCATGTGGTACTGGTGCCAGGGCCAGGGCGGCTACTGCGCGTTGGGGACGGACGGGCAGCCCGCGCCCGGGGACGGGCCGGCCTTCGGCCCGTACGCGGTGGCGCTGGCCGGGCGGCCGAGCCAGGAGTCCTGGGCGGCCGGTTCCTACACGGTGACCTTCCGGGCGACCGGCGGCTGGACCGAGCTGGCCGCCCCGCCCGGCGCCCGGATCACGGTCACCGGAACCCGCCGGGTGACCATCGACCGCGACCGCCCCGGGCATCCCCGCGTGCGGACGCCCCAGGGCAGCGAAGTCACCCTCACGGTGAGCGACTAGAGCAGGTCGGCGCGGGCCGCCTGGATCCCGGCCTGGAACCGGGTGCGCGCGCCGAACCGGTCCATCAGCTCGCGCACCCAGCGCTGCACGGTCCGGGTCGAGACGCCCATCTGCCGCGCGATGCTCTCGTCCGTCAACCCGGCCGCCAGCAAGGTGAGCAGCTGGTGGTGCCGGTCACGCGGCGGCTCGGTGGAGTCCGGTGGGGGCATCCGCATCGCCCGTGACCAGTACAGCTCGAACAGGCCGGTCAGCGCGTCCAGCAGCGAGGACGGGCGGACCAGCAGCACGCTCTGCTCCGCGGTGCCCGAGCTGACCGGCAGCAGCGCCCAGCAGTCGTCCACCAGCGCCAGCTTGAGCGGGAGTTCGGGCAGCACCCGGGCCTGCTCGCCGGCCTCGGTGTACCGGTGGATCTCGGCCAGCCGGGCGTGATCACGCAGCACCTGGCTCTCGTAGACCACGCGCATCCGCACCCCCCGGGCCAGCGAGGCCAGTTCGAGCTCGGGGTCGGAGCGGCGGATGTACGGCGGCTTGTCGAGCACCCGCAACTCGCCTCGGGCGCCCAGCTGGAGACTGCGCCACAGGTCGGCGATCGCCTCCCGGCCGGTGATCACCTCGACCAGGTCGCCGTCGGCACCGGTGCTGGTGCGCCGGTAGGTCCGCAGCAGCTCGGTGATCCGGCCGCGGGTCCGGCGCAGCTCCAACTCGCGGCGCAGCAGCAGCTCTTCCAGCGCCACATCGGGCGCGGTGGTGCGCCACACGGTACCGTCCGGCGCCGGGCGCTCCACCAGTCCGAGATCGGCGAGCGCGCCGAGCGCGGCCGACGCCCGTTCGGTGCCCATCCCGACGGCGGCGGCGAGCCCGGCCGCGGTCAGCCCCTGGCTGCCCAGCAGGTGCAGATAGAGCAACTCCTGGTCGGCCGCCAGCCCGAGGCCGCCGAACCGCCCCGTCCACTGCTCCGCCACCTGGCCGCCCCCGGTTCCGCAACCGCTGCCGCGACCGGGCCCCACCTGGGCATCCGGCCTTGTTGTGGACCGACTGTGGTCCATGCCTGAGCGGAAATCAAGAGTTCTGAGAGCTGACATGTTTCCGCCATGTCGCATTCCGGCACCAGTCGTCACCTTCCCGACAGCAGTCGCCTGGCCGCACGCTGAGCCGCATCGCCCGGCAGCCGTCCGGCCCCACCCGAAGGCTGCCAGGCGCATCGACCCCCACGCACCGAGGAGCACTCCCATGACCAGCCTGCGCCTGCGCAAGCCCGCCCGCGCCGCGATAGCCGCCCTGCTCGCCCTCTCCGGTGCCGCCTTCGCCGCCCCGGCCGCGAGCGCCGCCACCCCGCACTTCTTCGGCCCGCAGCAGCACAGCTGGGGCGGTCACCCGTTCTCCGGTGACAGCAACTGGGGCGGCTACGTCGCCCAGGGCAGCGGCTTCAAGAGCATCAGCGGCTCCTGGACCATGCCGGACGTCCAGTGCAACACCAGCAACGACCTGTTCGCCCCGTGGATCGGCATCGACGGCTACGGCTCGCAGACCGTTGAGCAGACCGGTGTCCAGGCGGACTGCTCCAGCGGCTCCCCGGTCTACTCCGGCTGGTACGAGATGTACCCGGCCGCCCCGGTCTACTTCAACAACCCGGTCAGCGCCGGTGACACCTTCAACGCCAGCGTGGTGAACACCTCGGGCCGCAGCTACACCCTCACCCTGACCGACGTGACCCAGGGCTGGACCAAGACCACCAAGCAGTCGCTGCGGGCCCAGGACGTCAGCGCCGAGGCGGTCATCGAGTCCCCGACCCAGAGCTACCCGTCCTTCAACGAGCTGGACTTCTCCAACCTCACGGTGAACGGCCAGGCCTTCGACAACTACGGCCCGCAGTCCATGGACAGCGGCCCGTACACCGAGACCCAGCTGCAGAACGGCGCGTTCTCCATCATCCCGGGCTGACCCACCGCAGGCCCCGCGAACCGGCCGGTGTGCCACGGTACTTCCGTGGCACACCGGCCGCACCAGTTCAACGGCCTTGCGACCGAGCCCGGTTGACGCCGCGCTACGCCAGGCCGCGCCGGGCCAGCAGCGGAGCGACCTCGGGCGCGCGGCCGACCACCGCGCCGAACGCGTCCAGCGCCGGCACGCTGTTGCCCCGGGCCAGCAGCTCGCGCCGGAACAACTCGCCGCTCTCCCGGACCGACCGCCCGTTGCCCTTGAACCACTCCACGGTGTCGGCGTCCAGCACCTCGGACCAGATGTAGGCGTAGTAGCCGGCGCTGTAGTCGCTCGCGAACAGGTGGCTGAAGTACGCGGTCCGGTAGCGCGGCGGCACCTCGGGCAGCGCCAGGCCGGCCGCCTGGAGCACCTCGGCCTCGAACACGGCCGCGTCCGGCAGCTCTTCGCCGGCCGGGCGGGTGTGCCAGGCCCAGTCCAGCAGCGCGGCGGCCAGGTACTCCACGGTCTTGCAGCCCTGGCCGAACTGCTCGGCCGCCGCCAGCTTCGCCAGCAGCGCGTCCGGCAGCGGCTCGCCGGTCAGGTGGTGCCGGGCGTAGTTGGCCCGCACCTGCGGCCAGCTCAGCCACATCTCGTTGACCTGCGAGGGGAACTCCACGAAGTCGCGCGGCACATCGGTGCCGGCCAGCAGCGGGTAGCGCACGTCGGAGAAGAGGCCGTGCAGCGCGTGGCCGAACTCGTGGAAGAGCGTGCGGACCTCGTCGCCGCTGAGCAGCACCGGCTGCCCGGGCGCGGGCTTGGTGATGTTCAGGTTGTTGACGACCACCGGCTTGCGGTCGAACAGCTCGCTCTGCTTGACGAGTTCGTCCATCCAGGCCCCGCCGCGCTTGGACGGGCGGGCGAAGAAGTCGGCCAGGAAGAGGCCCAGTGGCCGGCCGTCCTGCTCGAAGACCTCGAAGACCCGGGTGTCGGGGTGGTAGCCGACCAGGTCCGCGCGCTCGGTGAAGCTCAACCCGTAGGCCAGGCCCGCCGCGTGGAACACGCCGTCGTGCAGCACCCGGTCGAGCTCGTAGTACGGGCGCAGCACCGCGCTGTCCAGGTCGTACTCGGCCTTGCGGACCCGCTCGCTGTAGTAGGCGAGGTCGTGCGGGCCGAAGTCGGTGACGCCGTCGGCCGCCGCCTCCTCGCGCAGCCTGGCCAGCTCCCGCTCGGCGTTGGCCACCGCGGGCGGCACCAGCCGGTGCAGCAGCGCGCCGACGGCCTCGACACTGCCGGCCGTCTCGTCGGCCACCACGTAGGCGGCGTGGCTCGGGTAGCCGAAGAGCGCGGCCCGCTCCGCCCGCAGCGCGGCCATCCCGGCGGCCACCGGGCCGTTGTCGGCCAGGCCCCGGTCGAGCGCGGCGGCCAGCAACTCGCGGCGCACCGCGCGGTCGGTCAGCCGGGCCAGGGCCGGCTGCACGGTGAAGTTCAGCAGGCTGAGCACGTACTTGCCGTCGTGCCCGCGCGCCCGGCCGTTCTCGGCGGCGGCGGCGATCTCCGCCTCGGACAGCCCGGCCAGTTGCTCAGCGCGGTCCAGCACCAGGGCGCCGGCGGCGTTGGCGGCGAACAGGTTCCGCTCGAAGGCGGCGGAAGCGGTGGCCAGCTCGGCGTTCAGCTCGCGCAGCCGCTGCTGGTCGGCCGGCGGCAGCTGCGCCCCGGCCCGCACGAAGCGCACGTGGTGGCGCTCCAGCAGGCGCAGCGACTCGGCGTCCAGGTCCAGCGAGGCGCGCTCGGCGTACACGGCGTCGAGCCGCGCGAAGAGCGCGCGGTCCAGGCTGATGGCGTCGGCGTGCGCCGCCAGCCGCGGCTTGAACTCGGCCTCCAGCTCCTGCAGCTGCGCGTCGGTGTGCGCGGAGCCCTGGTTGTCGAACACCGCCAGCGCCCGCCGCAGCAGCATCCCGGTGCGCTCCAGGGCGACCACCGTGTTCTCGAAGCTCGCGGGCTCCGGATCGGCGGTGATCCGCGCGATCTCGGCGAGTTGCTCGGCCATGCCCGCTTCGAGGGCCGGCCGGTAGTGCTCGGTGCGGATCTCGGCGTAGGGGGGCAGCTGGTAAGGGAGCCGGCTGGGCGACAGCAAGGGATTGTCAGTCATTCCGCAGACCCTACGCGCCGGTGTCGGAGCCGCGCGCTACGGTCGGGGGCAGACGAACCGGCTCAGCCGCCCGCCCAGCACCACCCGACTCACCCGCCCGCCACGACCTGCTGAAATGGAGGCCACCGTGCCCGCCAGGATCGCCCTGGTCCCCGACGCCCACGGGCGCGGTGGCCGACTGCACCGCCTCGCCGAGACCGGTGAGCCGCTCGGCGCCCCGCTGAAGACCGCCGAGCTGGCCGCCACCGTGGCCGAGTTGGAGGCCGCCGAGCAGCCGCGCTGGGTCTGGGCGAGTGCCGAGTCCGGCTACGTCCCGCTGCTGCCGGCGCTGGACCGGCTGCACGGTGCGCACCGGCTCGGCCGCTGCCACGACCTGCGCCTGGTCGAGGCGCTGCTGCTGGCGCACGAGGGCCGGTGGGGGGCGCCCCGCTCGCTCGGCGCGGCCTGGGCCCGGCTGCACTCCCTGCCGGTCCCCGCCGACCTGCCGGAGACCGGGCCCGCCGAGGCGCAGGACACCCTGTTCGCCCCCGACCGCCTGCAACTGCCGCCCGGCACCGATCCGCTGGCCGCCGTGCTGGCCGTGCACGCCGACCAGCAGCGCCGGCTGCGGGCCATCGAGGGCGAGCCGCAGCGGGCCCGGTTCCGGCTGCTGGTGGCCGCCGAGTCGGCCGGCGCGCTGGCCGCCGCCGAAATGGCCGAGGACGGCCTGCCCTGGCGCACCGAGGTGCACGACGCGCTGCTCACCGAGCTGCTCGGCCCGCGCCCGCACATCCCCGGCGCCCAGCCCGCCAAGCTGGCCGAGGTGTCCGTCCGGCTGCAGGAAGCGCTCGGCGGCAAGCCGTTCAACCCCGACTCGCACACCCAGGTGCTGCGCGCCTTCGCCGAGCAGGGCATCCGACTGAACTCCACCCGGGTCTGGGAGCTGCGCGAACTCGACCATCCGGCAGCCGAGTTGCTGATCCGCTACAAGGAGCTGTCGCGGATCCACAGCGCGCACGGCTGGGCCTGGCAGGACGCCTGGGCACGCGGCGGGCGGTTCCACCCCGAGTACGTGGTGGGCGGGGTGGTCTCCGGGCGCTGGGCCAGCCGGGGCGGCGGGGCACTGCAGATCCCGCGGATCCTGCGCCGCGCGGTGCTGGCCGATCCGGGCTGGCGGCTGGTGGTGGCCGACGCGGCCCAGCTGGAACCCCGGGTGCTGACCGCCCTGTCCGGGGACGCCGCGCTGGCCCGCACCGCGGCCGGCGGCGACCTCTACCAGGCACTGGCCCAGGTGGCCTTCCAGGGCGACCGGGAGAAGGCCAAGCTCGGCCTGCTCGGCGCGATGTACGGGCAGACCAGCGGGGACATCGGCCCGCTGCTCGCCACCCTGCGCCAGCGCTACCCCGCCGCGATGGGCTATGTGGAGGCCGCCGCCCGCACCGGGGAGGAGGGCGGCATCGTCACCTCCCGGCTCGGCCGCAGCTGCCCGCCGCCCTCGGACGCCTGGCTGGACCTCGCCGAGGGCGCGACGGCCGGCGGCGAGGGCGCCGAGCAGGGCGGGCGCTCCACCCGGGCCCGCGGCCGGTTCACCCGCAACTTCGTGATCCAGGCCAGCGCCGCCGACTGGGCGCTCTGCCTGCTGGCCGCGCTGCGCCGCCGGCTGGCCGAGCTCACCGGGCCCGCGGGCCGCCCGCACCTGGTCTTCTTCCAGCACGACGAGGTGGTGGTGCACGCCCCCGCCGAGTCGGCCGATCAGGTGGCGGCCCTCATCACGGCGGCCGCCGACGAGGCCAGCCGGCTGGTCTTCGGCGACACCCCGGTGCGGTTCCCGATGAGCACGGCCGTGGTGGAGTGCTACGCGGACGCCAAGTGAGCGGGTGAACCACCCAGGGTGAACGACCCAGGGTGAACCACCCAGGGTGAACGACCCAGGGTGAACCACCCAGGGTGAACGACCCAGGGTGAACGACCCAGGGTGAACCACCCAGGGTGAACGACCCAGGGTGAACCACCCGGGGTCAGAATTTCCTCGACTGCCAGGCCTCCTCGGCGACCCGGACCACCTCCGCCAGGCCCGCCCCGGTGGAGGCGGTCACCACCGCCGCCACCGCGCCCTCCACGAACGGCGCGTCCACCAGCACGACCTCCTCCCGCGCCAGGTCCGCCAGCACCGCCCGCGCGGTGAGCACCGAGCTGCCGAGGTCGGGCAGCAGCACCACCCCGGCGCCGCCGTCCACCTGGCGCACCGCCTCGGCGATCAGCTCGTAGCTGGTCCCGATCTCCCCGTCCTCGGTCCCGGCCGCGACCGCCACCCGCACGCTGCCGCCGCTCAGTTGCTCGACCAATTCGCGTACCCCGGCGCCCAGCAGCGGGCTGTGCGACACCAGGACGATTCCCACCGAAGTCCTCATGTCCCCCGAGACTAGCCGCGACGCCACGCCAGGTCGCGGCGAACCGATGAGAAACCCCCGCCGGGTGGCGTAGGTTCGGCAGCGAGCCGGTCCGACCGCACCCCACCGGAGACCCCCGTGAAGAAGCTGATCAACACCCCCGAATCCGTGCTCGACGACGCGCTGGCCGGGATCGCCGCCGCCCATCCGGAACTGACGGTGGACCGGGAGAACCGGGTGATCCACCGCGCGGACGCGCCCCGCCCCGGCAAGGTCGCGCTGATCTCCGGCGGCGGCTCGGGGCACGAGCCGCTGCACGGCGGCTTCGTCGGCCCCGGCATGCTGGACGCGGCCTGTCCGGGCGAGGTGTTCACCTCCCCGGTGCCCGACCAGATGCTCGCCGCCCTGCGGGCCACCAACGGCGGCGCGGGCGCGGTCCTGATCGTCAAGAACTACACCGGTGACGTGCTCAACTTCGAACTCGCCGCCGAGCTGGCCGCCGAGGAGGGCATCGAGGTCCGCACCGTGCTGGTCAACGACGACGTGGCCGTCGAGGACTCCACCTACACCGCCGGGCGGCGCGGCACCGGCGCCACCGTGATCGTCGAGAAGGTGGCCGGCGCGCTGGCCGAGCGCGGCGCCAAGGCCGCCGAGGTGGCCGCCCTCGGAGAGCGCACGGTCGCCGCCTCGCGCTCCTTCGCGGTGGCCCTCACCGCCGCCACCACGCCCGCCGCCGGGCGCCCGGGCTTCGACCTACCCGAGGACGAGATCGAGGTGGGCGTCGGCATCCACGGCGAGCCCGGCCGCCGGCGCGAACCGCTGCGCCCGGCCCGTGAGCTGGTCGCCGAGGTGGTGCGCACCATCCTCGCCGACCACACCCTGACCTCGGGCGACGAGGTGATCGCCCTGGTCAACGGCATGGGTGGGACTCCGCTGCTGGAGCTCTACATCGTCTTCGGCGAGGTGGCCGCCCGGCTGGCCGAGAGCGGCATCACCATCGCCCGCAACCTGGTCGGCAACTACGTGACCAGCCTGGACATGGCCGGCTTCTCACTCACCCTGACCAAGGCCGATCCCGAGCTGCTCGACCTGTGGGACGCCCCGGCCCGCACCCCGGCCCTGCACCGCCCCTGACCACACGTCACCGACCCCTGGGGACCCCGCCATGCGCTACGACCTGGACCAGGACCTCGCGCTCGCCTGGCTGCGCGCCGCAGCCGCCGCGGTCGAGCGCCGACACGAGGAACTCACCGCGCTGGACGCCGCGATCGGCGACGGCGACCACGGCAGCAACCTGCGGCGCGGCTTCAACGCCGTCCTCGTGGCACTGGACGCGCTGCCCGCCGACTCCCCGCCGGGCACGGTGCTCAGCAAGGCCGGCAGCACGCTGATCTCCAAGGTCGGCGGGGCCTCGGGGCCGCTCTACGGCAGCGCGCTGCGCGCCACCGGCGCCGCGCTGCCCGCCCCGGGCGCGGACCTGACGGCGCTGGCCGCGGCGCTGCGGGCCGGGCTCGGCGCCGTGCAGAAGCTGGGCGGCGCCCAGGTCGGCGACAAGACCATGGTCGACGCCTTCGAACCGGCCGTGGCCGCGCTGGAGCGCGCCGCCTTCGACGGCTTCACGCTGCGTGAGGCCGGCGCGCTGGCCGCCGAGGCCGCCGAGGCGGGGGCCCGCGCCACCATCCCGCTGCAGGCCCGCAAGGGCCGCGCCTCCTACCTGGGCCCGCGCAGCATCGGGCACCAGGACCCGGGCGCGACCTCCACCGCCCTGCTCTTCCGAGCCCTCGCCGAGGTGGCGGGCGGCTGACCTCCGACGCGCTGCCGATGCTGCTCAGTCGCCCCGGCTGACCAGCATCAGCAGCGCGTCGTCGCTGAGGTCCCCGCCGGTGTGGCCGAGCAGGTCGGCGTAGAGCCGGCCCACCGCCGCCTCCAGCTCGGCCACCGTGCCACCGGCGCCCGCCACCAGCTGGGCCACCCGCCGCTCCAGCGGATAGAACTCCCCGCCGCCGCGCCGCCTGGCCTCCACCACGCCGTCGGTGCACAGGACCAGCACGTCACCGGCGCCGAACGGCTGGTGCCAGCTCTGCGGCTGACCGTCCGCCAGCCGCCCCAGGCCCAGCGGGACCCAGGGGTCGGGGGCGTCCAGCACCGTCACGGTGCCGTCCGGGGCCACCCGCAGCGGCGGCACATGCCCGTACTGCAGCAGCTCGACCATGCCGTCGCCGCGCACCTCGCCGAACAGCGCGGTGGTGAACTCGCCGTCCGGGACGTGCCGTTCCACGCTCGCCTCGATCCGGGTGGCCACCTGGCGCAGTCCCGGCTCGTCGTAGGCGGCCTCGCGGAAGGCGCCGAGCACCACGGCGGCCGTCTGGACCGCGTCCAGCCCCTTGCCCCGCACGTCGCCGACCAGCACCCGGGTGCCGTGCGGGGTGTCGAGCACCGAATAGAGGTCACCGCCGATCCGCGCCTCGTCGGCCGCCGAGGCGTAGCGCACCGCCAGCCGCAGCGGCCCGACCTCGGGCCCCGGCCGGCGCAGCAGCGCCCGCTGGGCCGCCTCGGCCACCGAACTGACGGCGGCGAAGGCGGCGGCCCGGCGCATCCGGATCTCCGCGACGTAGGCGCTGAACAGGGTGAGCGCCAGGTAGGTGACCATCGATCCGAACAGGAAGCGCTGGTCCTGCACCGCGGTGACCTGGTCGTAGCGGTTCAACCCGATCAGCGCCACCAGTCCGATCGTGCAGACACCCAGCACGCCGGCCGCGGAGAGCGTGAGCGCGGCGATCGAGGGCACCACGGTCATCAGCGGTGCCAGGTACCGCTCCTTGCCGGTGCTCAGGTCCGCGACGCAGACGCCGAGGATCGCCAGCAGGGCCGGCGCGGCCCGGCGCTGCCACGACAGGTCCCGCAGATCGACGGCGGCCAGTGCCCGCCGCCGCCGCGCCTTGGGCAGGCCCTGGACGGCGGAGACCAAGGGTCGACTGGGGCGGTGGAAGCTGAACACGAGCCGAACATTACGGACATTCACCCCGGATGCCCATCCACACTCACCCCGCCGGACAACCGTGCCGCGCGATGACGCACCGCCATTACGGGTGACCGGGAGCGGCGGAGCCGGACGCGTGGTGGCGCTGCGACTACTGTCAGTCAGCGAGCCGTGACGACCATCTCACCGGCCGCCCGGCCCTCCCTCCCCACGGAATACCCCTCGGGGGTATCGTGGTTCCTTGACAGTACGGCGGCGCCGACCCCGACGCCCCTTCCCTCCCTTGGAGACACCGATGTCCAGCACCGTCACCTACACCGTCACCGGCATGAGCTGCGGCCACTGCGAGAAGTCGGTCAGCTCGGAACTCTCCGCACTGGTCGGCGTCACCGAGGTGGCGGCCGACGCCAAGGCCGGTACCGTCACCGTCTCCTCCGAGCAGCCGCTGGCACTGTCCGACGTCCGCGCCGCCGTCGACGAGGCCGGCTACGAGCTGGTCGGCCCGGCCGCCTGAACCCGGCGCCGGGGGGCGACCGGCCGGCGGCCGCCCCCCGCCCCACCCGAACCGCGTCCTGCGAAGGAGCCGCCCGATGAGCACCGCCACCACCGCACCCTCCGGCATAAACGACCGCGTCGAGCTGGCGATCGGGGGGATGACCTGCGCCTCCTGCGCCGCCCGGGTCGAGAAGAAGCTGAACCGGATGGACGGCGTCGCGGCCACGGTGAACTTCGCCACCGAGAAGGCCCGGGTCGACTTCGGCCCCGGGGTCACGGTGGCCGACCTGATCGCCACCGTGGAGCGCACCGGCTACACCGCCGAGCTGCCCCCGCCACCGGCCGCCGAGCCGGCGGCCCCGTCCGGCGGCCCGGCCGACCCGGAGTGGACGCGGCTGCTGCTCAGCGCCGTGCTGACGGTCCCGGTGGTGCTGCTCTCGATGGTGCCGGCACTGCAGTTCACCTTCTGGCAGTGGCTCGCCTTCGCGCTCACCGGGCCGGTGGTGGCCTACGGCGGCCTGCCCTTCCACCGGGCCGCCTGGACCAATCTGCGGCACCGCGCGGCCACCATGGACACCCTGGTCTCGCTCGGCACCCTGGCCGCCTTCGGCTGGTCGCTCTGGGCACTCTTCCTGGGCGGCGCGGGGATGCCCGGGATGAAGCACGAGTTCGCCCTGTCGGTCGGCGGGACCGACCCCGGATCAGCCCTCTACCTGGAGACCGCGGCCGCCGTCACCACGCTGATCCTGCTCGGCCGCCGGCTGGAGGCCCGCTCCAAGCGCCGGGCCGGCGCCGCGCTGCACGCGCTGCTCGATCTCGGCGCCAAGGAGGTCGCGGTGCTGCGGGAGGGCCGCGAGATCCGGCTCCCGGTGGCCGAACTGCGGGTCGGTACCCGCTTCGTGGTCCGCCCCGGCGAGAAGATCGCCACCGACGGCGTGGTGGTCGAGGGCGCCTCGGCCGTGGACGCCTCGATGCTGACCGGTGAGTCGGTCCCGGTCGAGGTCGCGGTCGGCGACAGCGTCACCGGCGCCACCGTCAACGCGGGCGGGCGGCTGGTGGTGGAGGCCCGCCGGGTCGGCGCGGACACCCAGCTCGCCCGGATGGCCCAGCTGGTCGAGCAGGCGCAGAACGGCAAGGCCGCCGCCCAGCGGCTGGCCGACCGGATCTCGGCGGTCTTCGTCCCGGTGGTGATCGTGATCGCGCTGGCCACCCTGGCCGGCCACCTGCTGGCCGGCGGTGGCGCCACCGAGGCCTTCACCGCCGCCGTCGCGGTGCTGATCATCGCCTGCCCCTGCGCGCTGGGCCTGGCCACCCCGACCGCGCTGCTGGTCGGCACCGGGCGCGGCGCCCAGCTGGGCATCCTGATCAAGGGCCCCGAGGTGCTGGAGACCACCCGCCGGGTGGACACCGTCGTGCTGGACAAGACCGGCACGGTGACCACCGGCGCGATGGCGCTGACCGCCGTGCACACCGCCGACGGCGTCACCGAGGAGCAGGCGCTGCGGCTGGCCGGCGCGCTGGAGCACGCCTCTGAGCACCCGATCGCCCGGGCCATCGCCGCCGCGGCGAGCGAGCGACTCGGCGCGCTGCCCGCCGTCGAGGGCTTCGAGAACCTGCCGGGGCGCGGCGTGCGGGGCCTGGTGGACGGGCGCACCGTGCTCGCCGGGCGACAGGCGCTGCTGGCCGACCAGGCGCAGCCGCTCACCCCCGGGCTGGCCGCCGCGAAGGCCGCCGCCGAGGCCACCGGGCGCACCGCCGTCGCGGTCGGCTGGGACGGTGCGGCCCGCGCGGTCCTGGTGGTCGCCGACACCGTCAAGCCGACCAGCGCACAGGCGGTGCGCGAGCTGCGCGCGCTGGGCCTGCGCCCGGTGCTGCTGACCGGCGACCACGCCGCGGTGGCGCGGGCGGTGGCGGCCGAGGTCGGGATCGAGCCGGCCGACGTGATCGCCGAGGTGCTGCCCGAGGAGAAGGTCGCGGTCATCGCACGGCTGCAGGACGAGGGCCGCTCGGTGGCGATGGTCGGGGACGGCGTGAACGACGCGGCCGCGCTCGCCCAGGCCGATCTGGGGCTGGCCATGGGCACCGGCAGCGACGCGGCGATCGAGGCCGGCGACCTGACCCTGGTCCGCGGCGACCTGCGGGTGGCGGCGGACGCGATCCGGCTCTCCCGGCGGACCCTGGCCACCATCAAGGGCAACCTCTTCTGGGCCTTCGCCTACAACGTGGCCGCGATCCCACTGGCCGCCGCCGGGCTGCTCGACCCGACGGTCGCGGGGGCCACCATGGCCTTCTCCTCGGTCTTCGTGGTGACCAACAGCCTGCGGCTGCGGCGCTTCGGCCGCTGACCCACTGGTGGCGGGCTGCTGCGGCGTCGCCGCCCCAACGGCTCGGGCAGCGTCACCGCCCCAGCAGCTCGCCGCCGTTGCAGTGCAGGATCTCGGCGGTGATGAACCCCGCCCCGGGCGAGGCCAGGAAGTGCACGGCCGCCGCCACCTCGCCGGTCTCACCGATCCGGCCGAGCAGGGTGCGGGCGGCCCGGCGGGAGACCTCGGCCTCGTCCAGCCGGGGGCCGAAGAACTCGGTGCCGGCCACCGTGCCGGGCGCCACGATGTTGGCGGTGATCCCGGAGGGGCCCAGCTGGGCGGCCAGGAAGTGGTTCCAGGCGTGCAGCGAGGCCTTGGCGGCCCCGTAGGAGCCGGCCCCGCGCAGCGCCGCGATCGAGCTGATCGTGATCACCCGGCCCTCGCCCGGGGTGAGCCGGTCCCGCACCGACTCGGTGAGCAGCACCGCGGTGAGCACGTTGCGCTCGAAGTCGCCGCGCCAGCGGGCCAGCAGCGCGTGCGGCCCGGCCCCGAAGCCGGTCTCCCGGCTGCCGGCATTGTTGACCAGGACGTCGATCCGGGCCGGCAGCGCGCCCAGCGCCGCCTCCACCGCATCGGGGTCGGCCAGGTCGCAGACCAGCGTGCTGACGGCACCACCGAGCCGCTCGGCGGCCTCCTCCAGCACCGCGCGCCGGCGGCCCACGATCACCACCGCGTCGCCCTCCTCGGCGAACCGCCGGGCGATCTCCAGGCCGATCCCGGTGCCACCACCGGTGACGACGACGTTCCTGGCCATCTGTGTCTCTCCCGCCCTGTCCGTACCGGAATGCCACGATTCCTATCACGCTGGGTTGCCATCACTGCGGGGAGGGTGACGTCGGGCGCCGGGAGTCATGTGGTATGTGCGGGTGAACCCGGGGACGCGGACGGTAGCGAGAGACAACTCACACACCCCCGACGTAACTTTGCCGGCCCAGATACGTCTTACCTTGGTGAGTGCGGCAGACGACTGCGGAACGGCACCGTGCGACCCCACCCTCTCCCCTGGGGGCAGGGCCGCGCACCCGTGGTCGGCGCGCCGCCCAACGGGGCTCCGGCGGGCCCCGGGCGCGCACGGCGCCGGGCAGCGAGTGACCAGGAACGCTTTGAGCGGCCGTTCCCGGTCTTGTCCGCTTCCCGGCGGCCGTGCGACGTCATGTCCGCCGCCGTGCGACGTCATCTCGACCGCCGGCCGCCCGCAGACACGCCGAAGGCCCCGCAGCACGAGCTGCGGGGCCTTCGCGGTTGCGGAGCGGGTGTCAGCGCTTGTCGAGCGCCACGAAGTCCCGGATCGCGGTGCCGGTGTAGATCTGGCGCGGACGGCCGATCCGGCTGGTCGGGTCGTTGATCATCTCGTGCCAGTGGGCGATCCACCCGGGCAGCCGGCCGAGCGCGAACAGCACGGTGAACATGCTGGTCGGGAAGCCCATCGCGCGGTAGATCAGGCCGGTGTAGAAGTCGACGTTCGGGTAGAGCTTGCGCGAGACGAAGAAGTCGTCGCTCAGCGCGTGCTCCTCCAGCTTGAGCGCGATCTCCAGCAGCTCGTCCGACTTGCCCAGCTGCGCCAGCACGTCGTGCGCCAGGCCCTTGACCAGCGCGGCGCGCGGGTCGAAGGCCTTGTACACGCGGTGGCCGAAGCCCATCAGCTTGACGCCGTCCTCGCGGTTCTTCACCTTGCGGATGAAGGCGTCGACGTCGCCGCCGTCGGCCTGGATCTGCTCCAGCATCTCCAGCACGGCCTGGTTGGCGCCGCCGTGCAGCGGGCCCCAGAGCGCCGAGATGCCCGCCGAGATCGAGGCGAACTGGTTGGCGTGGCTGGAGCCGACCAGGCGCACGGTCGAGGTGGAGCAGTTCTGCTCGTGGTCGGCGTGCAGGATGAAGAGCTTGTCCAGCGCGTTGACGATCACCGGGTTGAGCTCGTAGTCCTGGGCCGGGACCGCGAAGGTCATCCGCAGGAAGTTCTCGACGTAGCTCAGGTCGTTGCGCGGGTAGACGAACGGCTGGCCGACCGACTTCTTGTACGCGTAGGCCGCGATGGTCGGCAGCTTCGCCAGCAGGCGGACCGTCGACAGGTGGCGCTGGGCCGCGTCGAACGGGTTGTGGCTGTCCTGGTAGAAGGTCGACAGCGCGCCGACCACCGAGGAGAGCATCGCCATCGGGTGCGCGTCGCGGGGGAAGCCCTGGTAGAAGCGCTTGACGTCCTCGTGCAGCAGCGTGTGCTGGGTGATCTCGCTGTTGAACTCCGCCAGCTGGTCGGGAGTCGGCAGCTCACCGTTGATCAGGAGGTAGGCGGTCTCGATGAAGCTGGCCTGCTCGGCGAGCTGCTCGATCGGGTAACCGCGGTAGCGGAGGATGCCGTTGTCACCGTCGACGAAGGTGATCGCGGACTTGTAGGCAGCGGTGTTGCCGAAGCCGTTGTCCAGGGTGACCAGGCCGGTCTGCGGGAGCAGCTTCGAGATGTCGAAGCCGGAGTTCCCCGCAGTGCTCTCGACGACGGGGTACTCGTACTCGCCGCCCTGGTACCGCAGTACTACAGATTCCTGACTGTTCTCGCTCACGCGCTTCCTCACCGACGAAATGAAAATCCGCTTCCAGGGTGCCCTGCCCGTCCACCCTCCCCCATCCGGAGGACGACCGCGCACCCGGGGTGGCCCAAAAGGGCCTTGCACTACAAGAACCGACGCTCCAGCCCGTACGAACCGGACAAGATCGCAGCAAGACTAGGCTGGTCCATCAATTTCTTCACGTCAAGATACCCCCGCCGGGGCCCCGGCCCCCATTCGGCCTCGGGTGATCATCCAATGGACAGCCGGTGATCGAGAGCTGAATGACGGCGCCCCGCGCTCACGGTGCGCACCGCCTGCCCGATCGCCTTGCGGGAGCCGACCAGCACCACCAGCTTCTTCGCCCGGGTGACCGCCGTGTAGAGCAGATTGCGCTGCAGCATGGTCCAGGCCGAGGTGGTGACCGGAATCACCACCGCCGGGTACTCACTGCCCTGCGAGCGGTGGATGGTGACGGCGTAGGCGTGCTGCAACTCGTCAAGTTCGTCGAAGTCGTACGGCACTTCCTCGTCCTCGTCGGTCAGTACGGTCAGGCGCTGGTCCTCCACACTCAGTGCGGTGACCACGCCGACCGTGCCGTTGAAGACGCCGTTCTGCCCCTTCTCGTAGTTGTTGCGGATCTGGGTCACCTTGTCGCCGACCCGGAAGGTGCGCCCGCCGAAGCGCTTCTCGGCCAGCCCCTCCCGCCCGGGGGTGACCGCTGCCTGGAGCAGCGTGTTGAGGTTGCCGGCGCCGGCCGGTCCGCGGTGCATCGGGGCCAGCACCTGGACGTCCCGGCGGGCGTCCAGCCGGAACCGCTGCGGGATCCGGCGGGCCACCACGTCCACCACCAGGCCCGCCGCGCGCTCGGTGTCGTCCTCCACGAAGAGGAAGAAGTCGGGCAGCCCGTCGGTGAGCGGCGGCTGACCCTCGTTGATCCGGTGCGCGTTCACCACCACACCGGACTGCTGGGCCTGACGGAAGATCCGGGTCAGCCGGACCGACGGGATCGGCCCGCCCTCGGCGAGCAGGTCGCGCAGCACCTCGCCGGCCCCGACCGAGGGCAGCTGGTCCACGTCCCCCACGAAGAGCAGGTGCGCACCCGGCGCCACCGCCTTGACCAGCTTGTTCGCCAGGATCAGGTCCAGCATCGAGGCCTCGTCGACCACCACCAGGTCGGCGTCCAGCGGCCGGTCCCGGTCGTAGGCCGCGTCCCCGCCCGGCCGCAGCTCCAGCAGCCGGTGCACGGTCGAGGCCTGATGTCCCGTCAGCTCCGCCAGCCGCTTGGCCGCCCGCCCGGTCGGCGCGGCCAGCAGCACCTTCGCCCGCTTGGCCAGCGCGAGCGTGACGATCGACTTGACGGTGAAGGACTTGCCGCAGCCCGGACCACCGGTCAGCACCGCGACCTTCTCGGTCAGCGCGAGCCGGACCGACTGCTCCTGCTCCGGCGCCAGCTCGGCCCCGGTCCGCCGCCCCAGCCAGGCCAGCGCCTTCGGCCAGTCCACGTCCGCGAAGCCGGGCATCCGGTCGTCCGGCGCGCGCAGCAGCCGCAGCAACTGGTTCGACAGCGAGATCTCGGCGCGGTGGAACGGCACCAGGTAGACCGCGGTGACCGGCTCACCACCGTCGCCCGGCAGGCTCTCGCGAACCACGCCCTCCTCGGCGACCAGCTCGGCCAGCGACTCGATCACCAGGCCGACGTCCACCTGGAGGAGCTTCACCCCATCGGCGATCAACCGCTCCTCGGGCAGGTAGCAGTGTCCCTGGTCGCTGCTCTGCGAGAGCGCGTACTGCAGGCCCGCCTTCACCCGCTCCGGGCTGTCGTGCGGGATGCCGACCGCCTGCGCGATCCGGTCGGCGGTCAGGAAGCCGATGCCCCAGACGTCGGCGGCCAGCCGGTAGGGCTCGTTCTTCACCACGCCGATCGAGCTGTCGCCGTACTTCTTGTAGATCCGCACGGCGAGCGAGGTGGAGACGCCCACCCCCTGGAGGAAGACCATCACCTCCTTGATCGCCTTCTGCTCCTCCCAGGCCGCGGCGATCATCTTGGTCCGCTTCGGCCCCAGCCCCGGAACCTCGACCAGCCGGCCGGGCTGCTGCTCGATCACGGTCAGCGTGTCGACGCCGAAGTGCTCGACGATCCGCTCGGCGAAGCGCGGGCCGATCCCCTTGATCAGGCCCGAACCCAGGTAGCGCTGGATGCCCTGCACGGTGGCCGGCAGCACCGTGGTGTAGTTCTCCACGGTGAACTGGCGCCCGTACTGCGGGTGCGAGCCCCACCGGCCGTGCAGCCGCAGCGACTCCCCCACCTGCGCGCCGAGCAGCGCGCCGACCACCGTCAGCAGGTCGTTGGCACCGCGCCCGGTGTCGACCCTGGCGACCGTGTAGCCGGTCTCCTCGTTGGCGTAGGTGATCCGCTCCAGCACGCCCTCGACCTCGGCGAGCTGCCGCTGCTCGGGCACCTGAGCCGTCTGGGACCGCTGCCCGGCCATCCGGGGACCCCCTCAACACCGCCGCTGAACCATGCGTGATGCACGGTACCGCGCCGGGCCGACACCGCGGTGCGCGATTGTCCCGCCTGGCCGGAAGGCCGACGATGGCAGAGGAGGACTCATCCGTCATGCCCGGACGCCTACCGGTACTCCGGACCGCAACGAAGCGGAAGACACCATGCTGACCACCACCTACGTACCCGGCGCGCCGAACTGGCTCGATCTGGGCAGTCCCGACACCGATGGCGCCCAGGCCTTCTACGGCACGCTGTTCGGCTGGACGTTCAGCTCGGCCGGCCCGGACTCCGGCGGCTACGGCTTCTTCCAGCTGGACGGCAGGACCGTCGCCGCGCTGGGCCCGCTCACCGAGGAGGGCGCCGCCTCGGCCTGGACGCTCTACTTCAAGAGCGAGGACACCGACCGGACCTGCGAACTCGTCCAACAGGCCGGGGGCGCGGTCAGGTTCGGTCCGTTCGACGTCTTCACCGACGGTCGGATGGCCGGCTTCACCGACCCGACCGGCGCCCGGTTCGCCGTCTGGCAGCCCGGCGAGACCGTCGGCCTGGACGCCGTGACGGCGGTCGGCACGCTCTGCTGGACCGAGCTGCACACCAGCGACCCGAAAGCAGCCAAGGCCTTCTACACCACCGTCCTGCACTGGATGGCGCAGGACGTCCCGTTCGGCGACTTCACCTACACCGTGGTCAGCCCCACCGGCGGCGGCACCGACGCCAGTCAGGGTGGCATCGCGCGCCTGCTGCCCGAGGACAAGGCGGCGGGCGGCGTCTCCTACTGGCTCCCCTACTTCGAGGTGGCCGACGTCGACGCCACCCTCGCCCGGGCCCAGGAACTGGGCGGCAGCGTGCGGGGCGCCCCGGTGGACGAACCCGGCGTGGGCCGGTTCGCGCAGCTCGCCGACCCGCACGGCGCGGTCTTCTCGATCATCAAGGGCACGACCGCTGACGCGTGAGCCGGCCGGACGCCGGGTCGACCGGCGTCACTAGGGTGAGCGACATGAACGACCTTGTGATCCGCCCGGCCACCCCGGAGGACATTCCCGCCATCGTGGCCATGCTCGCCGCCGACTCGATAGCCGCCACCCGGGAGAGCCCGGACGACCTGACCCCTTACTACGCCGCTTGGGAACGCGTCGCCGCCGACCCCAACCAGCACCCGACCGTCGCCGTCCGCGCGGGCCGGGTGGTCGGCACCCTGCAGCTCAGCGTGATCCCCGGCCTCTCCAGGAGCGGCACCACCCGCGCCATCGTGGAGGCCGTGCGAGTGCACGCCGACGAGCGCGGCAACGGCCTCGGCACGGTGCTGATGGAATGGGCGATCGACCGCTCCCGCGAACTCGGCGCGGACCTGGTGCAACTCACCTCGGACCAGAGCCGCACCGACGCGCACCGCTTCTACGAGCGGCTCGGATTCACCGGGTCGCATATCGGCTTCAAGCGGCAGCTCTGAAAAAGGCCGGAAACGCAGAAAAGCCCCCCATCCGTTCCCGGATGGGGGGCTTTTCTAGAAGAATTGTTCGGCGGCGTCCTACTCTCCCACAGGGTCCCCCCTGCAGTACCATCGGCGCTATGAGGCTTAGCTTCCGGGTTCGGAATGTAACCGGGCGTTTCCCTCACGCTATGACCACCGAAACACTATGAAACTGTCAACCGCACCACACCGTGACCTGGCGTGGGGTCGTTGTTTCAGAACAACACAGTGGACGCGAGCAACTGAGGACAAGCCCTCGGCCTATTAGTACCGGTCAGCTCCACCCCTTACGAGGCTTCCACATCCGGCCTATCAACCCAGTCGTCTACTGGGAGCCTTACCCTCTCAAGGAGGTGGGAGTGCTCATCTCGAAGCAGGCTTCCCGCTTAGATGCTTTCAGCGGTTATCCCTCCCGAACGTAGCCAACCAGCCATGCCCTTGGCAGGACAACTGGCACACCAGAGGTTCGTCCGTCCCGGTCCTCTCGTACTAGGGACAGCCCTTCTCAACACTCCTACGCGCACAGCGGATAGGGACCGAACTGTCTCACGACGTTCTAAACCCAGCTCGCGTACCGCTTTAATGGGCGAACAGCCCAACCCTTGGGACCTACTCCAGCCCCAGGATGCGACGAGCCGACATCGAGGTGCCAAACCATCCCGTCGATATGGACTCTTGGGGAAGATCAGCCTGTTATCCCCGGGGTACCTTTTATCCGTTGAGCGACGGCGCTTCCACAAGCCACCGCCGGATCACTAGTCCCTGCTTTCGCACCTGCTCGACCCGTCGGTCTCACAGTCAAGCTCCCTTGTGCACTTACACTCAACACCTGATTGCCAACCAGGCTGAGGGAACCTTTGGGCGCCTCCGTTACTCTTTAGGAGGCAACCGCCCCAGTTAAACTACCCACCAGACACTGTCCCTGATCCGGATCACGGACCCAGGTTAGACATCCAGCACGACCAGAGTGGTATTTCAACGACGACTCCACAACAACTGGCGTTGCTGCTTCAAAGTCTCCCACCTATCCTACACAAGCCGAACCGAACACCAATATCAAGCTATAGTAAAGGTCCCGGGGTCTTTCCGTCCTGCTGCGCGAAACGAGCATCTTTACTCGTAATGCAATTTCACCGGGCCTATGGTTGAGACAGTCGAGAAGTCGTTACGCCATTCGTGCAGGTCGGAACTTACCCGACAAGGAATTTCGCTACCTTAGGATGGTTATAGTTACCACCGCCGTTTACTGGCGCTTAAGTTCTCAGCTTCGCCCTGACGAATCAGAGCTAACCGGTCCCCTTAACGTTCCAGCACCGGGCAGGCGTCAGTCCGTATACATCGCCTTACGGCTTCGCACGGACCTGTGTTTTTAGTAAACAGTCGCTTCTCGCTGGTCTCTGCGGCCACCCCCAGCTCAGAGAGCAAGTCTCATCACCAGGAATGGCCCCCTTCTCCCGAAGTTACGGGGGCATTTTGCCGAGTTCCTTAACCATAGTTCACCCGAACGCCTCGGTATTCTCTACCTGACCACCTGAGTCGGTTTGGGGTACGGGCCGCCATGAAACTCGCTAGAGGCTTTTCTCGACAGCATAGGATCATCCACTTCACCACAATCGGCTCGGCATCAGGTCTCAGCCTTAATGAGTGACGGATTTGCCTATCACTCGGCCTACACCCTTACCCCGGGACTACCACCGCCCGGGCTGGACTACCTTCCTGCGTCACCCCATCGCTCACCTACTACCCTGTTGGATCAGCGGCTCCACCACGTCCCTTTGTCCGAAGACTCCGGGCCGGCTTCACGGCTTTAGCATTCAGAGGTTCGACGTTGGCGCTTCAAAGCGGGTACGGGAATATCAACCCGTTGTCCATCGACTACGCCTGTCGGCCTCGCCTTAGGTCCCGACTTACCCTGGGCAGATCAGCTTGACCCAGGAACCCTTGGTCAATCGGCGCAAGAGTTTCCCACTCTTGTATCGCTACTCATGCCTGCATTCTCACTCGTATCCCGTCCACGACTCGATTCCTCGGCCGCTTCACCCGGAACACGACGCTCCCCTACCCATCCACAGCGTCGTTGGACGTATTCTGTGAATGACACGACTTCGGTGGTGTGCTTGAGCCCCGCTACATTGTCGGCGCGGAATCACTTGACCAGTGAGCTATTACGCACTCTTTCAAGGGTGGCTGCTTCTAAGCCAACCTCCTGGTTGTCTCTGCGACTCCACATCCTTTCCCACTTAGCACACGCTTAGGGACCTTAGTCGGTGTTCTGGGCTGTTTCCCTCTCGACCATGGAGCTTATCCCCCACAGTCTCACTGCCACGCTCTCACTTACCGGCATTCGGAGTTTGGCTAAGGTCAGTAACCCGGTGAGGCCCATCGCCTATCCAGTGCTCTACCTCCGGCAAGAAACACGTGACGCTGCACCTAAATGCATTTCGGGGAGAACCAGCTATCACGGAGTTTGATTGGCCTTTCACCCCTAACCACAGGTCATCCCCCAGGTTTTCAACCCTGGTGGGTTCGGTCCTCCACGCGGTCTTACCCGCGCTTCAACCTGCCCATGGCTAGATCACTCCGCTTCGGGTCTTGGGCATGCAACTCAAACGCCCTATTCGGACTCGCTTTCGCTACGGCTACCCCACACGGGTTAACCTCGCTACACACCGCAAACTCGCAGGCTCATTCTTCAAAAGGCACGCAGTCACGGCCCGCCAGTAAACTGACGAACGACGCTCCCACGGCTTGTAGGCACACGGTTTCAGGTACTATTTCACTCCGCTCCCGCGGTACTTTTCACCATTCCCTCACGGTACTATCCGCTATCGGTCACCAGGGAATATTTAGGCTTAGCGGGTGGTCCCGCCAGATTCACACGGAATTTCTCGGGCTCCGTGCTACTTGGGAGAAGCTCAAGTGAGCCGCTGATGTTTCGTCTACGGGGGTCTTACCCTCTACGCCGGACCTTTCGCATGTCCTTCGACTACACCAACGGTTTCTGACTCACCCAGCCGCCGGCAGACGACTGAAGAACTTTCCCACGACCCCGAAATGGCAACCCCTGCCGGGTCTCACACCACTCCGGTTTAGCCTCATCCGGTTTCGCTCGCCACTACTCCCGGAATCACGGTTGTTTTCTCTTCCTGCGGGTACTGAGATGTTTCACTTCCCCGCGTTCCCTCCACATACCCTATGTGTTCAGGTATGGGTGACAGCCCATGACGACTGCCGGGTTTCCCCATTCGGACACCCCCGGATCAAAGCTCGGTTGACAGCTCCCCGGGGCCTATCGCGGCCTCCCACGTCCTTCATCGGTTCCTGGTGCCAAGGCATCCACCGTGCGCCCTTAAAAACTTGGCCACAGATGCTCGCGTCCACTGTGCAGTTCTCAAACAACGACCAGACACCCACCCTCAACACCCCAAAGGATGCCTCGCATGGGACCGGCACTGAGACAACGATTACTCGTTCCCTCAGGACCCAACAACGTGCCCGACACACCAGATCAACCGAAACCGTTCCACGCCGAAGCAGTACTAGGAGACAACCAACCCTGTGTGCCGAATAGTCAACGTTCCACCCATGAGCAACCGTGCGAGACATTCGCTCGCAACCGGCCATGTGCTCCTTAGAAAGGAGGTGATCCAGCCGCACCTTCCGGTACGGCTACCTTGTTACGACTTCGTCCCAATCGCTGGTCCCACCTTCGACGGCTCCCTCCCAAGGGTTAGGCCACCGGCTTCGGGTGTTACCGACTTTCGTGACGTGACGGGCGGTGTGTACAAGGCCCGGGAACGTATTCACCGCAGCATGCTGATCTGCGATTACTAGCAACTCCAACTTCATGGGGTCGAGTTGCAGACCCCAATCCGAACTGAGGCCGGCTTTTTGGGATTCGCTCCACCTCACGGTATCGCAGCCCTTTGTACCGACCATTGTAGCACGTGTGCAGCCCAAGACATAAGGGGCATGATGATTTGACGTCGTCCCCACCTTCCTCCGAGTTGACCCCGGCAGTCTCCTGTGAGTCCCCATCACCCCGAAAGGCATGCTGGCAACACAGAACAAGGGTTGCGCTCGTTGCGGGACTTAACCCAACATCTCACGACACGAGCTGACGACAACCATGCACCACCTGTATACCGACCACAAGGGGGCGCCCATCTCTGAACGTTTCCGGTATATGTCAAGCCTTGGTAAGGTTCTTCGCGTTGCGTCGAATTAAGCCACATGCTCCGCTGCTTGTGCGGGCCCCCGTCAATTCCTTTGAGTTTTAGCCTTGCGGCCGTACTCCCCAGGCGGGGAACTTAATGCGTTAGCTGCGGCACCGACGACGTGGAATGTCGCCAACACCTAGTTCCCAACGTTTACGGCGTGGACTACCAGGGTATCTAATCCTGTTCGCTCCCCACGCTTTCGCTCCTCAGCGTCAGTAATGGCCCAGAGATCCGCCTTCGCCACCGGTGTTCCTCCTGATATCTGCGCATTTCACCGCTACACCAGGAATTCCGATCTCCCCTACCACACTCTAGCCTGCCCGTATCGAATGCAGACCCGGGGTTAAGCCCCGGGCTTTCACATCCGACGCGACAGGCCGCCTACGAGCTCTTTACGCCCAATAATTCCGGACAACGCTCGCACCCTACGTATTACCGCGGCTGCTGGCACGTAGTTAGCCGGTGCTTCTTCTGCAGGTACCGTCACTTGCGCTTCTTCCCTGCTGAAAGAGGTTTACAACCCGAAGGCCGTCATCCCTCACGCGGCGTCGCTGCATCAGGCTTTCGCCCATTGTGCAATATTCCCCACTGCTGCCTCCCGTAGGAGTCTGGGCCGTGTCTCAGTCCCAGTGTGGCCGGTCGCCCTCTCAGGCCGGCTACCCGTCGTCGCCTTGGTAGGCCATTACCCCACCAACAAGCTGATAGGCCGCGGGCTCATCCTGCACCGCCGGAGCTTTACACCAACCCCCATGCGGAGGAAGGTCATATCCGGTATTAGACCCCGTTTCCAGGGCTTGTCCCAGAGTGCAGGGCAGATTGCCCACGTGTTACTCACCCGTTCGCCACTGATCCACCCCGAAGGGCTTCACCGTTCGACTTGCATGTGTTAAGCACGCCGCCAGCGTTCGTCCTGAGCCAGGATCAAACTCTCCGTGAATGTTTTCCCGTAATCGGGTCGACACCCGCGTTGAGCGGCACGACAACCACCGGAATAGGGTGACCTCGTGCACTGCGTCCTCGCTAGTGTTTTACTTCAAAAGGAATCTCCAACCCCGATCAAACGATCGAGGCCGGGGATGTCAACATATCTGGCGTTGACTTTTGGCACGCTGTTGAGTTCTCAAGGAACGGACGCTTCCTTCAAGCCGCTCTCGCAAGCTCTCCGGGCGCTTCGTTCTTTCGTGTTTCCAGCTTATCAGATCCGGCTCAGTGCCTTTTCCGCTTCGCTTTCCACGGTTTTGCTTCCGGCCTTTCGGCTTTCCGCTGTCCCAGACTCTATCAGAGTTTCTGTTTCGCAATTTCCTTCGAAAAGGGCATGCGGAAACATCGCTCAGGTGTTCCAGGGGGGTTTCGCCTCCGAGCCGCTCTGCGGCCGGGGCAACTCGGAGAACATTACGCAGCCAGGCCCCGAGAGTCAAACCGGCCCCGGACAGCTGAGCTGTCCGGGGCCGGTGGCGACCGCGCGGTGCGTCAGACCTCGACCACGACCGGCAGGATCATCGGCCGGCGGCGGTAGTTGTCCGCCACCCACTTGCCGATGATGCGGCGCACCAGCTGCTGGACCTGGCGCACCTCCAGCACGCCGTTGTCGGCGGACTTGCGCAGCGCCTCCTCCAGCTTCTGGACCACCGGGCTGAAGGCACCGTCGTCGATGCCCGAGCCGCGGGCCTGGATGGTGGGGCCGCTGACGATCTTGCCGCTGCTGGAGTCCACCACCACGAAGACCGAGATGAAGCCCTCCTCGCCGAGGATCCGGCGGTCCTTCAGCGAGGACTCGGTGACATCACCGACCGAGCTGCCGTCGACGTAGACGTAGCCGGCCTGCACCTTGCCGACGATCTTGGCGACGCCGTCGACCAGGTCGACCACCACGCCGTCCTCGGCGATCACGGTGCGGTTCTTCGGGACACCGGTCTTGATCCCGAGGTCGGCGCAGGCGCGCAGGTGGCGCCACTCGCCGTGCACCGGCATCAGGTTCTTCGGCTTGCAGATGTTGAAGAAGTACAGCAGTTCGCCCGAGGAGGCGTGGCCCGAGACGTGCACCTTGGCGTTGCCCTTGTGCACCACGTTGGCGCCCCAGCGGGTCAGGCCGTTGATCACCCGGTAGATCGCGGTCTCGTTGCCGGGGATCAGCGAGGAGGCCATGATCACGGTGTCGCCCTCGACGATCCGGATCTGGTGGTCGCGGTTGGCCATCCGGGAGAGGGCGGCCATCGGCTCGCCCTGCGAACCGGTGCAGACCAGCACGACCTCCTTGTCCGGCAGGTCGTCCAGCTGCTTCACGTCCACGATCAGGTTGCCCGGCACCTTGAGGTAGCCCAGGTCGCGCGCGATGCCCATGTTGCGCACCATCGAGCGGCCGACGAAGGCGACCTTGCGCTTGTACTCGTGCGCGGCGTCCAGCACCTGCTGGATCCGGTGCACGTGGCTGGCGAAGGAGGCGACGATGATCCGCTTGTCCGCGTTGGCGAAGACGTTGCGCAGCGCGGCGGAGATGTCCCGCTCGTGCGGGATGAAGCCGGGGACCTCGGCGTTGGTGGAGTCCACCAGCAGCAGGTCCATGCCCTCTTCGGCCAGCTTGGCGAAGGCGGGCAGGTCGGTGAGCCGGCCGTCCAGCGGCAGCTGGTCCATCTTGAAGTCACCGGTGGCGACGACCATGCCGGCGGGGGTGCGGACGGCAACGGCGAGCGCGTCCGGGATGGAGTGGTTCACCGCGATGAACTCGCAGTTGAAGGGGCCGATCTGCTCGCGCTCCCCCTCGGCGACCTCCAGCACGTACGGCCGGATGCGGTGCTCGGCGAGCTTGGCCTCGATCAGCGCCAGCGTCAGCTTCGAGCCGATCAGCGGGATGTCGGGGTTCTCCCGCAGCAGGTACGGGACGGCGCCGATGTGGTCCTCGTGACCGTGGGTCAGGACGATGCCATCGATCTTGTCGAGGCGGTCCCGGATCGAGGAGAAGTCCGGCAGGATCAGGTCGATGCCCGGCTGCTCGTCCTCGGGGAACAGGACGCCGCAGTCGATGATGAGCAGCCGCCCGGCATGCTCCAGCACCGTCATGTTGCGCCCGATCTCCCCGAGGCCGCCGAGCGGGGTGATCCGGATCGCGTTCGGCGCGAGCGCCGGGGGCGCGCCGAGGTCAGGGTGAGGGTGGCTCAAAAGACTCTCCTTCGCGCCGCGCGCCATATGCCCGGGAGTTCTCCCGCTGACATATGGCGCGCGACTTTCGCTAGGTACCTATCAGGTCGGTCCGCCCGTCACCGAGCGGCTGGCTTGCTGTGCCTCGCGCCTGTCGTCTCCGGTCCAGCGGCGGATCCCCGGGTGCGGCATCGGGGTCCGGCGATCCGGAAGGCGCGCACGTCTTCTGGTTACAGGTGTACCCCGCCGGCGGCGAGATCCTCCTTCAATCGCGTGATCTCCTCGGGCGTGGCGTCGACCAGCGGCAGCCGCAGCGGGCCTGCGGGCAGGCCCTGCAGGGTGAGCGCGGCCTTGGTGAGGATCACGCCCTGGGTGCGGAACATACCGCTGAAGACCGGGAGCAGGCCCTGGTGGATCCCGGTGGCCTCGGCGACCCGGCCGGCCCCGAAGGCCTCGATCATGGCGCGCAGCCGGTCGGCGACCACGTGGCCGACCACGCTCACCACACCGACGGCTCCGACCGAGAGCAGCGGCAGGTTGAGGATGTCGTCACCGGAGTACCAGGCGAGGTCGCTGCGGGCGATCGCCCAGGCGGCGGCGCCGAGGTCGCCCTTGGCGTCCTTGTTGGCGACGATCCGCGGGTGCTCGCCCAGGCGGACCAGCGTCTCGTGGCTCAGCGCGACGCCGCTGCGCCCGGGGATGTCGTACAGCATCACCGGCAGCTCGGTGGCGTCGGCGATGGCGACGTTGTGCCGGTAGAGGCCCTCCTGCGGGGGCTTGCTGTAGTACGGGGTGACCACCAGCAGCCCGTGGGCGCCGGCGGCCTCGGCCTGCCGGGCCAGCTCCAGGCTGTGCGCGGTGTCGTTGGTGCCGACGCCCGCGATCACCTGGGCGCGCTCGCCGACCGCCTCGAGCACGGCCCGCAGCAGCTGCGCCTTCTCGGCGTCACTGGTGGTCGGCGACTCGCCGGTGGTGCCGTTGAGGACCAGGCCGTCGTTGCCGGAGTCCACCAGGTGGGCGGCCAGGCGCTGGGCGCCGTCGAGGTCGAGCCCGCCGTCGGCGGTGAACGGGGTCACCATCGCGGTGAGGACCCGGCCGAAGGGTGCACGGGGTGTGGAGGTCGGAGCCATGGGTCCAAAAATACTCGTAGCCGATGAGGAGGCCGTGACTCCGGTCCATGGTTCGGACAACGGAGGCCTTGAAGGCCGGCCAGGATCCGGACAAACCATAGGATTCCGGTGCTGCTTGCTCGGGGGTTCAAGCAGCACCGGAATCCGTGCCCTGAGCCTAGGGAGCGCCCGAATCGGTCGCAATCCAGACATGCCGGGCCAATGCGTCCATATGCCTATCGCGCCAGGTCAGGGCGCGACCCGGCCGTGGGCGTTGAAGGCCGCATGGGTGAGCGGCATCAGCTGCGCCCACTGGGCCTCCATCAGCTCGGCCACCATCTCGATCTCCCGCTGCGGGAAGCTGGGCACCGTGGCCCGCTCGTCCTTGGTCCGCAGCGAGAGGAAGTGCATCAGCGAACGCGCGTTGCAGGTCGCGTACATGGAGGAGAACAGGCCCACCGGCAGCACCGCGCGGGCCACCTCGCGGGCGACGCCTTCGGCAAGCATCTCCTGGTATGCCGTGTACGACTGCTGGTAGGACCATCGCATCGCCTCGGACGTGAGCTTGTGCTGCTCGGGCGTGCCCTCGACGAACTCGTACTTGCCGGGGCGGCCCTGCTGGACCAGCTTGCGCTCCTGGCCCGGCACGTAGAAGACCGGCTGCAGCTCGCGGTAGCGACCGCTCTCCTCGTTGTAGGACCAGCCGCTGCGGTGGCGGTGGAACTCGCGGAAGACGAAGATCGGCGCGCTGATGAAGAAGGTCATCGAGTTGTGCTCGAAGGGCGTGCCGTGCCGGTCGCGCATCAGGAAGTTGATCAGGCCCTTGGACTTCTCCGGGTCCTGCCGGACCGCCTCCAGCGACTGCTCGCCGGCGGTCGAGACCCGGGCGGCCCAGACCACATCGGAGTCGGCGGCGGCGCTGCGGACCAGCTCCACAGTGACATCGCTGCGGAAGGTGGGGGTGGCCGCTGCTTCGTCGGTCACGGGTTGCTCCTCAACTTGATCGCATGGTGCATGGTCGTACGGGCCCTGGGGGTGTCACCGGCGTCCGCGTAGGCGACGGCCAGCCGGAACCAGACCCGCCAGTCCTGCGGGGCGGCCTCCGCCTCGGCCTTGCGCCGGGCGAACACCTCGTCGGCCGAGGCGCGGTCGATCCGGCCGCCCGAGGTGCGGCGCAGCTCGTCCACCGGCAGCCCGCCCTCGGCCGCCAGCTCGCGGGACATCGCCTCGGTGGTGCGGCCGAAGCGGATGGTCTGGCGCAGGAACCAGACCCCGATGCCCGGGATGATGAAAGCGCAGATCCCGATGCCGATGCCGAACGGCTTGCCGGTGGCGATCAGCTGGACTCCCTCGCCCATGCAGACCAGGGCGACGAAGAAGAGGGTTGCGGCGAGGAGGAAGAAGCCGGTGCGGGAGGTCATCTGGCACTCACCCGGCTCACAGGTCGAGGAAGTGTTCGAGGCCGAAGGTCAGCCCCGGCGTGTCCACCACGCGGCGCACCCCGAGCAGGATGCCCGGCATGAAGCAGCTGTGGTGCAGCGAGTCATGACGGATCGTCAGGGTCTCGCCGGTGTCGCCGAAGAGCACCTCCTGGTGCGCCAGCAGGCCGCGCATCCGCACCGAGTGCACCGGCACCCCGTCGACGTCGGCGCCGCGCGCGCCCGGCAGGCCGTGCGTGGTGGGGTCCGACTGGCGGGGCCGGCCGGCCGCGTCGCGGGCGGCGGCGATCAGCTGGGCGGTGCGGGCGGCGGTGCCGGAGGGGGCGTCGGCCTTGCGGTCGTGGTGCAGCTCGACCACCTCGACCGACTCGAAGTACCTGGCCGCCTGCTGGGCGAACCGCATGGTGAGCACCGCGCCGATGGAGAAGTTCGGCGCGATCAGCAGGCCGAGCTCCGGCTTGGGGGCCAGCCAGTGGTCGACCTCGGCGAGCCTGGCCTCGTCCCAGCCGGTGGTGCCGGTGACCACGTGGATGCCGTTGTGCAGGCAGAAGTCAAGGTTGCGCATCACCGCGTCGGGGTGGGTCAGCTCGACGGCGACCTGGGTGCCGGAGTCGACCAGGGTCTTCAGGTCGGAGTCCCGGCCGAGGGTGGCGACCAGTTCCAGGTCCTCGGCGGCTTCGACGGCCTTGACGGCCTCGGAGCCGATCCGGCCGGTGGCGCCGATGACGGCCACTCGGAGAGTCATGGGGTGTCCCTTCAGCCCAGCTGCGGCAGTCGTCAGATAAGGTCCGCGAGCTTGGCCGCCCGCTTGTCGGTGATCGGCCCGATCAGGGCCAGCGAAGGCCGGTGCGCGCCGAGCACGTCGCGGGCCACCGCCTGGACGTCCTCCAGCGTGACGCTCGCGATCTTCGCCAGCATGTCATCCACCGAGAGGTGGTGGCCGTAGGCGAGTTCGGCCTTGCCGATCCGGTTCATCAGCGAGCCGGTGTCCTCCATGCCGAGCACGGTGGAGCCGGAGATCTGGCCGATCGCGCGGCTCAGCTCCTCCTCGGTGATGCCCTCGGCGATCACCTTCTCCAGCTCCTCACGGCAGATCCGCAGCACCTCTTCCACCCGCTTGGGCTGGCAGCCGGCGTAGATGCCGAAGAGGCCGCTGTCGGCGTAGGAGGAGGAGTACGAGTAGACCGAGTAGGCCAGGCCGCGCTTCTCCCGCACCTCCTGGAAGAGCCGCGAGCTCATCCCGCCGCCGAGCGCGGCGTTGAGCACCCCGAGCGCCCAGCGCCGCTCGTCGTGCCGGGGCAGCCCGGGGACGCCGAGCACCAGGTGGGCCTGCTCGGTGGGGCGGTTCAGCACCTCCAGGCGGCCGGCGGTGCGCACCGCGCGCAGGCCGCGGCGGGCCTCGGCGGGGACCGCCTCGGACTTGGCGAGCAGGCCGGCGAAGGCCTGCTCGACCTGCCTGACCACGGCCTTGTGGTCCAGGTTCCCGGCCGCCGCGATCACCAGGTGCTCGGGCTTGTAGCGGCGCCTGAAGAAGCCGGCGATCTGGTCGCGGGTCAGCCCCTTGACGGTCTCCTGGGTGCCGAGGATCGGACGGCCGAGCGGGGCGTCGCCGTAGATCGCCTTGGCGAACAGGTCGTGCACCACGTCGCCCGGGTCGTCCTCGGCCATCGCCATCTCCTCGAGGATGACGCCGCGTTCGGCCTCCACGTCCTCGGGGCGGATCAGCGAGCCGGTGAGCATGTCGCAGACCACGTCGATGGCCAGCGGCAGGTCGGTGTCCAGCACCCGCGCGTAGTAGCAGGTGTTCTCCTTGGCGGTGAAGGCGTTCATCTCACCGCCGACCGCGTCCAGCGCGGCCGAGATCTCCAGCGCGCTGCGCCGCTCGGTGCCCTTGAAGAGCAGGTGCTCCAGGTAGTGGGTGGCGCCGTTCAGCACCGGCGTCTCGTCCCGGGAGCCGACGCCGACCCAGATCCCGAAGGTCGCCGAGCGGACCGTCGGCAGGGTCTCGGTGACGACCCGCAGGCCGCCGGGGAGCACGGTGCGACGCACGGTTCCGGCGCCGTCCACGCCCTTGAGCAGGGTGCGGGTGGTGCCGGGGCGCTGCTTGGCCGCCGAAGCCTGAGCCACGGGCCGTCCTTCTTTCACTCAGGAGACAACAGGGTGCGGCCCGTACGCCGCGAGGGCGTACGGGCCGCGGGTCCAGCTAGTGAGTGGTGATCACTCGGCGGCGGCGGTCTCGCCGCCCTCCTCGCCCTCGACGACCGGGATCAGCGAGAGCTTGCCGCGCGGGTCGATCTCGGCGATCTCGACCTGCACCTTGGCGCCGACGGCCAGCACGTCCTCGACGTTCTCCACGCGCTTGCCACCGGCCAGCTTGCGGATCTGCGAGATGTGCAGCAGGCCGTCCTTGCCCGGCATCAGCGAAACGAACGCGCCGAACGTCGTGGTCTTCACCACGGTGCCCAGGTAGCGCTCGCCGACCTCCGGCATGGTCGGGTTGGCGATCTGGTTGATCGTCGTGCGGGCAGCCTCCGCCGAGGGACCGTCGACCGCACCGATGTAGATGGTGCCGTCGTCCTCGATGGTGATGTCCGCGCCGGTGTCCTCCTGGATCTGGTTGATCATCTTGCCCTTCGGGCCGATGACCTCACCGATCTTGTCCACCGGGATCTTGATGGTGATGATGCGCGGCGCGTTCGGCGACATCTCGTCGGGCGCGTCGATCGCCTCGTTCATCACGTCCAGGATGTGCAGACGCGCGTCCTTGGCCTGCTTCAGCGCGGCGGCCAGCACCGAGGCCGGGATGCCGTTGAGCTTGGTGTCCAGCTGCAGGGCGGTGATGAAGTTGCGGGTACCGGCGACCTTGAAGTCCATGTCGCCGTACGCGTCCTCGGCACCCAGGATGTCGGTCAGCGCGACGTAGTGGGTCTCACCGTCGATCTCCTGCGAGATCAGGCCCATGGCGATACCGGCGACGGCGGCCTTCAGCGGCACACCGGCGTTCAGCAGCGACATGGTGGAGGCGCAGACCGAGCCCATCGAGGTGGAGCCGTTGGAGCCCAGCGCCTCGGAGACCTGGCGGATCGCGTAGGGGAACTCCTCGCGGGTCGGCAGGACCGGGATCAGCGCCCGCTCGGCCAGCGCGCCGTGGCCGATCTCGCGGCGCTTGGGCGAGCCCACGCGGCCGGTCTCGCCGACCGAGTACGGCGGGAAGTTGTAGTTGTGCATGTAGCGGCGACGCGTCTCCGGGGAGAGCGTGTCGAGCTGCTGCTCCATGCGGAGCATGTTGAGGGTGGTGACGCCCAGGATCTGGGTCTCGCCACGCTCGAACAGGGCCGAGCCGTGCACCCGCGGGATCGCCTCGACCTCGGCGGCCAGGGTGCGGATGTCGGTGACACCGCGGCCGTCGATCCGGACCTTGTCCTTGATGACGCGCTCGCGCACGATCTTCTTGGTCAGCGCGTTGTAGGCGGCGCTGATCTCCTTCTCGCGGCCCTCGAACTCCGGGAGCAGCTTCTCGGCGGCGACCGCCTTGACCCGGTCCAGCTCGTTCTGGCGCTCCTGCTTGCCGGCGATGGTGAGCGCCTTGGCCAGCTCGTCCTTGACGGCGGTGGTCAGCGCGGCCAGCACGTCGTCCTGGTACTCCAGGAAGACCGGGAACTCGCCGGTGGGCTTGGCGGCCTGGGCGGCCAGGCGGGCCTGGGCCTCGCAGAGCACCTTGATGAACGGCTTGGCGGCGTCCAGACCGCCGGCCACGATCTCCTCGGAGGGCGCCTCGGCGCCGCCCGCGACCAGCTTGATGGTCTTGTCGGTGGCCTCGGCCTCGACCATCATGATCGCGACGTCGCCGTCGGCCAGCACCCGGCCGGCCACGACCATGTCGAAGACGGCGTCCTCGAGCTCGGAGTGGGTCGGGAAGGCCACCCACTGACCCTTGATCAGCGCGACGCGGACGCCGCCGATCGGGCCGGAGAACGGCAGGCCGGCCAGCTGGGTGGAGGCGGAGGCGGCGTTGATCGCGACCACGTCGTACAGGTGGTCGGGGTTGAGCGCCATCACCGTGACGACGACCTGGACCTCGTTGCGCAGGCCCTTGACGAAGGACGGGCGCAGCGGGCGGTCGATCAGGCGGCAGGTCAGGATGGCGTCCTCGGAGGGGCGGCCCTCACGACGGAAGAACGAGCCGGGGATCCGGCCCGCGGCGTACATCCGCTCCTCGACGTCCACCGTCAGCGGGAAGAAGTCGAAGTGCTCCTTCGGCTGCTTGGAGGCGCTGGTGGCCGACAGCACCATGGTGTCGTCGTCCAGGTAGGCCACGGCGGAGCCGGCGGCCTGACGGGCCAGGCGGCCGGTCTCGAAGCGGATGGTACGGGTGCCGAAGGAACCGTTGTCGATCACGGCCTCGGCGTAGAACACGTTCTCTTCCACCTGGAAGATCTCCTCTTTCGTACGTCTCCCGGAGAGCGCCCCCGCGCTTGCCTGCCGGTGTGGCCCTGACCTGCCGGGCCGGTCTTCGATCGAAGCCCCCGGGCTCTTCCCGCGTCGTGCGCGGGACTCCCGGCGGCCACTACCGAGGACCGGCGCCTCTCGGCGGCCTGGCCTTTCGGCGGCGGGCGTCTGGACGCTCTCCTGGATGCGGGCGGCTTCCGTTTGAAGCCTGCGGCCCGCAGGGGGTTGTGCTGCTCTCGTGGAGCGCGAACTCGCGCCACCACCCGGCATGCCCACAACCCTACGGTGCGAATCTCGGCCGCCTCGGGAGGCCGACCGTAAATTCTGCAGCTCGGAATTCTTTCCGGATTCCCCCTCCCGGGGGCCGGTACGCGCGAGGGGCGGCTCCCCTTGGTGGGGAGCCGCCCCGGGCGGCGGTCTTAGCGGGCGCCGCCGGCGGCACCGCGGCGGATGCCCAGGCGGTCGACGAGCGTACGGAAGCGCTCGATGTCCTTCTTGGCCAGGTACTGCAGCAGGCGGCGACGCTGGCCGACCAGGATCAGCAGGCCACGACGGCTGTGGTGGTCGTGCTTGTGGAACTTGAGGTGCTCGGTCAGGTCCGAGATACGGCGGGAGAGCATGGCCACCTGCACCTCGGGGGAGCCGGTGTCGCCCTCCTTCTGGCCGTACTCGGCGATGATCTGCTTCTTGACGTCAGGGGCGAGAGCCACTGCAACTCCTCTTGGGGTGACCGAGCGATCCCGGTATGCGGCACAGGATCTTCTGAGACTCGGAATCCCCAGGGTACCAGTCGGCCGCTCGGCCCCCGGACCCGGCCTCAGCCGGTGACGCCGCGGACCAGCGAGTAGATGTCCAGCACCGCGAGGGCCAGCGGGACCAGCGCCATCAGCAGCAGGCTGTCCACCACGTCCAGGATCCGGCCCCAGAACGGCGAGACGCCGAGCCGCGGCACCACCAGGGCGATCGCGATCAGCAGCGCGGCGCCCACCGCGATCGAGCCGCCCAGCCACAGGGTGCGCAGGTCGACGGCGGTGCTGTCGCCGCCGGCCCTGATGATGAAGACCGGGGTGTGCAGCGACAGGCCCAGGATCAGCAGGCCCAGACCCAGCAGGCCGGCGATGGTCAGGCTGAAGACCTGCGCGGTGTAGCGGAACAGCCGGGCCCGCAGCATGGTCGAGATGCCCAGCGCCAGCGCGAGCAGCTGCGGGAACATCCGGTCGGTGAAGCCGAGCACGGTGCAGGCGCCGACGATCACCGCGGCGCAGCCGCCGACCAGGCCGACCAGCACCTCGTGGCCGCGGCGGGCCTGGTGGGCGATCCGCTGGTACGGCACGGCCTCGGCCCGGCGGCTCTCCTCGATCGCCCGGCTGCCGCGGGTGCGGGCCTGGCCGGGGGCGCTGAAGCCGACCGGCAGGCGGGCGAAGCGGGCCGAGAGCGCCGGCAGGAAGCCGATCGCGGCGAGCGCGGCGACCCCGGCCACCGCGGCGATGTGGTCGGCCGGGGTGCCCGGCAGCAGCACGGCGGCGAAGGTGGCCAGCGTGCCGCCGGCCGAGAGCACGGCGGCGGCCACGAAGACCGAGTCCCTCGTCGGCAGCAGCACCACCAGCAGCACCGAGACCACCAGCGTGGTGGCGCAGCCGACCAGGAACTGCAGCCGGCCGGGACCGTCGTACGGGTGGGCGACGGCCAGGATGCCGGTGCCCGCGATCAGCGCGTGCGGCAGGGCGCCGATGCCCAGGGTGAGGGCGGCGGTGTCGTCCCGGTAGACCCGGGCCCGCACGCCGGCGAAGGCGACCAGCAGCACGGCGGTGACGCCGCAGAGCATGCCGGGCAGGCCGTGCATGTCGTGGCGCAGGTCGGAGAACCAGAGCGCGAAGCCGAGCAGCACGAGCAGCAGGGCCGCGCCGATCAGGCCGAAGGCCCGCATCAGGTCCGGGCTCCAGAACCGGCGGTCGGCCCCGACCGCGCTGGCGATCGCGTCGGCGACGTCGTCGTAGACGGCCGGGGGCAGCGACTCGGCGAACGGACGCAGGCTCAACAGGTCGCCGTCGCGCACCTGTTGGGCATTGAGCGGCAGGCCGCTGTCCAGCACGGTGCCGTCGCGGCGGACCAGGTGGAAGCCGGTGGCGGCGCCCTCGGCCTGGGTCTGGCCGGAGAGTCGCAGTACCTCGGGGTAGACGTCCGCGAGTGGCACGTCCTCCGGCAGGGCCACATCGATGCGGCTGTCCGGCGCCACCACGGTGACCCGGCAGAATCCGGTCGCTGCGTTCGAGCCCACCGGCGCTCCCCCTTGATCGCTCGTCCCGGCCGGCACGCGTCGCGCCGTCCGTGCGCCGCGTCCACCGGAGTTGGCGCTGCGTCACCCTATCGCCCGGCCGTCGGACCGGTGCGTTCCCGTCCCTGCACACCGGGTGACCGGTCTCGGTAGGATCGGCCCCGGCGCAGGGGGCGTGGCGGGGGCGGGCGGGATCGCCGCGGTGCGCCCGCGGTCCGCGGCGGGGGCAGGGCAGTCACCGGGGTGCCTCCTGCGGGGCCTGACGAGTCGCGTGAGGGCTGGTGCGTTAGTAGATGAGTGTCGTGACGGTCAAGCGTCCGCCCCGGGCGTATCCACCGGTGGTGCCGGACGAGCCGGTGGAGCTGGTCACCCCGCCCGAGTTGCCCCGCGGCGGTGGCGACGACTGGATGATGAGCCTGCTGCCGCTGCTCGGCATGGGCGGCTCGGCCGCGTTCTTCTTCATGCCGGGCACCGCGCCGGTGATGAAGATCATGGGCCTGCTGATGATGTGCTCCACGGCCGGCATGGGCGTGGCGCAGGTGGTCCGGACCCGCAGGGGCGGCGGCGCGGGCCTGGCCGACGAGCGGCGCGACTATCTGAAGTACCTGCAGCAGATGCGCCGTCAGGTGCGGCGCACCGCCGAGCGGCAGCGCGGCGCGCAGCTGTACCTGCACCCCGAGCCGGACCAGCTCTGGTCGATCGTGGCCGAGGGGCGCCGGCTCTGGGAGCGCCGCCCGAGCGACCCGGACTTCGCGCAGATCCGCCTCGGGCGCGGCGCGCAGCAGCTGGCCACACCCCTGGTGGCGCCGCGGACCGCGCCGATGGAGGAGCTGGAGCCGCTGGCGGCGGACGCGATGCGCAACTTCCTGCAGTCCCACGGCACCCTTCAGGACCTGCCGCTGGCGGTCTCGTTGCGCGCCTTCTACCACATCACGGTCTGCGGCGACCCGGACGCGGTGTACGGCAACGTCCGGGCGATGGTCGCCCAGTTGACCACCCTGCACTCCCCCGACGACCTGGTGGTCGCGGTGGCCGCGGCGCCCGGCGCGCTGGAGGAGTGGGAGTGGGTCAAGTGGCTCCCGCACAACCAGCACGGCAAGCAGCACGACGGCGCCGGCTCGCGCCGGCTGATCGCCTCGGGCCTCGGCGAGCTCGAACTGCTGCTGGCGGACGAGCTGGCCGGCCGTCAGCGGTTCACCCGCGAGGCCGTGCCGCAGCCGGACCAGCCGCACCTGGTGGTGGTCCTGGACGGCGCGGCCGTACCCCAGGACTCGCTGCTGGCCTCGGCCGACGGCGTGCACGGGGTGACCGTGATCGAGGTGGTCCCGGGTGACCTGGACGAGCCGACCGGGCACCTGGTGGTCACCGTCGGGCAGCGCGAGCTGCTGCTGGAGTCGCCCTCGGGCGCGTCCTACTCGGGCCGGCCCGACCAGCTCTCCGCCTGGCAGTGCGAGGCGCTGGCCCGCCAGCTGGCGCCGTACCGGATCTCGGCCGGCGGCGACGACGAGCCGCTGCTCTCCAATCTGGACTTCACCGATCTGATGGGCGTGGGCGACGCCGGCTCGGTGGACGTCGCGCGCACCTGGCGTCCGCGGGCCCAGCACGAGCGGCTGCGGGTGCCGATCGGGGTCGGGGCCAACGGCGAGCTGGTCCAGCTGGACATCAAGGAGGCGGCGCTGGAGGGCATGGGCCCGCACGGCCTGTGCGTCGGCGCGACCGGTTCGGGCAAGTCGGAGCTGCTGCGCACGCTGGTGCTGGGCCTGGCGATGACGCACTCCTCGGAGACGCTCAACTTCGTGCTCGCCGACTTCAAGGGCGGCGCCACCTTCGCGGGGATGGCGGACCTGCCGCACACCTCCGCGGTGATCACCAACCTGGAGGGCGAGCTCACCCTGGTCGACCGCATGCGCGACGCGATCGAGGGCGAGCTGAACCGCCGCCAGGAGCTGCTGCGGTCGGCCGGCAACTACGCCAACCTCAACGAGTACGAGCGCGCCCGGGCCGCCGGTGCGGCGCTGGACCCGCTGCCCTCGCTGGTCCTGATCATCGACGAGTTCTCCGAACTGCTCACCGCCAAGCCCGACTTCATCGACATGTTCATCCAGATCGGCCGGATCGGCCGCTCCCTGGGGGTGCACCTGCTGCTCGCCTCGCAGCGGCTCGAGGAGGGCAAGCTGCGCGGCCTGGACACCTTCCTCTCCTACCGGATCGGTCTGCGCACCTTCTCGGCCGCCGAGTCGCGGGCCGCGATCGGCGTCCCGGACGCCTACCACCTGCCGCCGGTGCCCGGGGTCGGCTATCTGAAGTTCGGCACCGAGGTGATGGACCGCTTCAAGGCGGCCTACGTCTCGGGGCCCTACCGGGCGCCGGGCCAGCAGCGCGCCCGCGGCCGGATCTCCACCGTGCGGCCGGTGCTGTTCACCGCCGCCGAGGTACCGGTCACCGAGCCGGTGGCGCAGGACCTCGAGCCGGAGCCTGAGCTGCTGGACGACGCGCTGGTGGACACCGTGCTGGACGTGATCGTGCAGCGGATGGTCGGCCAGGGCCCGCCGGCCCACCAGGTCTGGCTGCCGCCGCTGGACGAGGCGCCGAGCATGGACCAGCTGATGCCGCCGCTCCAGCCGACCCCCGAACGCGGCCTGACCTCGCCGGAGTTCGGGGCGCTGGGCCGCCTGGTGGTGCCGGTCGGCATCGTGGACCGGCCGCGCGACCAGCGCCGCGACGTGCTCTACCAGGACTACTCGGGCGCGGCGGGCCACGGCCTGGTGGTCGGCGGCCCGCGCTCCGGCAAGTCGACGGTGATCCGCACCATGGTGGCGGGCTTCGCGCTCACCCACACCCCGGTGGAGGCGCAGTTCTACCTGCTGGACTTCGGCGGCGGCGGCTTCCAGTCGCTGCAGGACCTGCCGCACGTCGGCGGGGTCGCCGGGCGCCTGGACGTGGACAAGGTGCGCCGGATGGTCAGCGAGGTGCACGGGGTGCTGCACCGGCGCGAGGAGCTGTTCCGCGCCACCGGCATCGACTCGATCAGCACCTACCGCACCCGCCGGGCCGCCGGTCAGCTGCCGGACGAGCAGTTCGGCGACGTCTTCCTGGTGATCGACGGCTGGCTGACCCTGCGGCAGGATTTCGAGGCGCTGGAACCGGTGGTCACCGACATCGTGGCGCGCGGTCTGGGCTACGGCGTGCACGTGGTCCTGACCGCCGCCCGCTACGCCGAGGTCCGCCCGGCGCTGAAGGACGCACTGCAGACCCGCACCGAGCTGCGCCTGGGTGACGTGATGGAGTCCGAGGTCGACCGCAGGGCGGCGCAGAACGTGCCGGTCGGCGCGGCGGGCCGCGGCCTGACCGGCGCCAAGCTGCACTTCCTGGCCGGGCTGCCGCGACTGGACGGCTCCTCGGCGGTGGACGACCTGGTGACGGGGGTGGCCGGACTGGTGGAGGCGGTCGACGCCGCCTGGAGCGGCCCGCGCGCACCGCGGGTCCGGATGCTGCCGGCGGTGCTGGACGGCCACTCGCTGCCCAAGGGCTCCGAGCTGCCCGAGCGCGGGGTCGCCTTCGGGGTGGACGAGGCCGAGATGGCGCCGGTCTTCGTCAACTTCGAGACCGACCCGCTCTTCATCGTCTTCGGGGAGAGCGAGTCCGGGAAGTCGGCGCTGCTGCGGATGCTGGTCAAGCAGATCACCGAGCGGTACACCTCCGAGCAGGCCGGCATCGTGGTCGGCGACTACCGGCGCGCGCTGCTCGGCGCGGTGCCGCCGGAGTACCTGGTGGAGTACGCCGCGGCGCAGCCCGCGATGAGCACGATCGTGGACATGCTGCGCGGTGCCTGCGCCCGCCGGCTGCCCGGTCCGGACGTGACGGCCGAGCAGCTGCGCGGCCGCAGCTGGTACAGCGGCAAGGACATGTTCGTGATCGTGGACGACTACGAGCTGGTCGCCACCTCCTCCGGCAACCCGATGGCGCCGCTGGCCGAGTTCCTGCCGTTCGCCCGGGACATCGGCCTGCGGGTGATCATCGCGCGCAGCGCGGGTGGCGCGGGGCGCTCGCTCTTCGAGCCGGTGATGCAGCGGATGCGCGAGCTGGGCGGGCAGGGCGTGCTGCTCTCCGGCAAGAGGGACGAGGGGGTGCTGCTCGGCGCGGTCAAGCCGCAGCCGCTCCCGCCGGGCCGCGGGCTCTTCGTGTCGCGGCGGATCACCGGCGGGCAGATGGTCCAGACGGGCTGGCTGCCGCAGCGTTAGCGGTCACCCTGTGTGACGAAAGGGCCGGGTGCGGGTGGTCGCGCCCGGCCCTTTCGGCTGCATACCCGTCCAGCTGCTGGAAAGTTATGAAGGTTTTTTGGCCACGGGGCTGCGGTTCTCGTGGCGCGACGGGTGCGGCGGACGGGGCCGGTGAGGCGTCCTGGCCCGCCTGGCGCAGCGGTCATCATCGGGCGAATCAGCCTTGGATTCACGCAAGGAGAAGCTAGTTCACCTTTGATTCATGACCCGTTGGCCAAAGTTAACAAGTCGGACATCAATCCCCGCGACGCAAAGTGATCATCAGATCAGAAGCTTGCGCCCCGGTATCGCGACGGATTCCGAAGGTCAACCGCCATTGACGCAAGCTTTACGCCCCCGCACCATGGCGATCCGGGAGCGACGACCAGAACCGGACCCAGGCGACCCTCGCGGAGGCGATACCGCTCCCCACCCCAGCACCGCACAGCACCGCGCATCACAGCGCTGAGCCGGATCGGACCCGCACATGACCGACACGCTTCGCCCACCCGCCACCTCCCCCACGGTGACGGTCAGTACCGCCGACGCCCCGCGCAAGCTCCAGCGCTCGCTGGGCGTCGTGGGCGGAACGCTGCTCACGCTCTCCTGCGTCACCCCGGCCTCCTCGCTCTTCGTCATCGTGCCGCTGCTGTTCAACGCGCTCGGCACGGCGACCGCGCTGACCATCGGCATCGGCGCGGTCATCTGCGTCGCCGTCGCCTTCTGCTACTCCGAGCTCGGCACCCTGATCCCCAGCGCCGGCGGCGAGTACGCGATGGTCGGCACCCTGGCCGGCCGGTTCGCCGGCTGGCTGGTCTTCATCCAGTCGCTGATCGTCGTGATGATCGTCCCCTCGGTGATCGCCGTCGGCACCGCCGCCTACCTGGCCCCGATCGTGCACGTCAGCGGGCCGGTGGCGGGCGCCGCGGTGATGCTGGCCGCCACCGTCGCCGGTCTGCTCGACCTGCGCGCCAACGCCTGGATCACCGGCATCTTCCTGGTCCTGGAGGTGATCGCGGCGGGCGTGGTCTCGGTCCTGGGCTTCGCGCACAGCCAGCGCGGGGCGAGCAGCCTCTTCCACGGCGTGGTGGCCGACGGCCACGGTGCGACCAGCGCGGTGGGCCTGGGCGCGATGATGGCCGCGATGGGCACCGCGCTCTTCGTCACCCAGGGCTTCAGCACCGCGATCTACCTCTCCGAGGAGCTGGAGAACCCGCGCCGCAACGTGGCCCGCACCGTGCTGTGGACGCTGGGCCTGTCCGCGGTGGTCATCATGGTCCCGGTGGTGGCGATCACCCTGGGCGCCCCGGACCTGGCCACCCTGACCGGCGGCGACATCTCCGGCATGGTGGCCGGCTGGAGCGACTCGGCGCTGGGCACCTTCATCAGCCTCTGCATCGCGCTGGCGATCATCAACGCCGGCATCGTGATGGTGATCCAGAACTCCCGGGTGCTCTTCGCCTCCGGTCGCGACAAGGCCTGGCCCGCGCCGGTCAACAAGGCCTTCGGCACCCTGAACCGGTTCAACGCCCCGTGGGTCTCCACGCTGGCCGTCGGCGTCCCCGGCGCGGCGCTCTGCTTCGTCCCCGGCGAGACGCTGAGCAACATCACCGGTGTCGCGGTCGCCGCCCTCTACCTGCTGGTCGCGGTCGCCGCCCTGCTCTCCCGCCGCGGCTCCCACAAGCACACCCCCGCCTGGCGCCAGCCGCTGTGGCCGGTGCTGCCCGCGCTGCTGGTGCTCGTGCTGGTGTACACGCTGACCCAGCTGGACACCAAGGCGCTGATCTGGACCGGCGGGATCACCGTGGCGGCCTCGCTCTACTGGCTCTGCTACCTGCGCCCGCGGCAGGAGTCGCACTGGGTGATCACCCTGCCGGAGGACGAGCAGCTCTGACCCGAACGCCCCCGCGAAGCGGCCCGGACACCCTGCTGGGGGGGTGTCCGGGCCGCTTCGTGCGTCACGGGTCAGGACAGCCAGCCCTACTCCTGCACCGGGTGCAGCTGCCACCGCGGGCTCAGCGCGATCGCCTGGAGCTGGTCCATGGTGAGCGCCGGAGCGGTGCGGTCGACGCCGCCGGACGGCCGGGAGCTGTCGGTGGCCGAGACCACCACCCGGGTGCCGTCCGGACGCAGCACGTCGGCGCTCCACTCCAGGACGCCGGTGCCACCGGCGTCCGCGTGCGGGTCCAGCACCAGCTCGGTGCCGTCCGGCAGCGTGGTGACGCTGCCGGGCAGTTCCATGCCCCGGCTCCACTGCTGCACGTTGACCTGGACCAGGCTCGCGCCCTTGCCGTCGTTCAGGGTCAGGTGCACATAGCCCTGCTGCCCGTCGCCGCCGCTCGGCTGCAGCCCGTTCGGGAGCAGCGCCAGCAGGGTGCCGAGCATCTCGTCCTTGGTCATGCTCTGCATGGTGGGGGGCCGCTGCGAGGTCGAGCCCGCGGGGCCCTGCGGGGCGATGGCGGCCAGCACCGGGTCCCAGCCGCCGGCATCGGTGACGATCGCGGTCAGCTGGGCCAGGGTCAGCGGCGGGTTGGGCCGGCTGACCGCGCTGCCCTTGTCGGCGGGCGCGTTCCACTCGTCGGCCTCGACCATGCCGCCGTCCGGGCGGACCAGGTAGGCGCTCCACATCTTGGTCGGCAGCCGCTTGTCCGGGTACTCGTAGCCCTGCAGCAGGGTCAGCACCGAGTTGTCCGGCTGCCGGCCGGTGGTGCAGCTGTCGTAGGTCACCAGGGTCTTGTCCGGGCAGCCGGTGACGGCCTGCCCGGGGTACGGGCGGCTGACCGCGACCGTGACCAGCGCCTTGCCGTGGCCGTCGTCGTAGACCACGTCGGCCAGCGGTGAGCCCGTGATCCCGCTGCTGTCGGCGGCCGTACCCCGGCCGTTCGTCGAGACGACCTGGCCCGGCGGCAGCAGCGACTTCAGCAGCGCCACCATCCGGTCCCCGGTGACCGGCGGGGCCAAGGTGCTCGGCGGGGCCGTGGCACCGGTGCTCGCCGAGGGGCCCGGCGAGTCGGACGCCGTCGTGGTGACCACGGCGGCCGAGTGCGCCGGTCCGCCCAGCGTGAGGCCGACCCCGGCCGCCCCGACCAGCAGCAGCGCACTCGCGCCGCCGGCCAGCGCGGTGGCCCGCCGACGACGCAGCCTTCGCCCGCGGGACAGGCCGCCGGCCACCAGCGGTCCTGGCTCGGTGTGGAAGACCTCGCCGACCAGGCCGAGGGCGTCGATCAGCGTGTCGTTGGGTGGTCCGTCGTGCGGGAGTCCGCCGTGCGGCTCAGCTGCGGGCATGCCCGATCACCGTCTCTCCGGTCGAGGTCTCAGCCATGAGTTCAGGACAGGGTGTGCTCGGCGAGCCCGTCGCCGAGCAGCGCGCGCAACCGGGTCAGCGCCCGGGAGCTCTGCGTGCGCACCGCCGCGGAGCTGGCGCGCATCGCCTCGGCGGTCTCCTCGACACTGCGGTCCTCCCAGTACCGCAGGGTGAGCACCGCGCGATCACGCGGGGAGAGCCGGGCCAGCGCGTCCAGCAGGGTCAGCCGCAGCTCCGGGTCGCCCTCGCGGGCCGCCATGTCCGGCAGCTCGCCGGTGGGCCGCTCGGTGCTGCTGCGCCTGCGCTGGTGGGTCAGGTAGGCCCGGACCAGCACCGTGTGCGCGTAGGCCGCCGGGTTGTCGATCCTGGCCACCCCCGCGGACCAGGAGCCGCGCCGCCACAGCTGGTACATCCGGCCCAGGGTCTCCTGCACCAGGTCCTCGGCGAGGTACGTGTCCCCGCCGGTCAGCAGGCAGGCCGAACGGTAGAGGTGGCCGGCCCGCGCGGTCGCGAACTCCAGGTACTCGGCCTCCCGGGCCTCCCGTGCCGCTCCGCTCCAGAACACCGCTACCCCCCGATCGACACCACCCTGTCACTGTGATGACGCGGCAGTCGGCGCGGGATGTTACAGGGGGCCGAGCCGGTCCCGGTGCTCCTCGGCGGGCCGTCAGCCCGGCTCGCGGCGCCGGTGGTCGCGCAGCACCACGGACCCGCCGAAGAGCAGCGCGACCGCCAGCGCCGTCGCGCCCAGCACGTAGGTGGCGGTGCGCCGGTCGCGCTCGGCCTGGGTCTCGCCGAGGCCGAGCGGCTGCGGCAGGATCGGCACGCCGGCCAGCTTGACCGCCGGGTCCGGGGTCGGGGTGTCGGCCGGCGGGTCGGTGTCGTCGACCGCCTTGACCGGGTCGACCACGCCCCAGCCGAGGTACTCGTCGGGGCCGCGCCCGGTACGCTGCGCGGTCTGCTCGATCCGGGTGCGGATCTGCTGGGCCGTCCAGCCCGGGTGCTCGCCGCAGAGCAGCGCGGCCACCGCGGCCACGTACGGTGCGGCGAAGCTGGTGCCGTTGTCCACGCACTGGCCGCCACCGGGGACGGTGGAGAGCATGTCGACACCGGGGGCGGCGACCTTGACGAAGTCGCCGTACTCGGAGAACGCGGCGCGCTCGTTGTTGCGGTCGGAGGCGCCCACCGCGAGCACGGTGGGGTAGGCGGCGGGGTAGGTGGGGCCCTCCAGGCCGTCGTTGCCGGAGGCCGCGACCACCACCACGTTGTGCGCCTCGGCGTTGTCGATCGAGCTCTTCAGCGTGCCGCTGTCGGTGAAGCCGCCATCGGGATCCGTCCCCCGGACGTCCTGCGAAATGTTGATCACCTTCGCGCCGTCGGCGACCGCGTCGTCGACCGCGCGGGCCATGGTGAGGACGTTGCCGCTGCCGGCGTCGTCGTTCTGCCGGATCGACAGGATCCGGGCGTTCGGCGCCAGGCCGACGAAGCCGACTCCGGCGCGCGGCGAGGCGGCGATGATGCCGGCCACCTTGGTGCCGTGGCCGACCGTGTCCTGGGTGGCGGGTCCGACCGGCTGACCGGTGTTCGGATCCAGCAGCAGCGTGCCGCCGTCCTGCACCTTGCCGGCCAGCTGCGGGTTCTGGTCGTCCACCCCGGTGTCGATCACCGCGACCAGCACCCCGGCGCCCCTGCCGCTGTTCTGCCACAACTGGTCGAGCAGTACCCGCTGCAGCGCCCACGGGGTGGCCGCGACGTCCTTGGCCGGGAACTGGCAGTCGCCGGCCGCGGCGATGCTCAGCGGCGACCGGTGCACGGCGGGCGGATCCGCCACCGCGGGCCCGGCGGCCGTGGCGGCCAGCACCCCGAGCACCGCGCCGACCGACGCGATCCGGCTCAGCCTTCGCCCCAACGCCACCTGGCACCTCTCGACTCGCCTGTGCTATCCGGACCTGCGGCGGGGCGGGCGCCCCACGGCGCCCGCCCCGCCGACGCGGTTCACCCGGTGCCCTGGACGGGGCGGCGGGGTGGATCAGTGGTGCCAGATCGCGGCGTTGGCGCTCTCGGTCGTGGTGTAGCTCTCGTGCGCGTTGTCCAGCGCGGCCGCGATCTGGTTCAGCGTGTTGTGCAGGTCGGCGGCCTTCTGGTCCCAGACGGCCTGGCGGGCCTGGTAGCCCTGCTGCGCCACACCGGTCCACGAGGCGGCGATGCGCTGCACCTCGGCCCTGAGGTCGTCCAGGTGCTGCTGGATGCGGCCGGCGGTGGCGCGGACCTCGGAGCCCGCGTCCTGGATGGTGGCGAAAGTGACCTTGATGGATCCGTCGGACATGGTGGCTCCTCGTCAGGAAGGGGTGGATCGGGGCACCCCGGTCCGAGACTGCCCCGTGCGGTCTCCGCTGCCCCGCGGCTGCGGACCGGCACTCAGCCGCCGTGCACTCCGCCGATCGAGGAACGCTGGTCCTCTTCGGTCTGGGCGTACTTCGCGGTGGTGGCGTCGATCGCCTGGCGGATCTCGTCCAGCACCTGGTTCAGCGCGGCCGCGTCCTCGTTCCACCGGGCCTGCAGCTCGTGGTACGCCGTCGCCGCCGCGCCCTGCCAGCCGCCGGCGATCGAACCGACCAGCGAGTCGAGCTTGGCCAGCTCACCCTTGATCTGCCCGTTGACGTCGACCATCTTGCCGGAGAAGGCCCGCATCTCCTCAGCGGTCGTCGTGAACTGACCAGCCATGTTCCACCGTCCCCCATGAGACAGACTGAATTCCGGGCGGATGGTCACCCAGCTCACCCGGATGACATCACGGTGTGATGCCTGGGCAGCACTGTAGTCGCGAGCACCGACACTCCCAACACCGGGAGCCGTCCGGTCACCCGCCCGTGAGGGGGGTGCGAACGGGCGGTGCGGGCCTTGGCGGAGAGCGCTGTTGACTACTGATCAGGGACCGGTGATCAGGAGTTCTGCACCTGGGTGGCCGCGTTGGTGTTCAGCTCCGGGCCGGCCGGGACCAGATCCGACCAGGCCTTGGGCACCAGCACCGGCGTGGTGCTCTGGTAACCCAGCCTGTCCTGGGCCTGGTTGACCTGCTGCTGAGGCGGCGCCGGGCTCGCCGACGGGTCGGCGGACGGGCTCGGCGAGGCGCCGGCCACGGCGCCCTCGCTGCTGGCCGGCACCGAGTAGCGCAGCCCGGTCTCGGTGATCAGGTAGTCGCTGCCGGAACCGTCCGCCGTGTTGTCCATCGCGCGGTAGAACAGTCCGTGCCCGGGGCTGACATAGGCGCTGGCCGAACCGGGCGGGAAGGCGGCGGGGTAGTCGGGGCCGGCCCAGACGCTCTGCGTGATGCCGCTGCCCGACACCCCCTCGAAGGTCGAACAGACCACCTGGCGCGGCGGGTTCGGGCCGGGGCCGCCGCCGTTGACCGAGGAGCCGGGCTTGGCGGTGGGCCAGTCGGCGTCATCGGCCAGCGGGGTCACGGTGTTGTAGTAGCGGGCGTTGTCGGCCGGGGTGATCTCGGAGTAGCCGGGGTTGCCCTGCTGGTAGGCGTTGGCGGTGATCGGGGCCTGCCGCAGCAGCTCGGCCTGGAACGGCGTCACCTTGTACAACTGGCTCTGGCCGACCACGTAGTAGGTGCCGCTGGCGGTGACCAGCCGACCGACGAACCGCTGGTTCGGGTCGGAGAGCTGGACGTCGGAGCGGGTCGGCGCGCCGGTCATCCCCGGCACCTGCGGGAACCCGATCGGGCTGCCCTGGGCGAGGGTGGCCAGCCACTCGTCGCTGACGTGCTCGGGCTGGGCGCCGTTGCCGAAGAGCGCGATCCGCAGCGCCGTCAGGTCGTTGTCGGACATCCCGGGCGTGCCGATCGGGTGCGCGCGGCCCTGCGGGTCGACCAGGTACTGGGCGCCCGGCACGCCGTTCTGCCGCACGCCCTGCACCCAGAGCGACTGCCCGTCGCCGAGCCTGCGGTCCGGCCGGGCCAGGGTGGCCGCGTCCGCACCGGCCGCCACGAAGACCGCCTGGTCGGGGTGGTCGGCGTCGGAACCCGGCCGGTCGCAGACCGACCACTTCTTCGCCGTGCCCGCGTCGGTGGCGCTCGGCAACTTGTCCGGCGCGTACGGGATACCGATGGTCGGGCCGTGCGCCTGGTAGCTGTCGATCGCCGAGTCGTCGACGATCACCACCTTGGAGTTGACCGGCAGCACCAGCTTCGCCGAGGCCATGTTGAGCACCGGGTGCAGCATCTTGGTGCCGTCCGCGCTGGTCAGCACGACGTAGCGGGTGGTCGACTCCTTGCCGAGGATGATGTTGTCGCCGCTGTCCCAACCCTGCGGAGCGGTCGGCTTGATCAGCCCCCAGGCACCGAACCCGGCCACCAGCACCGCGGCCACCACCAGCGAGGGCACCAGCGCGCGGATCGGACGCGGCGCGTCCTCGTCACTGCCGCCACCGACCGGCTGCAGGAAGGCGCCCACCATGCGCTTGCGCGCGAAGGTGTAGGCGTTCAGCTCATCCCTGCGTGATGCCATGCTGGTTGACCCTCCCCGTTCTCCCGGCCGCCCACTCGCCTCCGGCCCCTGCCGACCCTCTACGATGCGGCAGACGGTGATTACGGTACGGGTACTGTTCGGCACCCGGCCAGCCGGGCCGTGACAGCCAATCAGAGAGGGCCACCCGGGGGAATGCCAAGCCAGAGGGCGCAACGGCGACGCAGGGCGGCAGCGGGCGGCGGAACGGACCCGCACGGCACAACTGCCCTGCGGACCAAGGGAGTCCAGGACCAGGACGGCGGCCCGGCGGCCGTACCCGTGAAGGTCCACCCGCGCCCCGGACTGCTCGGCGGACGGCTGCGCCTGCAGCAACTGGTGCTGGTCGAGGTGGCGCTGGCGCTGGTCGCCGTCGGCTGGACGGTCAACCGCGTGGTCGCCGCGGTGTTCGCGGTACCCGCCGTGCTGCTGCTGGTGCTGGCCCTGGTGCCGGTGCGCGGGCGCAGCCTGCCCGAGGCGCTGCGGATCCGCTCGGCGGCCCGTCGCCGGCGCCGCGAGGCGGCCGGCAGCACGCCGCCGCCGGGCACCGACCCCGGCCTGGCGCCCGCGCTGGAGCTGGAACCGGCGCTGCGCACCTGCACCCACGCCACCGAGGCCGACCTGGGCGTCGGCCGCCCGGTCCGCCGCGAGACCGGCATGATCGGGGACGGCACCTTCCTCACCTCGGTGCTGCTGGTGCAGGCCAAGGACCAGCCGCTGCGCCCGACCCGCACCGCGCTGCCACTGCCGCTGGAGCTGGTCTGCTCGGCCCTGCGGGTGGACGACATCGCACTGGAGTCCGTGCAGCTGGTCCAGCACACCCAGCCCGCCCCCGCCCCCCACCTGCCCGACAACGCGCTGGCCACCCGGGCCTACCAGGAGCTGCGGGACGGGCCCAGCACCCCGGCCCTGCGGCTGACCTGGGTCGCCCTCAAACTCGACCCGGAGCGCGCGGCCACCGCCGTGCTGGCTCGCGGCGGCGGCGAGGAGGGTGCCCGCAAGGCACTGCAGCGGGTCACCGACCAGCTCGCCGGGCGGCTCAACGGGGCCGGCTTCAGCGCCACCGCGCTCGACGAGCGGGAGCTGATCGCCGCGCTGTCCATCGCCACCTGCGCCAACCCGCTGGCCACGGCCGGCCGGCAGGGCACCGGCAGCGGCGGCAGCGGCACCCGCAGGACCCAGGAGAGCGCCCGGTTCTGGCGGATCGACGACCGCTTCCACTGCACCTACTGGATCGCCAAGTGGCCCCAGCTGAGCCGTTCCGGCCCGACCGGCCCCGGCGTGCCGGCCGCCGAGCTGGTCAACCTGGTCACCGGCACCCCGGCCCTGGCCAGCGCGTTCAGCCTGACCGCCCGCCCCGGCACCGGCGACTCGGTGGCGATCACCGGGCACGTGCGGGTGGTCGCGCGCAGCGAGGCCGACGTGGCCCAGCACGGCCGGCAGCTGGAGCAGCGCGCGCAGGGCGCGGGCCTGGGCCTGTCCCGGCTGGACCAGGAGCAGGCGCCCGGCCTGCTCGCCACCCTGCCGCTGGGGGGATGTGCCTGATGGCCTACCAGACCTACTCCGGTCACAGCCGACCGCAGCCCGCCGACGAGCGGGTCGGCCCGCTGGAGCGGATCCGGGCCGGCTTCGGCCTGCGCGGCCCGCGCCGCGAGCAGCACGTGCTCGGCCCCGAGGAGCTGGGCGCGCTGTGCGTGCCGGTCGGTGACGACGGCGTGGTGATCGGCGAGGACGCGCAGCGGCAGACCGCGGTGCTGGGCCTGTTCCGGCCCAGCACCTATGACGTGGTGCTGGTCGGCGGTGTCTGGACGGCGCAGCTGATCGCGCTGCGGGCGGCGGCGACCGGGGCCCGGGTGGCGGTGGAGACCGCCCGCCCGCAGCTCTGGGCGCCGCTGGCGCAGGCCGCGGGCGGCGGCCAGCCGTGCGTGACGGTCCATCCGATCGGACGGCTCGGCGCGCAGGGCGCCTCGGTCTCGGCCCCGGTCCTGGTGGTGCGCGACCTCGGCCCGCGCCCGCCGCGCAGCCGGCTCTCGGCCACCCCGTGGCAGTCCACCCTGACCCTGCTCCCCTTCCTCGGCCCCAACGCGGCCCGGGTGCTGAACGCGGCCGACCTGGTCGGCGTGCAGCGGGTCTCGCCGCAGGAGGCGGAGCTGATCGGACGGGTACTGTCACTGGGCGGGCCGGAGGTGGCCGCGCTGCCGACCCTCGGCGACGACCACACGCTGTGGGCCACCCGGATCCACCGGCAGTACGTACGCACCGAACCGGGCGGGGCCGAGTACCAGTTGCTCGGTCCGGCCCGCCGGGTCGACTGATCCGTGGACGCTTGATCCGTGGACGCTGTCACCGGTGCGGGTGACAGCCGCGGCAGGTCGGACTCTCCCGGTCCGCCGTCGTCCGAGTGACCGTCAGGTCGAGCCAGAACCGACGGGGCACTCAACCCGGCGAGGCACAGGTTCTAGTCTTGTGCCTGACCGCACCGCGACGAGCGGCAGCGAACACGAGGGAGCCCAAGGTGAGCAGCGATCGGGACGGCGTCTACGTCGGCGACAACGCGGCGGAGGACGACGACGACTGGTCCGACGCCCCCGACTACACTCCCCCGTCCTGGTACACCCAGGGCGACCCGGCCGCGCCCGCCGACGGCCCGGTGGCCGCCGCGGTGCCCGCGCCCGCACCCGCGCCCGCTCCGGAGCCCGTCCCGGCGCCAGCCGCTGTGACACCGCCCGCCGAGCCGGTCGCCGCCGAGGCCGAGGCCGAGCCCGTGGCGCCGCAGCCGAGCCCGCCGGTTCCCGCGCCGACGCCGGCCGCCGAGCCGGCACCGGCCGCACCCCTCGCGCCGAGCCTGCCGAACCCGGCGAACCCGGCGAACCCGCCGTTCGCCGCCGAGCCGGCCGCGTTCGCCCAGACCGGCCTGCCCACGCCGGCCGTACAGCCCGCACCGGCCGTTCATCAGCCGCTGCCGCCCGCGCAGCCCGGACCGCAGGCCCAGCCGGGACCGCCCGCGCAGCCTGGTCCGCCCCCCGGCTGGCCGGGTGCCGAGCAGTACGGCTACCAGGCCGCCGCGCCGCAGCCCGGCCCCCAGCAGCCGGGCTACGGCTACGGCTTCCCCAACAGCGCCTACCCGGCCGACGCGTACCCGCCCCAGGTCCAGCCCGGCCCGCAGCAACCCGGCCCGCTGCAACCCGGCCCGCAGCAGCCCGGACCGCAGCAGCCCGGCCCGCTGCCCCAGCAGCAGGGCGGCCCGATGGCGCCCACCCAACCGCTGCCCGGCCCCGGCACGCCGTGGGCGCAGCCGCCGGCCGTCCCCCAGCCGGGCCCGCCGCAGAGAGCCGTCCCGCAGCCCGGCCCGGTCGACCCGCGCCAGGGTGGCTGGCCGATGCCCGGCACCGGCCGACCGGAGCCGTTCCCCCCGCAGCAGCCGGGCCCCGTGCAGCAGCAGCCCTACCCGGCACCGATGGCCTACCCGCACCAGCAGGCCGTCCCGCAGGCGCCCGCCGCGTTCCAGCAGCAGGGCGCCCAGCAGCCGACCGCGCACGGCGCCCCGCTCGGCTACACCGCCGCCGTGGAGCTCTCCTCCGACCGGCTGCTGCGCAGCCAGCCCAAGCAGCAGCGCCAGGCGCCGCGGCTGAGGTTCGGCGGCAAGGCCGCGCAGGCCGAGCGCGAGCGCAAGCTGGCGATCATCCGCACCCCGGTGATGAGCTGCTACCGGATCGCGGTGATCAGCCTCAAGGGCGGTGTCGGCAAGACCACGACCACCACCTCGCTCGGGGCCACCCTGGCCAGCGAGCGCCAGGACAAGGTGATCGCGATCGACGCCAACCCGGACGCGGGCACCCTGGGGCGCCGGATCAAGCGCCAGACCGGCGCGACCATCCGCGATCTGGTGACGGCCATCCCGCACCTGCGCAGCTACATGGACATCCGCCAGTTCACCTCGCAGGACCAGAACTCCGGCCTGGAGATCCTGGCGAACGACGTCGACCCGGCGGTCTCCACCACCTTCAACGACTCGGACTACCGCCAGGTGATCGACGTGCTGGGCCGCCAGTACCCGATCATCCTGACCGACTCGGGCACCGGCCTGCTCTACAGCGCGATGCGCGGAGTGCTCGACCTGGCCGACCAGCTGATCATCGTCGCCACCCCGAGCGTGGACGGCGCCAGCAGCGCCAGCACCACCCTGGACTGGCTCTCCGCGCACGGCTACGCGGACCTGGTGCAGCGCAGCATCACGGTGGTCTCCGGGGTGCGCGAGACCAGCAAGATGATCCGGATCGAGGACATCGTCGCGCACTTCGAGACCCGCTGCCGGGGCGTCATCGTGGTGCCGTTCGACGAGAGCCTGGCGGCCGGCGCCGAGGTCAACCTGGAGATGATGCGGCCCAAGGTCCGCGAGGCCTACTTCGACCTGGCCACCCTGGTCGGCGAGGACATCGTCCGGGCCCAGCAGGCCGCGCAGAGCAACAGCTGGCAGCAGCAGGCCCAGCCGCAGCCGGGCGTGCCGCCGCAGCAGCAGTGGCCCGGTCAGCCCGGACCGGGCCAGCCGCAGCCGCAGCAGCCGTGGGGACAGCCGGGTCCGGAGGGCCAGGGCTACCCCCCGCAGCAGGACGGCGGCCGGCCGTGGGGCGCGCCGCAGCCCGCCCAGCCCTGGGCACCGCAGCCCGGCCAGCAGCCCACCGCACCGCCGCCGGGCTACGGCTACCCGCCGTCCGGCGCGCCGCAGCAGCCGGGCCCCGCGCAGCAGCAGCCCCCGCAGCAGCCCGGCGGTTACGGCTACCCGCCGCCGCCCGCCCAGAGCTGAGCAACTGACGCGGCGCCCGCCCCGATGCTTCTCGGGGCGGGCGCCGCGTCAGTCGTCCGGCCGTCAGCCGTTCGCGGTCAGCTCGCGGGCCTGCTTGACGTCGGCGGCCATCCGGTCGAGCAGCGCCTCGATGGTGTCGAACTTCTCCATGCCGCGCAGGAAGGCGAGGAAGTCGACCGCCACGTGCAGCCCGTACAGGTCCAGGCCGACCCGGTCGATCGCGTAGGCCTCCACGGTGCGGGCGGTGCCGTCGAAGGTCGGGTTGGTGCCGACCGAGATCGCGGCCGGCATCTGCTCGCCACTCGCCGTCAGCCACCCCGCGTACACCCCGTCGGCCGGGACCGCGCTGTGCGGCACGGTGTCCACGTTCGCGGTCGGGTAGCCCAGGTCGCGACCGCGCTGCGCACCGCGCACCACCGTCCCCTCGACCCGGTGCGGACGGCCGAGCACCTCACCGGCTCCGGCCATGTCACCGGTGGCGACCAGGCGGCGCACCAGCGTGGAGGAGAACGGCTCGCCGCCACCCGCCGCGCCGCGCACCTGGAGGTCGACCACCTCGACCTCGAAGTCGGCGGCCCGGCCCAGCTCGGCCAGCAGCGCGACATCGCCCGCCGCCTTGTGCCCGAACCGGAAGTTCGGCCCCTCGATCACCAGCCGCGCGTGCAGCGCGTCCACCAGCACCTGCTGGACGAAGGTCTGCGGCGACTCCTTGGAGAACTCGGCGGTGAACGGCAGCACCAGCACGGCATCCACGCCGAGCGTCGCCATCAGCTCGGCCCGGCGCGGGTGCGGGGCCAGCAGCGGCGGGTGGCTGCCGGGGCGGACCACCTCGCTCGGGTGCGGGTCGAAGGTCACCACCACGGCCTTGACGCCCAGTTCACGGGCCCGGAGGACCGCCCGGTTGATGATCAGCTGGTGCCCGAGGTGCACACCGTCGAAGGAACCGATGGTGACGACGCTGCGTCCCCAGTCGCCGGGAATCTCCTCCAGGCCACGCCAGCGCTGCACCCTGACCGCTCCTCTTCTTCCGCCACTGCTCACATGCTCGAACTCGATCCCCTATAGCGTGCCATGCGCCGCTCCGCGCCCGGGCACCGGAACACCCGCTGCGCGCGGCAGCACGGCGGTGACCGCCCGCACCGGCGTGCGCTCGGCCTCGGCCGCCGCGTACTGCGGGTCCCGGCCCTGCGCCAGCAGCGCGCGCATCCGGGCCAGCAGCGGCCCGCCGGCGGGCGGGCGGTCATCGGCGGGCCACTCGGCGAGCAGCTGCGCGAAGTCGGCGGCGCGGCCCGCGCAGCGCACCAGCAGCGCGTCCCAGCGCTCCGGCCCGCCCTCGCCCCGCTCCCAGGCGAGCGCGATCCGGCACACCACCGCGCGGGTCCACCCCGGGTCCTGGCGGGCGGTGCCGTTGGCCAGCCGCTCCAGGGCCGGCGCCAGCACGTCCGGCTCCCGTTCGGTGGCCAGCAGCCGGTCCAGGAACTCGCGGCGCAGCGCCCGGGTCGGCCCCGGGTCGTCCTGCGGCGAGGCGAGGACCAGCGCGAAGGCGCGCCGGACCGGCGCCGCACGCTCACCGGGCGGTGCCCCGAGCAGGGCGGTCAGGTCGCCCCGGCCCGCCGTGCCGAGGGTCAGCCGCCGGTTCAGGTACTCGGCGACCAGCTCGGCCCGCTCCGGACGGTCCCGCAGCAGTCGCCCGGCCAGCCGGGTGGCCGGATCGGGCAGCGAGCCCGGCGCCCCGGACCCGCCGGTCCCGGCCGGGGCGTCCGCGAGCACCCGCAGCACGGCGGCGGCGCCGGGTCCGGGCCGCGCCAGGCGGGCCTCGAAAGCGGCCAGCACCGCGCCGGTGTCGGTGGTCAGCGCCGGGCCCAGCACCTCCGGGCCGATGAACGGGTCGTCGGCCGCGTACGCCGCCAGCGCGCCGGTCAGGTGCCGGGCCCGGGTGGCCGGATCGCGGACCAGCAGCGCGAGCGCGGCCCCGTGCAGGCCCGGTTCGCCCTCCCGGGCGAGCAGCGTCAGCGCGGTGTGGCGCAGCAGCTCGCGCCCGGCGCCGGTGGCGTACGGCGCGGTGCGCAGCGCGTGCACGGCGGCGGCCACATGGCGCTCCGGGCGGGCGTCGTGGCTCCACCGGTCCACCGCGCGGCAGAGCGCGGAGGGCTCCTCGACCGCGAGCACGGTCAGCAGCGCGTCGGCTCTCGGGTGCGCGGTGTCCACCAGCGCCTCGGTCAGTTCGTCGACGCCCAGCGCCCGGTGGGCGAAGAGCAGGTCGTGCGCGAGGTCGGCGACGGTCGCGCCGGGGCGGGCGGGCAGCGCCCGGCCGTCCTCGAACCAGCGGCAGAGCGATGGGAAGGCCGTCACCCCGGTGGCGGTGAGCCGGGCCGCCGCCAGGGCCAGGAAGCCCTGCTCGGGGCCGTCCGCCCGGACCAGCAGCCGCAGCAGGGCCCAGCAGCGCTCGGCGGGCAGCGCGAGTTCGGCCCAGAACCCGGGGCCGAACCGCGCCACCGGCCCAGTGCCCGATGCGCAGCGGGCGGGTGCCGCCGCGAGTCGCTCCGCCATCAGCTCCAGCAGGTCACCGTGGGCCTGCGGGTCCTGGCCGGCCCGCAGCCCCGCGGCCAGCAGCCGGGCCGCCCACCAGCGGGCCTCCCCGTCCGCTGGCTCGCCCGCTGCCTCATCCGCCGCCTCGCCCGGCTCGGTGTCCCGTTCCGCGAGCGGTCGCCAGAGCCGGTGCAGCCAGGGATCGAGCCCCGCCGCCCCGCGCGCCCGGGCGAGCGAGCGCAGCGCCGCCTCCACCGCGCCCACCCGGTGCCGGGGCACCACGCACCGGGCGACGGGGCGGTCCTGCTCCACCAGCAGGCGCAGGGTCGCGTCCAGGTCGAGGTGCTGCCCCTGCAGCCAGTCCGCGACCTCCTCGTGCGCCAGCCGGTAGCCCTCGCCCGCCGGCACGAAGAGCCCCTCCGCGAGCACCGCCGCCGCCCAGCCGCCGTCGGCCGGGAACAGCTCCTCGAACACCGCCCGCCCCAGCCCGCCCTGTCCCGGCCCGAGCATCCGGCGGGCCGCTTCGTGCACCCGGCCGGCCACCGTCACGGCCAGTCGGCGCACCCGGCCCGGCGCGATCACGGGCACCGGCGGGACCGTGCCGCCCTTGCGGTGCGAGGCGGGGCGCAGGCCTTCCCTGGCCAGCCGTTCGGCGATCCGCAGGCAGCGCAGGTCGAGCCACCCCTGGCAGAGCTCGCCCGCCTCGGCCCCCGTCGGATCGAGGCCGGCGGCCCGCAGCTCCCCCGCCAGCCGCAGCAGCAGCGGACGCAGCTGCTGCTGCCCCGCCGTCACCCCGTACTGCCGGGCGGCCAGTTCCAGGGCCGAGCCGCCGAGCGGGCTCAGCCGGTGCAGCCGCAGCAGCGCCGGATCGAGCGAGGCTGAGTACTGCTCCCAGCTCTCCGGGCGGCAGGCCACCAGCAGCCGGACCCGCGCCGCGGCCAACCAGGCCAGCGTCGCCGTCCACCAGGCGGTGCCGAGCAGACCGGGGGCCTCCTCGGGTGCGTCCAGCACCACCAGCAGCGGCCGGTCGCGCGCCGCGCAGACCTGGGCGACCGCCGCCTCGTCGGCCCCGGCGGCGAGCCGCGCCAGCGTCCTGGCCAGCACCGCGCGCAGGCAGCGGTCCGGCGCCCGCAGGTCCGCGCCGCGCAGCCAGAGGGTCGGCAGCGCCCTGGCACCGGTGCTGCGACGCACCGCGAGGGCCGCCAGCTCGGTGGTCCGCCCGCTGCCCGGCTCGCCGACCAGAACGGTCAGCGGCACGCCGGGTTCCTCGCCGGACAGGCCGTCCGCCCGCTCCACCCGATCGGCGGCCAGCCCCGCGATCCGTCCCGGTCCCGCGCCCGCCGCGGCCAGCTGACGGTCCGCCAGCCGGAGCACCCCGCCCAGGTTGAGCGCCGGCCCGTAGGCGGGCGCGGCGACCGCGTTGCGGGCCAGCAGCTCGGCGAGTTCCGCCGGGCCCGCCGACCGGGCGGCGGACAGCGGGATCGCGCCGGTCAGGCCGTCCGGCAGCCCGCGCAGGGCGGGGGCCAGCAGGCCGAGCACCACGCCGGTCGCCGGGTCGAGCACCGGCAGTCCAGCCACCGGTTCGGTGCCCGGCGGCAGGTCGAGCAGCAGTACGCCCGACAGCAGCCGCGCCTGGCCGAGGCCGCCGGCCAGCGCGGTGCCGGCGCCGATCAGGCCGCCGCGGCCCACGCCGGGCAGCAGCACGTCCTGTCCCGGCAGCGGGGCCGCTTCGGCCACCGGCAGCGGTGCGCCGGCGACCGCCGCCCGGTCCACGGTCAGCCAGGCCAGCCCGAGTTCGGGGCAGCGGGTCAGCGCGCCGGGAGCGAGCGGGTGGGACTCCCCGGCCGCGCGCACCCGGAGTCCGTCGCCCCGCTCGGCGGCCTCGGCCACCACCTCGTCGGCGGTGAGCACCGTGCCGTCCGCATCGGCCCGGAAGCCGTGTCCGAGCGTGCGCCCGGTGCTCGTACTGATCCCGACCAGCGCCCCGTACGGGTCCGCCGGGTCGCTGCCCTCCAGGTCACCAGCCATCCGTGCTGCCCTCCCCGGCGGCCCGGTGGACACCCGTCGGGCCCGTCACCGCTGCCGTGCCTGCCGCGAGGAGCTTGCCCGCGCCACGCCCCGGGCGACCCCGACCGCCCCGTTCACCACGGGCCTTCACTTCGCGCGCTCGTCCATCCGGGTGAGGATCCGAGCCGCCCCACCCCGCAGCACCCACCGAAAAGGCGGCGCGGAAAGTCGACCCAGCCGACTTTCCGCGCCGCCCCTGGGCAACGCCGCAGCCGCTAGCCCACGAAGACCGCCACCGGTCGCGCCTGGCCGCCCTTCTCCTCCACCAGCGCGAGGAACTGCTCGCCGGGCCCGAAGACCGCGATCGGCCCGTCCACGCCGAGGCCGGGTGCCGTCAACCGGGCCCCGGTGGAGAGCAGTCGCGCGTCGTCCGCCCCGATGTCCCAGCGCGGGAACGCCGCCGCGGCGGCCTCGCCGATCGGCAGCACCGTCAACTGCTCCTCCAACTGCTCCAGGGTGTAGGCGGATTCCACCCCGTACGGTCCGACCCTGGTCCGGCGCAGCGCCGTCAGGTGACCGCCGACGCCCAGTGCGCCGCCCAGGTCGCGGGCGAGCGCGCGGATGTAGGTGCCGGAGGAGCACTCCACGGTGACGTCCAGGTCGATCACCGGCGTGCCGTCCTCGGCCACCGCCTGCCGCAGCTCGTGCACGGTGAAGGAGTGCACCGTGGTCGGCCGGGCCGGCAGCTCGAAGTCCTCGCCCTCGCGGACCCGGTGGTAGGAGCGCTTGCCGTCGATCTTGATCGCGCTGACCTTGGAGGGCTGCTGCATGATCTCGCCGGTCAGCACCGCGATCTGCTCGTCGATCGCCGCCCGCGGCACCGCGTCGGCCGGCGTCGAGGCGGTGACCTCGCCCTCCCGGTCATCGGTGATCGTGGTCTGGCCGAGCCGGATGGTCGCCTCGTAGGTCTTGGCGGTGAGCATCAGGTGCCCGAGCAGCCGGGTGGCCCGCTCGACGCCGATCACCAGGACCCCGGTGGCCATCGGGTCCAGGGTGCCGGCGTGGCCGACCTTCCTGGTCCCGGCCAGCCGCCGCAGCCGGGCGACCACGCCGTGGGAGGTGATGCCCTCGGGCTTGTCCACGATGACCAGACCGTCAGGGCCAGTGCCTTTGCGCTTCATCAGTTCTTTCTCTGCAATGTTTGCAAACCTTGGAAACAGGGCTTGCAGACGTTGCAAGCCCTGCGGTCAATCCGCCAGCGCGGCCCGGAACCGCGCCATCGCGCTCGGCACGTCCTCCCGCGCCGAGAAGCCGGCCTGGAAGGTGTGCCCGCCCCCGCCCAGCTTCGTGCAGACGACCGCGAGATCGACCGCGCCCTTGGACCGGCAGGACCCGCGCAGCGTGCCGTCCGGGTCCTGCTTGAGCACCAGGGCCACCTCGGCCTCGGCGGGCTTGCGCAGCACGTCGATCAGGCCTTCGAGCTCCTCCATCGTCACGCTGAACAGCACCAGGTCCTGGTAGGGCACCCAGGTCCACACCAGCCCCCGGCCACCCGCCGCCGCGGGCTCGTACACCGCCCGGTCCAGCGCGGCACCCAGCACCTTCAGGTAGCCGAAGGAGGTGGTGTCCCAGAGCTGACGGGAGATCAGGTCGTGCCGGATCCCGGTGGCCAGCAGCCGACCGGCCAGCTCATGGGTGGCCGGCGTGGTGCCGGCGTACTTGAACGACCCGGTGTCGCTCGCCACCCCGGTGTACAGGCAGGTGGCGATGTCCCGGTCGATCGGCACCCGCAGCCGCCGCAGCAGCTCGTCCACCAGCACGGCGGTGGCCGGCACGCCCGGGTCGATGATCCGGTGCGTCCCGAAGCCCGGGTTGGAGGCGTGGTGGTCCAGCACCACCAGCGCCCGCGCCGCGAAGGCCTTCTCCCGCAGCAGGCCGAGCCGCCCCTCGGAGGCGACGTCGAAGCAGATCACCAGCTCCGGCCGGTCCGGCAGCTCGGCGGCGGGCACGATCAGCTCCTGCCCCGGCAGGAAGGAGAGCGAGTCCGGAACGATCTGCGGGTCGTCCCCGAAGGAGACCCGCACCTGGTGCCCGAGCGAGCGCAGCGCCAGCCCGACCGCCAGCGCCGAGCCGAGCGCGTCACCGTCCGGAGCGATGTGGCAGATCAGGTCGATCGCCGGGCAGCGCCCGATCTCGGCCACGATCCGCTGCCACTGCGCCTCGAACCCGGCCTGCGTGTCCGGCGCCGACGAGCCCTCGGCCCGCGCGCCCCGCTCCCCCGCGAAACCGCCCGGTGACTCCTCGCGCTGCCCCGGAAGCACCGCGAGGGCGTCGGTCACCGAGTTGGTGACCGACGCCCTCGCCGAACCGGCCGCCGCCGGCTCACTTGCCATGACTACTCGTCCTCGTCCGCGTCGTCGTCGCGCTCGGCGGCCGGCACCTTGTAGGGGTCGGCCTCCCCCGCGTACTGCGCCCCGGTCGCCGCGGTGCGTACCGCCGCGTCCGAGACCCGGACCCGCTCGAGCAGGTCGTCGATGGTCTTCGCGGTGTCCGGCAGCGCGTCGGCGACGAAGGTCAGCGACGGGGTGAAGCGCACCCCGGTCTGCTTGCCGACCTCCGAGCGGAGCACCCCCTTGGCGCTCTCCAGCGCGGCCGCGGTCGCCTCCCGCTCGGTGTCGTCGCCGAAGACCGTGTAGAAGACGGTGGCCTCCCGCAGGTCGCCGGTGACGCGGGTGTCGGTGATGGTCACGAAGCCCAGGCGCGGGTCCTTGATCCGCCGTTCCAGGGTCTGGGCGACGATCACCTGGATTCGATCGGCGAGCTTGCGCGCCCTTGCGGTGTCGGTCACGTTGCCTCCTCGTGCAGTGGGCACGGTACGCCGGACGCCGCAGCGCCCATCGGGGCCCACGCCCCAACGTACCGGCCCGCGCTCAGCCTTGTGAGCGCTATCGGTCCTCGTCGGTGTGACGGTGGCGACAGCCCGTTCCCGGGTGGCCGCCCGCACATCCCGACCTCAATCATCGTCGTCGCCGTAGTACCGCCGCCGGGCGGAGAGCAGCTGCACTTCGGGGCGGCCGGCGACCAACCGCTCGCAGCTGTCCAGGATCTCGGTGACGAAACGGTGCTCACCGGAGACCACCGCCAGGCCGATCTCGGCCCGCCGGTGCAGCTCCTGGTTTCCGACTTCCGCAGCACAGACGCTGTACTTGCGCTGCAGTTCGGCCACGATGGGCCGCACGATCGAACGCTTCTCCTTGAGCGAATGGACATCGCCCAGCAGCAGGTCGAAGGTGAGTGTTCCCACGAACATGTATGACAGGTCTCGCCGACCTGAAGGCCTCGTAGGGCGCCCCGAACGGGGCTCGTAGCGCAGGACCTTACACAGCGAGACCGGGGCCGGTCGACGGGAAATTCCCGTCGGCCGGCCCCGGGTGGAGAGAGCTGCTACGAGCGCGGCTTCTCGCGCATCTCGAAGGTCTCGATGACGTCGTCCACCTTGATGTCGTTGAACGACCCCAGGGTGACACCGGCCTCGAAGCCCTCGCGGACCTCGGTCGCGTCGTCCTTGAAGCGACGCAGGCCCTCGATGGTGAGGGTCTCCGCCACGACCTTGCCGTCGCGGATGAGGCGGGCCTTGGCGTTGCGGCGCAGCAGGCCCTCGCGGACGATGACACCCGCGATGTTGCCGAACTTGGAGCTGCGGAAGACCTCGCGGATCTCCGCGGAGCCGAGGCGCACCTCCTCGTACTCCGGCTTGAGCAGGCCCTTGAGCGCCGCCTCGATCTCCTCGATCGCCTGGTAGATGACCGAGTAGTACCGGACGTCGACGCCCTCGCGCTCGGCCGCCGTGCGAGCACGGCCCTCGGCGCGGACGTTGAAGCCGATGATGATCGCGTCCGAGCCCATCGCCAGGTCCACGTCGGACTCGGTGATGGCACCCACACCGCGGTGCAGGATGCGCAGCTCGACCTCGTCGCCGACGTCCAGCTTGACCAGCGCGTCCTCGAGGGCTTCCACCGAACCGGAGACGTCGCCCTTGATGATCAGGTTCAGCTGCTGGATGCCGCCGGCCGCGATCGCCTGGTCCAGGTTCTCCAGCGAGATCCGCATCGGACGCTTGGCGAACATGGCGTTGCGGTCACGGGCCGAACGCTTCTCGGCGATCTGGCGCGCGGTGCGGTCGTCGTCGACAACGATGAAGCTGTCGCCGGCGCGCGGCACCGAGGTCAGACCGAGCAGCAGGACCGGACGGGACGGGCCCGCCTCGTCGACGTTCTTGCCGTTCTCGTCGAGCATGGCGCGGACGCGGCCGTGCGCGTCACCCACCGCGATCGAGTCGCCGACGCGGAGCGTACCGCGCTGGACCAGGACGGTCGCCATGGCGCCGCGGCCCTTGTCCAGGTGCGCCTCGATGGCGATACCCTGCGCGTCCTGCTCCGGGTTGGCCCGCAGGTCCAGCGAGGCGTCCGCGGTCAGGACCACGGCCTCCAGCAGCTGGTCGATGTGCAGGCCCTGGCGGGCGGAGATGTCGACGAACATGGTGTCGCCGCCGTACTCCTCGGCCACCAGACCGAACTCGGTCAGCTGACCGCGGACCTTGACCGGGTCCGCACCCTCGACGTCGATCTTGTTGACCGCGACCACGATCGGCACACCGGCGGCCTTGGCGTGGTTGAGCGCCTCGACCGTCTGCGGCATGACACCGTCGTTGGCCGCGACCACCAGGATCGCGATGTCGGTGGACTTGGCACCACGGGCACGCATGGCGGAGAACGCCTCGTGACCCGGGGTGTCGAGGAAGGTGATCTTCCGGTCCTCGCCGTTGACCTCGGCGGTGACCTGGTAGGCACCGATGTGCTGGGTGATGCCACCGGCCTCGCCCGCGACCACGTTGCTCTTGCGGATCGCGTCGAGCAGGCGGGTCTTACCGTGGTCGACGTGACCCATGACGGTGACGACCGGCGGGCGAGGCATGAGCTCGTCCTCGTCGCCCTCGTCGGCACCGAAGTCGATGTCGAACGACTCCAGCAGCTCGCGGTCCTCGTCGTCACGGCTGACGATCTCGAGCACGAAGCCCATCTCGCCGGCCAGCAGCTCGAGGGTCGCGTCGGCGACCGACTGGGTCGCGGTGACCATCTCACCGAGGTTGAACATCACCGAGACGAGCGCGGCCGGGTTGGCGTTGATCTTCTCCGCGAAGTCCATCAGCGAGGCACCACGCGACAGGCGGACGGTCTGCCCGTTGCCGCGAGGCAGCATCACACCGCCGACGGACGGGGCCTGCATGGCCTCGTACTCCTGGCGACGCTGACGCTTCGACTTGCGGCCACGGGCCGGGCGACCGCCCGGGCCACGACCGAAGGCACCCTGCGTGCCACCACGGGCACCCGGGCCGCCAGGACGGCCGCCGAAGCCACCGGGACGGGCGCCGCCGCCACCGAAGCCACCGCCGCCACCGGCACCGCCACCCGGACGGGGGCCGCCGAAGCCGCCGCCACCGGCCGGACGCGAGCCCGGACCGGCCGGACGGCCCTGGAAGCCGGGACGAGCGCCACCACCGGCACCCGGACCACCCGGACGGCCACCGGGGCCACCCGGACCACGGCCACCGGGGCCGGGACGCGGACCGGTACCCGGGCCGGGACGCTGCGGCATCATGCCGGGGTTCGGACGGGGCATGCCGGACGGGCTCGGCCCACCGGGACGCGGGCCGGCCGGACGGGGCATCCCGTCGGGACGCGGCGCACCGGCACCCGGGGCACCGGCGGGACGCGGACGGTCGCCGGGACCACCGGGACGCTGCGGACGGTCGCCAGGGGCACCCGGACGCTGCGGACGGTCGCCGGGGCCACCGGGACGCTGCGGACGGTCACCCGGCGCACCGGCGGGACGCTGCGGACGGTCGCCACCGGGACGCGGACGCTCGCCGGGGCCACCGGCGGGACGCTGCGGACGGTCACCGGGACCACCGGAACGGCGGTCGCCGGGGCGGGCCATACCGGTGGCGCTGCCCGAGGTGAAGGGGTTGTTGCCCGGACGCGGACCGGCCGGACGCGGGCCCGGACGGGCACCGCTGCCGGCGGCCGGAGCGGCTGCCGGACGCGGCGCGGAAGCCGGGGCCTGGGCCGGGGCCGGGGTGGCCGGACGAGCCGGAGCCTCACTGGCCGGGGCCGGGGAGGAGAACTCGGCGGCCGGAGCGGCCGGAGCCGCGGGACGCGCCGCCGGGCGCGGGCCCGGGGTCGGGGCACCGGCCGGACGCGGCGCGGCGGGGGCCGCCGGAGCAGCCGGAGCCGCGGCGGCGGGAGCCGGCGCGGCGGCCGGGGTCGGACGGGGGCCGGGGGTCGCGGTGGGACGCGGACCCGGCGTGGGGGCACCCGGCTTGGGTGCGGCAGCACCGGCAGCGCCGGTGGGGGTGGGCGCCGCGGGCTTCCGCGGGCCAGGCTTGGCAGCACCGCCGCCAGCGGGCGGGGTCGCTCCCAGAGCATCAGTCAACTTGCGCACGACCGGCGCCTCGATCGTCGAGGACGCCGAACGGACGAACTCACCGAGCTCGGTGAGCTTGGCCATCACGGCCTTGCTCTCCAAGCCAAGCTCCTTGGCGAGTTCATATACCCGGACCTTAGCCACTTCGCTCCTGTCTATAAGTCCGGGGTCGTCTCCGCCGGACCGTCGCTACTTCATGGGCGTACTCATCGCGTACTCATCGAGTGCTCATCGCAATCTCGACCTACTTCCATCTCGCGAGGTACCTGACTGGTGGCGTGCCGCACCGGAGTGCGCGCGCCGTGCTCTGTGCGGTGGTTCTCCCCCGCACCGGCGGGGGTCGTGCCCTGCGGGCGAACCCGAGACCCAGCTCAGACCGCTGGGGTCAGGACGCCGGGGCGCTCTGTGCCCAAGCCTCGACCCGCTGGCGCAGTGACTCCGTGTCGAGCGTGCCCTGGAGCCGGAAGGCCCTCGGAAACGCCCGGCGACGGACCGCCAGGTCGAGGCAGGCCGACTCGGGGTGCAGGTACGCGCCCCGGCCAGGCAGCGAGCCGCGAGGATCGGGGACGCAGACGCCCTCGACCGCCGTGACCCGCAACAGCTCGTGTTTGGCCGCTCGCTTGCGACAGCCCACGCAAGTGCGTTCAGGGCATGCGCGGACATGCGTCCGGCCGGACACCATCAAGTCTACCCCTCCGCAGGGACTGACCGCGGCCCCGGTGATCAGGCCGGGGCCGCTGCTCCTGGACGACAACACCACTACTCGACGCGGGATTCCCTGTCGGGGCCGCCCTCCGGGGCCTCGGTGTCCGGGCGGATGTCGATCCGCCACCCGGTCAGGCGGGCGGCCAGACGGGCGTTCTGCCCCTCCTTGCCGATCGCCAGCGACAGCTGGTAGTCGGGCACGATCACCCGGGCGGAGCGCTGGGCGTAGTCCACGATCTCGACCTTCGTCACCCGAGCGGGGGACAGCGCGCTGGCCACCATCTCGGCCGGGTCCTCCGACCAGTCGACGATGTCGATCTTCTCGCCGTGCAGCTCCGCCATCACGTTGCGCACCCGGCCGCCCATCGGGCCGATGCAGGCGCCCTTGGCGTTCAGGCCGGCCCGGCGCGAGTAGACGGCGATCTTGGTGCGGTGGCCGGCCTCGCGGGCGATCGCGGCGATCTCCACCGAACCGTCGGCGATCTCCGGGACCTCCAGCGCGAAGAGCTTGCGCACCAGGTTGGGGTGGGTGCGCGAGAGCGTCACCGAGGCGCCGCGCACGCCGCGGCGGACCGCGACCACGTAGCTGCGCAGCCGGGTGCCGTGCTTGTACTCCTCACCGGGGACCTGCTCCTGCGGGGGCAGGATGGCCTCCAGCTTGCCGATGTCCACCAGCACGTTCTTCGGGTCGTTGCCCTGCTGGACGACACCGGTGACGATGTCGCCCTCCTTGCCCGCGTACTCGCCGAAGGTCTGGTCGTCGGCGGCGTCGCGCAGCCGCTGCAGGATGACCTGCTTGGCGGTGCTGGCGGCGATCCGGCCGAAACCGCTCGGGGTGTCGTCGAACTCCTTGGGCTCCACGCCCTCCTCGAGCTCGCTCGCGTCCTCAAGCGCCCACACGGTCACATGGCCGGTCTTGCGGTTCAGCTCGACGCGGGCCCGACGGCGCGAGCCCTCGGTCCGGTGGTACGCGATGAGGAGCGCCGACTCGATCGACTCGACCAGCAGGTCGAACGGGATGTTCTTCTCGGTCACCAGCCCACGCAGGGCACTCATGTCGATGTCCACGGCTACGCCTCCTCTGCTCTTCTCTTCTTGCTCACTGCTCGTCTGCGGCTTCGTCGTTGTCGTCACCATCGGTGGCGTCGTCCGTGTCGTCGGACCCCGCGTCATCGGCGAGCAGCTGCTCGTCCTCCTTGCGGTTGAACTCCACCTGGATCCGCGCCTTCGCGACCTCGGCGAAGGTCAGGGCGCGCTCCTTGGCCCGGCCGCGTCCCTTGACCGGCTGCACCTCGACCAGCGCGCCGTCCTCGTCGCTGGACAGGATCCGGGCGACCAGCTCGCCACCCTCGGTGAGCTGCACCTTCACCAGCCGGCCGGCGTTGCGGCGCCAGTGCCGGGGCTCGGTCAGCGGGCGGTCCACGCCCGGGGAGCCGACCTCCAGGACATACGCGACGTCACCCATCAGGTCGCTCGCGTCCAGGGCCTGGCCGACCTCGCGGCTGAACTCGGCGATCGCGTCGAGGTCCACGCCGCCGTCCGCGTCCACATCGATCTGCACCTGGCGGCGGCTGCCGGCCTGGCTCACCTTGAGATCCTCAAGATCCAGGCCCGCGCGCTCGGCCAGCGGCTCCAACAGGGCACGCAACCGATCGGTGGGGGTGGTGCTCATCCGGGTGACTCCTCGGCCGCGTCTGCTGTTGTCAGAAGGTCGTAACTCGACCCAAAGCCTATCGGGTCGACCCCCGAACCGCCGATTCCGCCTCCGCCGCCCACCCGGCGGCGGCTGCCGAACCGGGCGCTTCGCGGAACCGGCCCCGCCCGTGGCAGCGTCGGTCACGGACGGTACGGTCCAAGCGGGCGGGCACAACTCTTTCACTCTGTGAATGCCGTGAACACTGGGGTGCGGCCCGCAGTCAGCCATAGCAGCGGGGGGCCGTTCGGCCGCTTCCGCACGACCTCATGGAGCGCGTCGATGCAGTCCCCCAGCCGGCGGACCTTCCTGGCCGCCGGAGCGATGGCCGCCGCCGGACTCCTGGCCGCCTGCACCTCCTCCGGGGCGAAGTCCGACGCCGGGAGCGGTTCGGGCGGTGGCGCGGCCAGGAAGGCCGACCCCGACCTGCCGCTGCGCACCCGGGCGGTGGCCGCCACCGACGCGCTGATCGCCCAGTACGCGACGGCCCAGGGCGGGGGCGCGCCGAACGCCCAGCTCGACGCGCTCCGGGCCGACCTGCGGACGCAGCGCGCGGCCCTGGCGACCGGGCTGCCGGCCGGTGCCGCCTCACCGCGCACCAGCGCCGCCGCCTCGGCCGGCGCCACTGCCTCGGCAAGCCCCTCGGCGAACTCCGCCGCCGGCGCGGCGGCGAGCCCGGCGACCCTGGCGGCGGCCGAGTGGAGCACCGCGCAGGCCCGGCTCGCCGACCTGGCCGCCGCCTCCCCCGAGTTGGCCAAGCTGCTGGCCTCGGTCTCGGCGGCGGGCGCGCTGCACACCCTCGAACTCGGCAACCAGGCCCCGCTGGCGGCGACTCAGGCCGACGCACCGTCAGCCACCCCCTCCCCCGCCGCGAGTGGCACCCTGTCAGGCGGCCTGCCGGCCGAGGCCGTCAGCGCGCTGCAGGCGGCGCTGGCCGGTGAGCACGCCGCGGTCTACGCCTTCGGGGTGATCGGCGCGCTGATACCCGTCGGTCCCAAGCGCGACGACGCGCGCGCCTGCTACGCGGCCCACCAGGCCCGCCGGGACACCTGGCAGCGGCTGCTGGCCGGCGCGGGCGCCACCCCCCTCGCCGCCGCCCCCGGCTACCAGCTGCCGTTCGCCGTGCCGGACGCCGCCACGGCCGCCAAGCTGGCCGCCACCGTCGAGACCCGGCTGACCGCCCTCTACGCCGATCTGGTGGCAGCCGCCGCCGGCTCGCTGCGGCTGGCCGGCGCCACCGCGCTGCGGGCCTGCACGCTGCAGGCCTACCACTGGGGCGGTGCCCCGGGCGCGCTGCCCGGGATGCCCGCACCGGCCGCCGCGAGCGCCCCGGCCAGCCCCTGACCAGTGCGGCCTGCCGTCCAGCCGGCGCTCGATGGCCGACAATGGACGGGAAGCAGCAGGGGGCGCACCGGACGGAGGACCGGCATGTCGGCAGCAGCAGGGCAGTTCACCGTCCCGGATCGACTGCGCGAGAACGTGCTGGCCCGCCAGGGCGAGGCCGGCGCCCGCTGGCTGGACGAGCTGCCGGACCGGGTGGCCCACCAGCTGACCCGGTGGGACCTCACCCTGGACCGGATCGCCGAGCCGGGCGGCCGACTCAGCGTGATCGGCTACGTGCGGCGGGCGGACAACACCCCCGCCGTGCTGAAGGCGGGCCTGGTCACCCCGGAGACCGCCCAGGAGCACGCCGCGCTGAGCCACTGGGCCGGGCGCGGCGCCGTGCTGCTGCTGGACGCCGACCCCGCCGAGGGCTTCCTGCTGCTGGAGCGCCTGCACGGGGACATCCCGCTGCGCTCGCTGGTCGAGGCCAAGGCGATGCTGGAGGCCTGCGGCCTGCTGCGGCGGCTGTGGACCAGGCCCGCCGACGGCCACGCGTTCAGCTCGGTGGCCGAGCACGTCGCGGTCCGCGCCGACTGGCTGCGGGAGCACCCGGCGGCGGCCGAACGGCTGGACGCCCGACCGCTGGTGGACGCCGCGCTGCGCACCGCCGAGGACTTGCTGGCCTCCGGCGAGGAGGCCTTCCTGCTGCACGGCGACTTCCACCACGGCAATGTGATGGCCGCCGACCGCGCACCGTGGCTGGCCATCGACCCGCAGCCGCTGGTCGGCGAGCGCGCCTTCGACCTGGCCTGGCTGGTCCAGGACCGCAAGGAGACACTGGCCGCCGCGGCCGGCCCCGAGGGCGCGGTGCGCCGCCGCCTGCACCAGCTGTCCGAGGCCCTGGAGGTGGACCTGGACCGGCTGCGCGGCTGGACGCTGTTCCGCAGCGTGGCGGCCGGACTGGCGGCCCTGGCCGGCGGCGACCGGGCCGGCGCCGAGCGCTACCTGGAGTTCGCCGGCCGGCTGTAGGAGCCGCCACCGGTACGGTCGAGCAGCGGCAGCCGGGCGCCCATCACCGCGTAGGGGCGGTCGGTGTTCGGGAAGCGCACCGGGCGGGCCAGGTCGCGGTAGCCGAGCGAGCGGTAGAGGCGGCGGGCCGGGGTCTCGGCGTCGATCGCGGAGAGGATGCTGCGGGGCAGCCCGGACCGCTCGCACAGGGTGCGGATCAGGGTGCTGCCCAGGCCCCGGCCCTGGAACTGCGGCAGCACGTGCAACTCGGTGACGGCGAACACGCCGTCCAGCCAGTCGCCGTGCCCGCGCGCCTCCAGATGCGGCTCGATCACCGTGCTCCACCAGTGCTCGCGCTGGTTCGGCATGCCGTAGCCGAAGCCGACCAGCCGACCCGCGCAGAGCGCGCCCAGCGCGATCACCCCCGGCTGCAGCGCGTGCCGCCCCACGATGTGCAGCCGTACCGCGACCTCCTCGGGCGAGAGCCCGAAGGCCGCCGACTGCACCTCCAGCGCGTACGGCGCCCAGGCCGCCAGGTCGATCGGCTGGACGGTCACCTCGGTCAACTGCTGCTCCATGCCCGGGACGTTACTCCTGCACCGCCCGGAAAATCAGCGACCTGGAAAAGCCTAGAAGAGCACCGACATGAAGGCGCCCACCTCGCGGAAGCCGACCCGGTGGTAGGCGGCGCGGGCGGGCAGGTTGTAGTCGTTCACGTAGAGGCTGACCACCGGGGCGACCTCGCGCAGCGCGATCTCCAGGACAGCCGCCATCCCGCTCTCGGAGATCCGGCGGCCGCGGTGGGCGGGGGCCACCCAGACGCCCTGGATCTGGCAGGCGCCCTGGGTGACCGCACCGATCTCGGCCTTGAAGACGACCTCGCCCTGCTCCGAGATCCGGGCGAACGACCGGCCGCCACCCACCAGTTCGGCCACCCGGGCCTGGTAGAGCAGTCCGCCGTCGCCGGCCAGCGGGGAGATGCCGACCTCCTCGGTGAACATCGCCACGCAGGCCGGCATCAGCAGGTCGATCTCGTCCCGGCGGACCCGGCGGACCAGCGGGTCGGGGGCCACCTCGGTGGCGGGCTCGGTGGCGGCCATCAGCGGCTGGTGGCCGCGGACCTCGCGGGCCGGCCCCCAACTGCGCTGCAGCAGCGCCCAGAGCGCGGCGGTGGAGTCGGCGGGGCCGACGATCGAGGAGCAGCGCCGCCCCTGGCGCCGGGCCCGCTCGGCGAAGGCGACCACGGCCTGCGGACCGGCGTTGATCGGCACCAGGTTGGCGCCGGCGTAGCAGAGCGACTCCAGCCGGCCGTCCTGGTCGAACCAGCCCCACATCTCACCGCCGAGCCGCCACGGGTCGAGGCCGACCGCCTCGACCCGGGTGGCGACGAAGGCGTTGGCGACCGGGTCCCGGTGCAGCACCGCCAAGGTGTCGGCGAGATCCGGGCCGTCCAGCACCCGGGTCGCCTCCCCCGGCCTCCGGCCGGCGGGACCCCCATGGACGCGGGCAGCCTGCTTGGCACCGGGGAGCATCACACCTCGATCGAGCACAGCGCCTCATCCACCGTCAGTCGGCGGCGATCACGGTCGGGGTGCCGGACTCGACGCCCTCGGACTGCATCTGCTCGGCCAGCTTGAGGGCCTCTTCGATCAGGGTCTCGACGATCTTCGACTCGGGGACGGTCTTGATCACCTCGCCCTTGACGAAGATCTGCCCCTTGCCGTTGCCCGAGGCCACCCCCAGGTCCGCCTCACGCGCCTCACCCGGACCGTTCACCACACAACCCATCACCGCGACCCGCAGCGGCACCTCCATGCCCTCCAGGCCCGCGGTGACCTCCTCCGCCAGCTTGTACACATCCACCTGGGCCCGACCGCAGGACGGACACGAGACGATCTCCAACCCGCGCTGACGCAGGTTCAACGACTCCAGGATCTGGATCCCGACCTTGATCTCCTCCACCGGCGGCGCCGACAGCGACACCCGGATCGTGTCCCCGATCCCCTCCGCCAGCAGCGCACCGAACGCCACCGCCGACTTGATCGTCCCCTGGAACGCCGGCCCCGCCTCCGTCACCCCCAGGTGCAGCGGATAGTCGCAGGCCGCCGCCAGCTGCCGGTAGGCGTTGATCATCACGACCGGGTCGTTGTGCTTGACCGAGATCTTGATGTCCCGGAAACCGTGCTCCTCGAACAGCGAGCACTCCCACAGCGCCGACTCGACCAGCGCCTCAGGAGTGGCCTTGCCGTACTTCTCCAGCAGCCGCTTGTCCAGCGACCCGGCGTTCACCCCGATCCGGATCGGCACACCCGCCTGCGAGGCCGCCTTCGCGATCTCACCGACCTTGTCGTCGAACGCCTTGATGTTGCCCGGGTTGACCCGCACCGCCGCACAGCCGGCGTCGATCGCCGCGAACACGTACTTCGGCTGGAAGTGGATGTCCGCGATCACCGGGATCTGCGACTTCCTCGCGATGATCGGCAACGCGTCCGCGTCATCCTGCGAAGGCACCGCCACCCGCACGATCTGACACCCCGAAGCGGTCAGCTGCGCGATCTGCTGCAGCGTCGCGTTCACATCCGAGGTCAGCGTGGTGGTCATCGACTGCACCGACACCGGCGCGTCACCACCCACCGGAACGTTGCCGACCATGATCTGACGCGAGTGGCGCCGCTTGGCCAGCGGCTTCAGCGGCAGGGACGGAATACCGAGCGAGATCGCGGTCATGTGCGCAGGGTTCCCCGGAGTAGAGGTGACGGACGCCGGGCGCGCGGTGATCGCGCACCCGGCGTCCAACGGTACGGCACCCCGGGGGGCGCGCACGCACGCCCCCTGAGCAGCGGCTAGCTGATCTTGACCGGGTTGATCACGTCGGCGACCAGCACCAGCAGGGTGAAGCCGATGAAGATGCTGGCCACCACGTAGGCCAGCGGCATCAGCTTGGCCACGTCGAACGGGCCCGGGTCGGGACGCTTGAAGAGCTTGGCGGCCTGCCGCCGGATCGACTCCCAGACCGCCCCGGCCACGTGTCCGCCGTCCAGCGGCAGCAGCGGCAGCATGTTGAAGAGGAAGAGCGAGAGGTTGATCCCCGCCAGCAGGTTGATCATGGTGGCGATCCGCTGCGAGGCGGGCATGTGCAGCGCGAAGACCTCGCCGCCGACCCGGGCCGCGCCGACCATGCCGACCGGGGAGTCGGCCTGGCGGGGGGCGCCCTTGACCACCGAGTCCCACAGGCCCGGGATCTTGCCGGGCAGCGCGACCAGCGAGTGGACACCGGTGTCGGCCATGTTGGACATCTGGCTCAGGCTCTCCCCGAAGCCCAGCTGGACCACCCCGGTGGTCGGGCTGATCCCGAGGAACCCGGCCGTCACCGGCGCGGCGCCGGGGATCGGGTCGCCGTACTTGTCCAGCTTGGCCAGCTGGTTCTTGGTGATCTGCGCGGTGAGGGTGAGCTGCTGCCCCTTGCGGTCGACCGTGATCGGCACGGTCTTGCCGTAGGAGTCGCGGATGTTGTTGGAGAGCTGCTGGTAGTTGCGGATCGCGTTGCCGTCGAAGGAGACGATGTGGTCGCCCGCCTTCAGTCCGGCCGCCGCGGCCGGGGAGGGCGTCGCGCCCGGGGCGCAGGTGTCGTTCGTCTGGGTCGCCGGGACCACGCACTGGGAGACCGAGCTGACGATCGGCAGCGACTTGGGCACCCCGAAGCCCATCATGGTGACCAGGAAGAGCGCGAAGGCCAGGATCAGGTTCATGAACGGCCCGGCGAACATCACGATGATCCGCTGCCAGGGCTTGCGGGTGTAGAAGAGCCGGTCCTCGTCGCCGGCCTGCAGCTCCTCGTAGGAGGCCTCGCGGGCGTCCTCGATCATCGAGCGCCAGGGCGAGCTGCTGCGCTTGGTGATCCGCCCGTCCTCGCCCGGCGGGAACATCCCGATCATCCGGATGTAGCCGCCGAACGGGATCGCCTTGAACCCGTACTCGGTCTCGCCCTTCTTCCGGGACCAGATGGTCGGGCCGAAGCCGACCATGTACTGCGGCACCCGGATCTTGAAGAGCTTGGCGGTCGAGAGGTGGCCCAGTTCGTGCCAGGCGATCGAGATCAGCAGCCCGACGAAAAAGACCACGATGCCCAGCACCGTCATCACTGCAGTCACCGCTGGTCCTCCGTCATATCGCTCCCCATCGGCCCCGGCCTCCGGCCGGGGGTACCCCCATACCTACACCCGGTCGCCGCATCGCGTGACGCCGAGGCCTCAGCCCGCCGCCAGCTCGCGGGCCCGGGCCCGGGCCCAGCCCTCCGCATCCAGTACGTCCTCGATGGTCAGAGAAGTTCCCGGTACCGGGGTGCCGTGCTCGGCGACCACCTTGGCGACCGTGTCGACGATGCCGGTGAAGGCCAGGCTCCCGTTCAGGAAGGCGTCCACGCACTCCTCGTTGGCCGCGTTGAAGACGGCCGGTGCCGTGCCGCCGAGCGTACCCACCTCGCGGGCGAGCGCGACGGCCGGGAAGGCCTCGTCGTCCAGCGGGAAGAACTCCCAAGCGGCGGCCTTGGTCCAGTCGCAGCCGGGGGCCGCGTCCGGCACCCGGTCGGGCCAGCCCAGACCGAGCGAGATCGGCATCCGCATGTCCGGCGGGCTGGCCTGGGCGAGGGTCGAACCGTCCGTGAACTCCACCATCGAGTGGACCACCGACTGCGGATGGACCACGACCTCGATCCGCTCGAACGGGATGTCGTAGAGCAGGTGGGCCTCGATCACCTCCAGGCCCTTGTTGACCAGGGTGGCCGAGTTGATCGTCACCACCGGGCCCATCGCCCAGGTCGGGTGGGCCAGCGCGTCCTTCGGGGTGACGCCGGCCAGCTCGTCCCGGCGGCGGCCGCGGAACGGACCGCCGCTCGCGGTGACCACCAGGCGGCGCACCTCGCGCGCGGTGCCGGCGCTCAGCGCCTGGAAGAGCGCGGCGTGCTCGGAGTCCACCGGCACGATCTGCCCCGGCGCGGCCACCGCCTTCACCAGCGGGCCGCCGACGATCAGCGACTCCTTGTTCGCCAGCACCAGCACCCGCCCGGCACGCAGCGCGGCCAGAGTCGGGGCCAGGCCGATCGAGCCGGTGATGCCGTTGAGCACCGAGTGGCACGGCAGCTGGGCCAGCTCGGTGGCGGCGTCCGGGCCGGCCAGCACGGTGGGCAGCGGACGGCCGACGGCCTGGGCGGCGAGCGCGGCACGCAGCGGCGCCTCGGCCTCGGCACGGGCCACCGCCACGGTGTGCACGCCGAGCCGGAAGGCCTGCTCGGCCAGCAGCTCGACCTGCCCACCGCCCGCCGAGAGCGCGACGACCCGGAACCGGTCCGGGTTGCGGAGCACGATGTCGATGGCCTGGGTGCCGATCGAGCCGGTCGAGCCGAGGATGACCAGTTCCCGAGGACCTGACGGGTCGTCGACGACCGGAGTGAAGCGCAGCTGCGGGTGGGCGAGCGAGTTCATGGGCTCCATTGTGGCGTGCCGCGGGGACCGGGCCCACCGCTATCCGGACTTCTCGCCGGTAAAGGCGGCGGCCCCCGGCTCCGCAGGGGAGTCGGGGGCCGCCGGGCCGGACCGCGGCGGGCTCAGAGGTCCAGGCCGGTGAGCACCATGACCTTCTCGTAGGTGAAGTCGTCCATCGCGTACTTGACGCCCTCACGGCCCACGCCGGAGTCCTTGACCCCGCCGTAGGGCATCTGGTCGGCACGGTACGACGGCGCGTCGCCGATGATCACACCGCCGACCTGCAGCTCGCGGTGCGCCCGGAAGGCGAGCTGCACATCGTGCGTGAAGACGCCGGCCTGCAGGCCGAACGCGGAGTCGTTGACGGCGGCGAAGGCCTCCTCGGCGGAGTCGACCCGGTGCAGCGAGAGCACCGGACCGAAGGCCTCGGCGGTGGCCAGGATCGCGTCGGCGGGCAGCTCGGCCAGCACGGTCGGGGCGTAGCTGGCGCCCTGCCGGGTGCCGCCGGTGAGCACCTTGGCGCCCTTGGCGACGGCGTCCGCCACCCACTCCTCGACCCGCTTGGCGGCGTTCTCGTCCACCAGCGGGCCGACGTCGGTGGCGTCCTCGGCCGGATCGCCGGTGACCTGGGCCTGGACCTTGGCCAGCACCTTCTCGGCCAGCGCGTCGTACACCGCGGCGTCCGCGATCACCCGCTGCACCGAGATGCAGGACTGGCCGCCCTGGTAGTTGGCGAACGTCGCGATCCGGGTGGCGGCCCACTCCAGGTCGGCCTCCGAGGACCAGTCGGCCAGCACCACGGCGGCGGCGTTGCCGCCGAGCTCCAGGGTGACGTGCTTGCGCGGCACCGAGTCCATGATCTGGTAGCCGACCTTGTCCGAACCGGTGAAGGAGATCACCGGCAGCCGCCCGTCCTGGACCAGCGCGGGCATCTTGGCGTTCGCCACCGGCAGCACGCTCCAGGCGCCGGCCGGCAGCTCGGTCTCGGCCAGCAGCTCGCCCAGCAGCAGGGCGGAGAGCGGGGTGGCCGGGGCCGGCTTGAGGATGATCGGGGCACCGACCGCGATCGCCGGGGCGACCTTGTGCGCCACCAGGTTGAGCGGGAAGTTGAACGGGGCGATGCCCAGCACCACGCCCCGGGGGAAGCGCCGCACCACCGCGAAGCGGCCCACGCCGCCCGGGTCGGTGTCCAGGCGCATCGTCTCGCCGTTGGTCCGGCGGGCCTCCTCGGCCGCCCAGCGGAAGACCGAGGCGGCGCGGCCGACCTCGCCGCGGGCCCACTTGATCGGCTTGCCGTTCTCGGCGGTGATCAGCCGGGCGATCTCCTCGGCGCGCTCGGTCAGCCGGCGGGCCACGTGGTCCAGCGCCGCGGCACGCACGTGCGCGGGGGTGGCCGCGAAGACCGGCAGGGCGGCGACGGCGGCGTCGACGGCCTCGTCCACCTGGGCGTCGGTGGGCACGCTGACCGTGCCGACCAGGCTGTCGTCAAAGGGGTGGCGGACCTCGAAGCTGGACTCGCCGGTCTCCTGACGGCCGGCCAGCCAGAATGCGTGGGTCGTGGTCACGGTGGTACCGGCCCTCTCGTCGCAGTGGTGTTCCCCACCAACGGTAGGGGCACGGCCGTACGAAAGGGGTTGGCCAAGGTGGCGCGGTGGCCCGCGTCCCGCCTGACAAAGTGGCCGATTACCGGGTGGCCGGCCACGGGCGGGTCGGCTACCGCGGGGCCCACTACAGCGGGGCCGACTCCTCGCCCGAGCGCAGGGCCAGCCAGAGCTCCATCCGCACGTCGGTGTCGTCCAGCGAACGGCCGAGCAGCTCCTCGACCCGGCGCATCCGATAGCGCAGGGTGTGCCGGTGCACGCCGAGGTCGGCGGCGGCCGCGTCCCACTGGCCATGCCGGGAGAGCCAGGCGCGCAGCGAGGCCACCAGGTCGCCGCGGGCGGTGCGGTCGTGGTCGCGCAGCGGGCGCAGCAGCCCCTCGGCGAAGGCCGCCACCGCGTCCTCGCCGAGCAGCGGCAGCAGCGAGCCGGCGCCGACCTCCTCGTGGCCCACCGAGCGGCGGCCGCCGCGCAGGGCCACCGCCAGCGCCCGCTCGGCCTGGGCGTAGGCGCCACCGGCCTCCTCGACCGCGGCCGGCGCCGAGATGCCGAGCGCCAACCCCTCGTGCTCCTCGACCGCGCCCAGGCAGGCCCGGTGCACCGCGCCGCCGTCCACGGCCAGCAGCACCAGCCGCTCGGGGTGCGCGGCTCCGTCCTTGCCGTCCTTACTGTCCTTGCCGTCCTTGCCGGCCGACTCGCGGGCGACCAGCAGCTTCTCGCCGGCCCGACCGCCGGCCTGTTCGGCGCGCTCGGCCAGCTCGGTCAGGTCGTGCACCGGGGCCTCGCCCTCCGCCTTCTCCCCGCCCGGGGCGGCACCCGCCACCAGGACGCGTATGGTCCCCTCGGGCAGGCCGCCGAAGAGCCCGGTGGCGACCTGGCGGGCCGTCGCCACCTGCCCGGCCAGCACCAGGCGCAGCAGCGCGGCACCCATCCGCTCCTCGGCGTGCCGCAGCTCGCGCGAGCGCTCCAGGGTGAGGGTGAGCAGGGCGACCGCCGCGTTCAGCACGTAGCGCTCGGTCGGGCTGATCCGGTCCTCGGTACCCACCGCGAGGAAGCCGCGGGGCCGGCGGTCGGCGCCCAGCGACTGGACCACCACGAAGTCCTCGTCGGCCGTGTCGAACCCGGGCGCCCGGCCCTGGAGCGCGGCGCTGGCCGGGGCCGGACGTCGGCGCAGCCGGTCCACCTCGGCGGCCAGCCGGGCCGCCCGGCGGGCCGCCCAGTCCGGGGCCACCACCGAGAGCGCGCCCGAGCTGTCGTAGAGCGCCGCCCAGCCGCCCAGCCGGGCCGCCAGTCGGCGCACCACGGCCGCCGTCCCGTTCTGGCCCAGCGCGGCCCGGGTCAGCTCCTCCTGCGCCTCGAAGCTGGTGGTCACCGCCTCGTACTGCTCGGCCGCCAGCGCGGCCGAGACGACCTTGCTGATCGCGATGAACGGGGTCGGCTCGGGCACCCGCAGCAGCGGCAGGCCGCGCTGGGCGGCGGCTTCCACCAGTGCCTGCGGCACCTCGGTGTGCGACAGGCCGACCCCCAGCCCCAGGCCCACCACGCCGGCGTCGGCCAGCCGGTGGACGTAGGACTGCAGGCCCTTGGTACCGGCGCCCAGCTTGATCCCGGTGGTGAGCAGCAGCTCGCCGCCTTCGAGGAAGGGCGTGGGGTCGTCCAGCTCACTGGTGTGCACCCAGCGGACCGGGCGCTCCAGGTGGTCGGCTCCGGCGAGGACCGTGAGGTGGAGCGAGGCGTTGCGCACGACGGAGGCGAGAGTGGGGGGCATGGCACCTTCGGTGGGACGACCCGACGGCCTCGTTGCGGCCGGGCGGCGGGGGTGAGGGTTCGCCTCTCATTATGGACGCTGCGGACAAGCCGCGACACCGAATCCACCGCCGCGTAACTAACCGAAAGCCGGTCGAACACCAACGGTCCGTCAGATCGCCGTCTGCTCCCCGCCGATCGGCCGGACCGGTCAGCTGAGCCGGTCAGCTGGACCGGTCAGCTGGGCAGGTCAACTGCGCAGGTCGACCAGCAGGGGCGGCACCTGCTCCCCGCCCACCGCCGTCAGCGAGACCACCGCGTGCCCGGCCGGCAGCGCGTGCGCCAGCTCGGAAGGCGACCAGCGCTGCCGCTCCACCTCCCGGGTGGTCACGCTCTCGGTCTGCGCCGTGGTCCCCGACAGCGCCTTGCGGGCCAGCCGCCCGGTCTTGCGCAGCATGCCGCCCGAGGTGTCCGGGGCCAGCGTCACCGCCCGCTCGCGCACCAGCACCGTGCCCCAGGCCTCGGAGAACAGCTTGCCGTCCCAGGGCGCGATCCCCGGGAAGGCCATCCGGCAGCCCACCGCGCCGAACAGCGGCACCCGCAGCGCCTCCGGCAGGTCCACCAGGCTGCGCAGCAGCAGCACCGCGCCCGCGTTCGCCCCCGGCAGCCGGCGCAGCCCCTGCACGGTCCCGGCGTCCAGCGCCGCCGAGGCGTCGTCCACCACCAGGCCCGCGAACAGCGAACGGTCCTCCCGGGCCGCCGCGGCCTGCAGGAACTGGCCCACCACCAGCCGGGACAGGATCCGGGCCGCCTCCGGGTGCCCGCGCTCGGGCAGCTTCACCCGCACCCGCAGCGGATGCTCCAGCGCCCGCATCGCGAAGGCCGGCTTGGCGCCGGGCCCCGTCGGCTCGAAGCAGCCGGCGAAGGCCGGCCGGTCCAGCAGCGCCAGCCGGTCGGCCAGCAGCGCCCCCGGATCGTCGGCCTGCCCTTGCCGGGTGCGCCGCTGCTGCACGTCCGCCTCGTGCAGGTCCAGCAGCCCCTCGGCACCCAGCCGCTCGACCAGCCGCTCCCAGCTCCCCTCGTCCCCGCCGAGCAGCGCGCGCAGCTCCCGCACCCCCGGGTAGCGCCCGTAGCCCGCGTGGAACGGCCCCACCACCTGCTGCAGCGCCATCCGCGCGCTCTGCGCCCTCGAGGACAGCTCGTCCGGCAGCAGCGCGTCCGCCAGCCGGGCCGCCGCCGCGTCCTGGTCGGCCGCCGCCCCGTACAGGTCCAGCCCGTACGCCGAGGCCGGATCACCCGGCGCGATCACCACGTCGTACCCCGCGTCCGCCCCCAACTCGGCCTCGGCCGCCCCCACCACCACCACGCAGGCCGACCGCGCCAGCGCCTGCAGGCAGAGCGCCTCCGCCACCGGCCGGGCCAGCCGCGCCGACTTGCCCGTCCCCGCCGGCCCCACCGCCAGCAGCGAGGTGGCCAGCACCTCCCGGTCCAGCGCGAACCCGGCTCCCCGGTGCGCCGCCGGGTTCTTCGGCACCTCCTGCGCCGTCCCCAACCGCACCTGCCCCAGCAGCAGATCGTGCTCCGCCACCCGCCCCGGCAGATCCCGCGCCTCGGACGGATGCGCACACGCCGCCGCCCCCCGCACCGCCACCTGCTCCCCGAACGCCCCGACCAACCCGGGCTCGCCGAGCACCTCCCGCCAGACCCGGTGGATGCGCACGTAGTCGACATCGCTGACGCGCCCGGCCCGGGTGTCCTCCTCAACGGCCGCGAGCGCCTGCCCGAGCCCGGCCTGGCGCAACTCGGCCCAGGGGTCGAGGACGCCCGCTCCCTCGGTGGCCGACGGAACCGGCGTACCGTCCTCCGTTGTGATCGCCCGGGCTCGCAGCAGCGCACCGAGTTCCTTCACCGCAGCGGGCGTCAAGTAGCGGCGGTAGACCTCCTTCCAACGGCCCATGCGGCCGAACAGCGCGATGGAGAAAGCCACCACAACAACGCGGGTCAGATAGTCACCGAAGATGATCTGAGCGTCCGTCGGGTTCGGTGGCCAGATGGTCAGCTTCACCGCGTAGAGCACCAGCACGGTGCCGTACCTGTAGGTCAGACCAGCCGCGAGCAGATTCAGCAAGGCACGGACAAACAGCGGCCAGGCGGGCACCGTCGCGTCCACGGTCGTCGTATCAACCGGCCGGTACCCCAGCCGGTACACCCCCGCCTCCGCCTCCGGCCGACTCTGGGCGACCCAGTTCGCCAGCGGGAACCCAGGGCCCGGGCCCGTGGTGCGCGGCAGTTGGGCCGGCATCTGGCCGGCGACCGCCGGGGGGTCCGGCACCAGCTCCGTTCGCCCGCCCTGTCCGCCGTCCAGTCCCATTGCGGCCCCGCTCCCTTGCCCCGACCTGCCCGGCTGAGTGTTACCCATGCCGCCCGGTGGGCGACACCCCGCGCTCAATGTAGTGGAGGGGGCGGCCGGGGCCGCTGTTCGTCCGCCGGGTGGGTGGTGGTGGCCGGGCAGGACAAGTCGGACGGCGCAGTGCGCCCCACTGGCGCATGCCGGGGCCGGGGCGGCGGCCGTAGCCTGCCAGCACCGGGAACGACGCGTCAGCGCGACCGGAACAAGCCGAGCCGACTGGAGAAAAACCCTATGAGCGCCGCACCGCTGCTCCCGCAGGAGCGCCGTCTGGTCACCGCGATCCCCGGCCCGAAGTCGCAGGAGCTGCAGGCCCGCAAGCTGGGCGCGGTGGCGGCGGGCGTCGGGACCACCCTGCCCGTGTACGTGTCGCGGGCCGGCGGCGGGGTGCTGGAGGACGTGGACGGCAACAGCCTGATCGACTTCGGCTCGGGCATCGCCGTGGTCAACGTCGGCAACAGCGCCGAGGCCGTGGTGGCCAAGGCGAGCGAGCAGCTGGCCGCGTTCACCCACACCTGCTTCATGGTGACCCCGTACGAGGGCTACGTCGCCGTCGCCGAGCAGCTCAACGAGCTCACCCCGGGCGACCACGACAAGCGCACCGCGCTGTTCAACTCGGGTGCCGAGGCGGTGGAGAACGCGGTCAAGATCGCTCGCGCGTACACCAAGCGCACCGCTGTCGTGGTGTTCGACCACGGCTACCACGGCCGGACCAACCTGACCATGGGTCTGACCGCGAAGAACATGCCGTACAAGCAGGGCTTCGGCCCGTTCGCGCCGGAGATCTACCGGGTGCCGGTCGCCTACCCGTACCGCTGGCTGACGGGTGCGGAGAACTGCGCCGCCGAGGCCGCCGCGCAGGCGATCGACATGATCAACAAGCAGATCGGCGCCGAGAACGTCGCGGCGATCATCATCGAGCCGATCCAGGGCGAGGGCGGCTTCATCGAGCCGGCCAAGGGCTTCCTGCCGGCCATCGTGGAGTACGCGAAGGCCAACGGGATCGTCTTCGTCGCGGACGAGATCCAGACCGGCTTCTGCCGCACCGGCCAGTGGTTCGCCTGCGAGGACGAGGGCATCGTCCCGGACCTGATCACCACCGCCAAGGGCATCGCCGGCGGTCTGCCGCTGGCCGCGGTGACCGGGCGGGCCGAGATCATGGACGCCGCGCACGCCGGCGGCCTGGGCGGCACCTACGGCGGCAACCCGGTGGCCTGCGCGGCCGCGCTGGGCGCGATCGAGACCATGAAGACGCTGGACCTGAACGCCAAGGCGCAGCGGATCGGCGAGGTCATGCTGGGCCGCCTGCGCGCCATGGCGGAGAAGTTCGACGTGATCGGCGAGATCCGCGGCCGCGGCGCCATGATCGCCATCGAGCTGGTCAAGCCGGGCTCCAAGGAGCCCAACCCGGAGGTCACCGCCGCCGTGGCGAAGGCCTGCCACGCCGAGGGCCTGGTCGTGCTGACCGCCGGCACCTACGGCAACGTGCTGCGCTTCCTGCCGCCGCTGGTGATCCCGGAGCACCTGCTGACCGAGGGCCTGGACATCATCGAGGGCGCCTTCGCCCTGCAGGGCACGACCGCCGGCGCCTGAACCGCCGCCGGGCAACACCCGAGCCACCGCCGGGCCACCCGCCCGGCCACCTGATCACGCGTCAACTCCCGCCCACGGTGCGCCCGGTCCGTTCCTGGACCGGGCGCACCGCCGGTTCCGCGAAGGACGCTTCACCGGCCGTGGAGGTTGCACTGCTTCCGGTGAAGATGCTGTGCGAACCCGGCCACGCCGGGCCCGCCGGGAATCCGCTTGACGTACTGTCGTGACAGATGGACAGCGAGCCTCAACCAACGGTGAACCAACCGATCAGCGAGGACAACCAGGCGCCCTCGACGGCGCCGCCACAGGACCGATCGACCGGCCGTCCGGCCCACACCCCCCGGGGCGCACGGAGCGGCGATCACCCAGGCCGCCCCGGAGCTCTCCCCCCCGCTCCGGGGCGGCTCCTGCCTGCCCTGGCCCATCCGCTGGCGACCATCCGCGACAGCCTGCTGACGCCGCTGCCGCTCGCCCTGGTACTGGCTCTGGTCTCCTGGCAGGTCGCGGTCGCGGGGCCGCTGCTCGGCCTGGACCGCTGGGTGCGCCACCGGGTCGGGGACCTGCGGGAGACGCTGCACAGCGGTCTGCTGGACTGGCTCGGCCACCTCTTCTCCGACCTGGGCAGCACGGTGCCGGCGATTCCGGTACTGCTCGGCGCCGGCGCGCTGGCCGCCTGGCGGTCCCGCCGCGCGGGGCTGCGACGCTGGTGGCTGCCGCTGCTGCTGGCCCCGTGCGCGGCCCTGTTGATCCCGCTGCTGGTGGTGCCGGCCAAGGCCTACTTCGCGCGCGGCGGCCCGCTCGGCCAACCGGTCGGGCCGGGCGCCTGGGGCTGGTACCCGTCCGGGCACACCACCACGGCCTGCGTCAGCTACGGGGTCGGGGCCCTGCTGCTCGGCCGCACCCTGTCCGGGCCGGCCCGCCGCGTGCTCCACGCCTCGACCGTCCTGCTCGGGCTGGGGGTCGGGCTCGGCCTGATCTGGTGCGTCTACCACTGGTTCCTGGACGTACTGGCCGGCTGGTGCCTGTCCGCCCTGGTGCTCTGGACGCTGGCCAGAGGGCTGCCGCACGACGACGCGCGGCCGCGAGGAACGGCTGCCACCGGAGATGGCGGTCGGAGATACTGAGCCTGGCTCATCGTGTGGCTGGCTCGCTACCGGCGCCGGACGTTACCCTGGGCCCACTTGCCGCGCCGAGGAGCCCCCGCATGACCAGCTCGTCCACCGAACCCACCGCCTCCGGCGCCGCCGCGTCCGACGGGGCGGCCGAGCTGGCCGACGAACTGACCCGGGCGATGAAGCGGATCCGGCACCGCACCATGGACCGCCTCGAGCCCTACGGCCTGACCCCGGGACAGGGCCGCGCCCTGCGGGTACTCGCACACACCGAGCACGGCGGGGCGCCCGGGCGCGCGATGCGGCTGAGCGAGCTGGCCGACCGGCTGAACGTGGCTCCGCGCTCGGCCACCACGGTGGTGGACGCACTGGAGCAGGGCGCCCTGGTCGAGCGGGTGCCCGATCCGGTGGACCGGCGCTCGGTGGGCCTGGTGCTGACCGAGGCCGGCCGGGCCGCGGTCGAGCGGTTCGCACTGGTCCGCCAGGAGGTCGCCGAGGAGTACTTCGGTGGCACCGACCCGGCGGACGTCGCGGTGATGCTCCGTGTACTCAGGGCCGCGGAAGCGGCGCACGGGCAGCCGTCGGAGCTCCGCCAGCCGGTGCGGGCCGGCGCGCCAGGCCCAGGCCGCGCCGCACCCGGGCCAGGTACTGCGGCCGCAGCGCACTGAGGCCGATCCCGGCGATCACCAGCAGCGCCGCGCCACCCGCGAGTGGGGTGATCGCCTCGCCGAGCAGCAGCCAGGCCGACGTCATCCCGAAGACCGGGACCAGCAGCGAGTAGGGAGCGACCGCGGCCGCGTCGTACTCGCGCAGCAGGAAACCCCAGGCCCCGAAGCCGAACAGGGTGGAGAGCAGAGCCACGTAGGCGACCGCGCCCAGGCCTACCGGGGTGATCGAGACCAGCGCGTGCAGATCGGCGTGCGGGCCCTCGACCAGCAGCGAGAGCGCGAGCAGCGGCAGTGGCGGCACCGCGCTGAGCCAGACCATCCAGCTCAACAGGTCCGGCGGCGCCGCCTTGCGGGTCAGCACATTGGACAGCCCCCAGAACACCGCCGCCGCGATGACCAGCGCGAAGGCCTTGGCCGGCCCGCCGAGCCCGTTGTCCAGGGCGACGAGCGCGATGCCCGCACCGGCCAGCGTCAGCCCGGCGATCCGCTGCGGGCCCAGCCGCTCCCGCAGCAGCACCGCCGCGAAGAGCGCGGTGAAGACCGCCTGGCTCTGCAGCACCAGCGAGGAGAGTCCGGCCGGCATCCCCGCGTGCATGCCGAGGAAGAGCGAGCCGAACTTCAGCACTCCGAGCACGAAGCCGCCCGCCACCACCCAGCGCCAGGCCACCCTGGGCGGCCGGACGAAGAAGACCGCCGGCACCGCCACCACGGCGAACCGCAGCGCGCAGAAGAGCAGCGGCGGGAAGTTCTTCAGACCGACGTCGATCACCACGAAGTTCACCCCCCAGACGGCGGCGACCAGCACGGCCAGGGCGATGTGACGAGGACTCATGGCGCCGGGGAGACCGGCCGGACGAGGTGCGGCTGACATGCCCCGAGGATGTCCTGCCGGCACTGTTCAGCACCAGCGAAGAATGCTGAACCCCACCCTTCACCCCTGCTAACCAGTGGCCCATAATCGGACCCATGCTTGATCTGGGACGGTTGCGCGCGCTGCACGCGGTCGCGGTGTACGGCTCGGTCGGCAAGGCCGCGGCCTCGCTCGGCTTCACCTCCTCGGCGATCTCCCAGCAGATCTCCAAACTGGAGCGGGAGACCCGCACGGTGCTGCTGGAGCGGCAGGGCCGTGGCGTGGTGCTGACCGACGCGGCGCAGGAGCTGGCCGCCACCGCGCAGCGGTTGCTCGCGCTGGTCGAGCAGGCCGAGGTGACCCTGGAGCACCAACGCGGCCAGGCGGTCGGCCGGTTGCGGGTGGCCGCGTTCGCCACCGGTGCCCGTGGACTGCTCCCGGGGGTACTGGCCGAGCTGCGGCAGACCTGCCCGGAGCTGGAGGTCCGGGTCCTGGAGACCGATCCCTACCTGGCCACCGAACTGGTGGCGCGCGGCGAGGTGGACCTGGGCCTGGTGCAGGACTGGGCCTCGGTCCCGCTGCCGATCCCCGAGGGCCTGTCCCGGCTGAACCTGGGGCTGGACCCGGTCGACCTGGTGCTGCGCGCGGAGCACCCGCTGGCGGCGCTCCCGGTGGTCCCGGTGGCCGAGCTGCGTGGGCAGCGCTGGACCAGCGTGCCACCGGGCAACATCTGCCACGACTGGCTGGTGCGCACCATGCGCGAGGTCGGCGAGGAGCCCGATGTGCTCTACCAGGTGGGCGAGTTCGAGACCCAGATCGCGCTGATCGCGGCAGGTCTCGGGGTCGGTCTGGTCCCCCGGCTCGGACGCGGTGCGCTGCCTCCCGCAGTGGTCGCCCGCCCGGTGCTGCCGGAGCCGGCCCGCCGGGTCTTCACGCTCTGGCGCACCCAGGCCTCCCGCCGCCCGGCGATCACCGCCGCGCTGGACGCGCTGCGCCGCCACTGGCCGATCCGGCGCGCGGCGGACGGCCCGGACGAGGAGAACCCGCCGACGGGGTGACCCGCCGACGGAGCGGCCCACCGGCGGAACGACCCACCGGCGGAGCGACCCGTCCGCGGCTCAGCCGGCCAAGCCGATCACAGCCGCAGGAAGCCATCCGCGAAGTCGTGCGCCACCGCCGCGATCGCGACCACCGTGCCGACCGTGCCGCTGGTCGGGATGGCGTCAGCGCGTTCCGGTCGCCAGCGGAAGCCCCAGATGGGTCTCGGCGAGCGCGCGGAAGCCGGCGCCGTCGGCGAGATGGATCCGGCGGAACTCGGCGGTGTCGATCAGGTCGAGCGCCTCCTCGGTGAAGCCGCCGGTGCTCAGCCAGAGTCCGTGGCCGGCCGACTCCTCGGCGACGGCCTCCGCCAGGGTGCGCACCTCCGCGGCGCCCACCTGGCCCGGACGCCGGGAGGCACAGATCACCCAGCGCCCGGGCAGCGCGCTGCCCGGGGCGCCGGTGCCGGTGGCGACCAGGCCGGAGTGGCCGCGCAGCCGCACGCTCCAGTCCCGCAGCCCACCCCGGGTGAGCACCTCGCGGACCAGCGCGGCGAACTCCCCGGGCGACAGGTCGGCCACCGCCGGGACGGCCGCACCGGCGGTGGCGCACGGCCGCACCGCGACCCCGGCATACGGGTCCGGGCTGATCGCGGCGCCCAGTTCACGCAGCCGCACCAGCGCCTCGTCCTGCTCGGCGGCGGCGTACACACCGGGTTCGGACTCGTCCTCGGCGGGCTCGGCCGCCGCCACCAGCCGGGTGCGGGCCAGCGCGTCGCGATCGGCGTCCACCGTGAGCAGGCAGCCCGCGCCGGACTCCCGCAGCCAGCCGTTGAGCACCACACCGGCCAGCACGCCGTCGGTGTCCACCGCGTCGGCCGCCTGCAGCGCGCGCAGTGCCAGTCGGGCGACCACCCGCAGGTAGTCCGCCTCACGGTCGGCGGGCGGGCGGGGCACCGGACTGATCTCGCCCTCGTCGGTCAGCCGGTAACCGTCCAGCGAGGGCACCAGGTCGAGCGGGGGCAGGTCGAGATCGAGCACCGCGGTCCGGGTGAGCGGGCGGAACACCGCCCGGCAGGCGGCGGGCAGTTCGGGGGTGGCCGCCTCGGCGGCGGCCAGCGCGCGTTCCAGCAGCGACTCGACGGCGGCGGGCTCGGCCTCCAGGTAGGCCCGGCGGCACTCCTCCAGGCTGTCGTTGTACTCCCGCACCGCACGCGCCCTGGCCTGCTCGCCCTCCTCGTGGGCGACGCGGGCGGCGGCCTCGGCCGGGTCGGTCGCGGTCGCCTGCTCGGAGCGCCACTGCCGCCGCGCGCGCTGGTAGGCCAGCCGGGCCTGGGCCAGCTCACGCTGGTAGCCGGAGTCCAGCAGGCGGCTGGTCCCGGTCGCCTCCGGATCGTCGGCGAGCGGCTCCGAAGGGGCGAAGTCCGACCAGCTCGGCTCGCGGACACCCGGCGCCGCTGACGGGCCGTCGGGGTAGGGGCGGGGCTCATAGCTGCGCCGCTGGCTCTCGAAGTCCATCGCGCTCACCGGCAGCGCGAGCCTGGCGAGCAGCGCGGCCAGGCGCTGCTGCTCGGCCCGCACCGTGGCCGTCCGGTGGTGTGTCAGCTCCGCGGCACGGCCGAGCGCCGCCACCGCGGGGTCGTGCCCATCGGGCTCCGGCCCGTCCCCGCCGCCGCCGTTGCCGTCGGCAGCGGCGCCGGCGCTGCCGACGCCTGCGCCCGGCTCGTCGGAGGGTCCGGCGAGGCGCGCGCTGTCGGACCGGCTCCCGCCACCGGACTGGAACTCGGTCGAGGCCAGCTGGTCGGGTCCACCGGTCGCACCACCGAACACCGAGGCCAGGAAACCCGCGCGGCGGCCGAAGACGCCTTCGACTGCCGACTGGCGCTTGGTCGAATCCTGCATCGGCGGTCCGCCCCCATGCTCGTCCGGCGCTTCTTCGGTGGCCGGGCAACTGCGCTGGCCGGGCATGCGCGCGATGGCGGTATACCCCCCGCGAACATTCTCCACCGTATGGCGGCCGGGCGGTCGACTTGTTCTCGGTCGGTATCGGTCAGGTGGAGCCCAGTTGACACCTGGTCAGCCGGTCGGGTGCGACGGGTCGGGCGGCCGGTGCGGCAGGCCGGGTCAGTTGGTCATGGTGTTGGTGAGGTGCATGCCGATGTATCCCACGTAGATCCGCCCGCTGCCCGAGCAGTCGTCCAGGTAGTGCAGCCGAGGCGCGGTCCGACCGCCGCCGATCCGCAGGTGGGCGCCCATGAACGCCCGCCCGCTCGGGTCCACCGAGGACGGTACGGCGAACATCCGCTCCCGGCGCATCTTGCCGTGGCTGCAGACCGTCCGGGATTCGCCGCGCACCGCCTTGCGTGGTGGGAACTGACCGCCGCCGAGCGGTGCGTGCTCACACCACTGCTTGAAGTCCCCGCCGGCCGCACCGTGCACGGCGACCGTGGCGTACTCCTGCAGGGCCGTCAGGCCGTCCCAGGTGAGCCGCACCCAGTTGCCGCCGACCGTGTGCGCATCCAGCGCGAGGGTCTCCTTCTCGTCACCGGTGAAGCTCACCAGGGGGAACTCACCGATTCTCGCCAGCAGTTCGGTGAAGCTGTCGGGGCCCTGACGGGCCTGGTCGAGCAGTGCGGCCGGATCGGGCGCGCTCTCTCCCGGCGGGCAGAGCCGACTGTTCAGCACGCGGAGCTGGGCGCTGACCCGGCGCAGCGCGGTGCCCTGCAGCTCGTTCTCGGCGCGCAGATGCAGCTCACGCCGGTGCGAGCGGTGCAGACTGCGCCGGACCCGCTGCAGCTCGTCCGCCCCGAGCTGCTGGGCATCCGCCAGCTCGCCGACCAACTCGGTCAGCCCGGTCCGGTCGGACGGCTCCGCCGCCGGGGCGGCGAGGGCGGTGCGGTCGGGCGTCGCCGGCTCGGCCGGTCGCACCCGCAGCACGGGTACCCGGGCCAGCACCTCGGGCAGCGGCGCGAGGTCGGCCAACCGGCGCGGCTCGCGGGCCAGCAACGCGGCGGCCCGCCGCGGCTCACTCTCGATCCGGTGCCGGGGCAGCACCAGGTGCCGCTGCGCGTCACGCCTGGAGGCCGGGTCCACATCGGGCAGGTAGGTGCGCACGGCACCGCCGTAGACGGTGTGGAACTCCAGAGCGGTGTTGAAGGCGACTCGGGCACCGGGGTCGAGCACATAGCTGACGGCCAGACCGGCCACCTTGTGCAGCAGCGGGGCCACCGGCTCGGCCGCCCAGGCACGCGGGTCGAGGTCGGCGGGCACACTGGCGATCACGATGGGCAGTCGGCGGGCCGGATCGCAGAGCTCGTCGATGACGTCGTCGACCTCGGCGGCGGTGATGACCCGGGGCTGCGGGCGGACCTCGGCCGACCCGTCCAGCGCGTCGACCAGCGGGAGTAGATGGTGGACCAGCTCGGGGACCGGGACGCTGGGAGTGTGCAGGCCCGGGGTGGCGGCCAGATGCTCGGCCTCCAGACGGATCCAGGTGGGGCCACCGCGCTCGGTGGCCACGGTGAGCGTCAGCTGCCGGGTCCCGTGCGGGGCCGGGGTGCGCAGCCGGCGGCGGGTGTAGTGACCGGGCGGGGCTCCCGGGGACCGGGCGAGCAGCGGACCGGCATCCCGGTCGAGCAGGACCCGGTCACCGAGGCGGTGCCGGACTGCGGTAGGGGCGGCCTCGGGAGGCCGGGCGACGAGCGGCGCGGGCGGGGTGGTGAACCCGCCGTCGGGCGGCGGCGGCTCGGGCGCGGGCGGCGGCGGCTCGGCATGCCCCTCGTCCTTGAGCCAGTCCCCCAGGCACTGGTCTGCCAACGCCACCGCGTCGGCATGGGACTGACGGGTGGTCACCGTCATCCGGTAGGGGGTGGCATGGCCCGGCTGAGGTGAGCCCGAGCGGGGGTCGGCTGGGGCGTCCGCAGGTGACCCGGTGCGGTCGATACTCATGGGTGGTGCCTCCGTGGTGCGAGGTGGGGTCTGACGGTCCTCCATCGATGGGGTGATATCTGGCTCCGGTCGGCCGTGGCCGACCAAGTCCTTGCTGGGAGAACGCGACGGCCCGGAGCTGGAGTTCCAGTTCCGGGCCGCGTTAATTCGTTCGAGTGTCGATTACCCGTTGCTTGACGAATCGGGCGAAGTCTGGTGTATACGCCCTCAGGCGTTGCTGAGCCGCTCCGCCAGGCCGCGTCGCTGCGCCGGCGCGGCGACGCACGGCAGCGCCGGGGCCGGGGCCTCGATGGCCAGCGGGCTGCCCTCCGGCACCTGGTAGTTGGCCAGGATCACGACCGGCTCGGTGCCGTGGTTGTAGCCGATGTGGACCTGCTGCGGCAGCTCGATCAGGAACTGCCCCGGTCGGGTGATCTCGACCCGGCCGTCCTCCAGCACCCGGGTCAGCTCTCCGGAGAGCAGGACAGCCTGCACGGGCGCCGGATGGTAGTGCCAGCCGGTGTTCGCGCCCGGCGCGATGCTGATGGTACGGATCACGGCCATCTCGGAATCTGCTCCTGTGACTCGACGGTCATCTCAGGCTACTGACCGTCAGCCGCGCGGGTGGGCGATTCCCTGGGCTTTGGCCGAAAGAACATACGACTGCGCCGGTTGTCCGATCTGCGGATCACGCCGTGCCCTGTGGTCCGCTCAGGACACGTCCGACCAGGGGATCTCGACATGGAAGTGGCCCGCCCGCACCGCCGTCGCACTGCCACCACTGGCCTCGGCCAGCCAGGTGTCGAAGGATGCCAGCTCCGCCTCGGGCACCCCCACCTCGATCCGCACCCCGGCCGCTTCGTAGTGCAGCTCGCGCACCGCGTGGCCGGCCGCGCGCAGGTCGTTCTCCAGGCGACCGGCCCGGGTGTGATCCGCGGCCACCACCAGCAGCGCGACCCGGCGACGCTCGACCAGGCCGACCTCGTCCAACGCCGCCGACACCGCGCCCCCGTACGCGCGGACCAGGCCACCCGCCCCCAGCAGCACACCGCCGAAGTACCGCGTCACCACGGCGACCGTGTCGGTGACGCCGCGCCGACGCAGCACCTCCAGCATCGGCACGCCCGCCGTGCCCCCCGGCTCACCGTCGTCGTTGGAACGCTCGCGGCGCTGCTCCGCGCCGACCACGAAGGCCGTGCAGTTGTGCCGGGCGTCCCAGTACTGCTTCCTGATCCGCGCGATGAACTCCTGCGCCGCCTCCTCGTCACCGACCCGGGCGAGGTGGCAGATGAACCGCGAACGCTTCACCTCGGTCTCGTGGCTGCCGTCCGCACGAATGGTCAGGTACGGCTTGGCGACGGGTTTCGACATGACGCGGCAGGTCTCCGATTGTTCGGTCGGCGGGCGGGCGTCGACGGGCGGTCGACGGGCGGGCGGTCCGGCCAGCCTATCCAGCGACCACGCGGAGCCGACCGGTCATCGACCGCTGAGCGCGTCCAGCTGCCCGCGGTCCAGCCCGGTCAGCTCGGTGACCTCGGCCGGATCGACCGCTCCGCAGTCCAGCCCGCGCAGCAGGTAACCGCTGAGCGCCTTGGCCGTGGCCGGCTCGTCCATGACATCGCCCCCGGCCTTGGCCACGTAGGCCGCCAGCCGGGCCGCGGCCGTGGCCAGGCCCTCGCGGTAGAAGGCATAGACCGCCGCGTACCGGGTGGGCAGGTGTGCCGGGTGCATGTCCCACCCCTGGTAGTAGGCGCGGGCCAGCGAGCGCCGGACCAGTCCGTGGTGCAGGTTCCAGGCGGCGAAGACCTGCTCGCGCGGACCGGTCGGAACGACGTTGGTCGACCCGTCCGAGAGCCGTACCCCGGTGCCGGCGGCGGCCACCTGCATCACGGCCTTTGCATGGTCGGCCACCGGGTGGTCCATGCTCTGGTAGGCGGCGCCGACCCCGCAGGAGGCGCTGTAGTCGAAGGTGCCGTAGTGCAGACCGGTGGCACGGCCCTCGGCCGCCTCGATCATCAGCGCCACGGTGGCCCGGCCGTCGGCGCCCAGGATCGCCTGCGTGGTCTCGATCTGGATCTCGAAGCCGAGCCGCCCGGCCGGCAGCCCGGCCCGCTGCTCGAAGTCCTCCAGCAGCCGGACCAGCGCGGTGACCTGCGCGGCGTAGGTGACCTTGGGCAGCGTCAGCACCAGACCGGCGGGCAGCTCGCGGCCGTCCTCCAGCAGGGTGGCGAGGAACAGCTCCAGCGTGCGGATGCCGCGGTCCCGGACCGCCGCCTCCATGCACTTGATCCGGATGCCGAGGTACGGCGGGGCGGTGCCGTCGGCGACCGTCGTGGCGACCAGGCGGGCCGCACGAACCGCCGCCGCGTCCTCCTCGGCATCCGGACGCGGCCCGTAGCCGTCCTCGAAGTCGATCCGCAGGTCCTCGATCGGCTCGCGCTGGAGCTTGGCGCGGACCCGGGCGTGCACCTCGGTGAGCAGCTCGTCGGCGGGCAGACCGAGCGCCTCGGCCAGCTCGGCCGGCGTCCCGGCGTGGGTGTCCAGCGCCTCCAACGCCTGGCGGCCCCAGTCCGCCACGGTGTCCGCGGCGAAGGCGTCAGCCGGGACGTAGACCGTGTGGACCGGCTGCCGGCTGCCGGAGTCCCCGGGGTAGCGGCGGGCCAGCTCGGCATCGACCGGACCGAGGAGCGCGTCCACCGCCGCGCGCGCGGACACGGAGAACGTCAGGCTCCCCGGAGCTGCCTCGGCTGCGGCGCCGCCACCCACCTCGACCTGCGACATGCGGGTTCCTCCACACTGAAGCCATTCAACAATTTGTTGATGTGAAGGTAACCGTGCCGCAGTCGGGCGTCAATGGCCGCTCAGCACCCGGACTACTCGCGCCCGAGGGTCGCGTAGCGGTCCCGCAGCTTCGGCCAGATCCGACGGATCTCGCTCTGGCTGGCCGGCACACCCGGCTGCTTGCCGCTCACGCCGAACTGGGTGAAGAGGAAATCGGCCAGGGCCTCCTCGTCAGGGTCGTGCCCCTGGGCATCCTGGTAGGCGACGAGCGCCTCGACGGCCAGATCCACCGTCAGCGGACGGGCCTCGAACAGCTCCTGCTGCTCGGCGGCCCCTTCCTGGACCGGCACCTGAACCGGGCTCACGGTCTGGGTCTGACCCTGGGTCTGGCCCTGAGGCAGAACCGGCGCGGGAGCCGGCCCGCCCGATGCCCGCGACGCCCTGGCCTTCGGCGCGAAGACGTCCATCGGAGGCTGCTGCGGCGTGGGCACCGGAGCGGGAATCTCCTCTACCGGGGACTCCGCGAGCACGGGCTGCGGTGCGGGGGCGGGTGCCGGGGCCGGCGCCGCGTTGAGCGGGGCATCGGACGCGGCCTCAACTCGCTGCCGTGCAGGCGGCATCGGCGACGACGGCGGCTGGGCAGTGGTCGGCCGGGGTGCCTTGAACCACGGCGACAGCTGACCAACGGGGCGTGCCGTGTCCGCTTCGGTCTCAAGCTCGATCTCGGCCTCAGCGTTGACCTGGGCCTGGACCGGAAGCTGCGCGGGCGCGGGCTGCTGCTGCTGCTGCTGCTGGGAAACGCCCGGCGCCCCGGCCGGGTGCCCCGTCTCCGCCCGGATGTCACGCAACGCGGTGACCGGACGCGCCGCTCGCACCGGCACCTCCTGCTGCTCCTGACTCCCCAGACCGTCCCGCCAGCGCGCGGCGGCCAGCTTGGCAAGCGCCGGGACGGCCACCGCCGCCGACACCGTCGGTATCTCTGCCACCTCGCGCTCCACCGCCGCCGCCTCCGGTACCGCCGGAGGATCGATCCGGTCCAGCAGGTTCACGTCCAGCGGAACCCCGTACTTGGCCAGCTTGAGCGGGAGCAGCGCCTGGATCGGTGCGGAACGCCGCCAGCCGCGCCCGTACCGGAAGCGCAGCTGCGCCCGGTAGACCAGGCGGTTCTGCTCCAGCCGCACCACCTCGTCGTAGGACCGCAGCTCCCAGAGCTTCATCCGCCGCCACAGCCGGAAGGTCGGTACCGGCGACAGCAGCCACCGCATCAACCGGACGGACTCCATGTGGCGATCCGCCGAGATCGCCGCGATCCGCCCGACCGCGTGCCGTGAAGCCTCGACCACGACAACGAAGAGGACGGGGATCACCGCGTGCATACCCATGCCCAGGGGATCACCCCAGGAGGCGGCGGCGTTGAAGGCGATGGTGGCGACTGTGAGCAGCCAGGCCGTCTGACGGAGCAACGGGAACGGTATCCGGAGCCAGGTCAGCACCAGGTCCAGTGCGAGCAGCACCACGATGCCGGCGTCCACGCCGATCGGAAACGCGTAGGCGAAGTTGCCGAAGCCCTTGTGCAACGCCAACTCGCGCACTGCCGAGTACGATCCCGCAAAACCGATCCCGGAGATCAGGCAAGCGCCGACCGCCACTAGACCAAGCAACACGCGGTGTGCACGGGTAAGGGATGGACGTGCCATTCGTTGATCAACCCCTGGGTCAGGACTCGGGTCATCGGATCCTACTCGGACACCTATTCAGTCCCGCGCGCCCCCCGCCCCGCTCCCCCGCCGTCAACCCCGGCGGCAAACTGGTCATGAACGCGAAGAAGCCCCCAGCCGAGTGGCTGGGGGCTTCTTCAGAAGAATTGTTCGGCGGCGTCCTACTCTCCCACAGGGTCCCCCCTGCAGTACCATCGGCGCTATGAGGCTTAGCTTCCGGGTTCGGAATGTAACCGGGCGTTTCCCTCACGCTATGACCACCGAAACACTATGAAACTGTCAACCGCACCACACCGTGACCTGGCGTGGGGTCGTTGTTTCAGAACAACACAGTGGACGCGAGCAACTGAGGACAAGCCCTCGGCCTATTAGTACCGGTCAGCTCCACCCCTTACGAGGCTTCCACATCCGGCCTATCAACCCAGTCGTCTACTGGGAGCCTTACCCTCTCAAGGAGGTGGGAGTGCTCATCTCGAAGCAGGCTTCCCGCTTAGATGCTTTCAGCGGTTATCCCTCCCGAACGTAGCCAACCAGCCATGCCCTTGGCAGGACAACTGGCACACCAGAGGTTCGTCCGTCCCGGTCCTCTCGTACTAGGGACAGCCCTTCTCAACACTCCTACGCGCACAGCGGATAGGGACCGAACTGTCTCACGACGTTCTAAACCCAGCTCGCGTACCGCTTTAATGGGCGAACAGCCCAACCCTTGGGACCTACTCCAGCCCCAGGATGCGACGAGCCGACATCGAGGTGCCAAACCATCCCGTCGATATGGACTCTTGGGGAAGATCAGCCTGTTATCCCCGGGGTACCTTTTATCCGTTGAGCGACGGCGCTTCCACAAGCCACCGCCGGATCACTAGTCCCTGCTTTCGCACCTGCTCGACCCGTCGGTCTCACAGTCAAGCTCCCTTGTGCACTTACACTCAACACCTGATTGCCAACCAGGCTGAGGGAACCTTTGGGCGCCTCCGTTACTCTTTAGGAGGCAACCGCCCCAGTTAAACTACCCACCAGACACTGTCCCTGATCCGGATCACGGACCCAGGTTAGACATCCAGCACGACCAGAGTGGTATTTCAACGACGACTCCACAACAACTGGCGTTGCTGCTTCAAAGTCTCCCACCTATCCTACACAAGCCGAACCGAACACCAATATCAAGCTATAGTAAAGGTCCCGGGGTCTTTCCGTCCTGCTGCGCGAAACGAGCATCTTTACTCGTAATGCAATTTCACCGGGCCTATGGTTGAGACAGTCGAGAAGTCGTTACGCCATTCGTGCAGGTCGGAACTTACCCGACAAGGAATTTCGCTACCTTAGGATGGTTATAGTTACCACCGCCGTTTACTGGCGCTTAAGTTCTCAGCTTCGCCTAGTCGAAACTAAGCTAACCGGTCCCCTTAACGTTCCAGCACCGGGCAGGCGTCAGTCCGTATACATCGCCTTACGGCTTCGCACGGACCTGTGTTTTTAGTAAACAGTCGCTTCTCGCTGGTCTCTGCGGCCACCCCCAGCTCAGAGAGCAAGTCTCATCACCAGGAATGGCCCCCCTTCTCCCGAAGTTACGGGGGCATTTTGCCGAGTTCCTTAACCATAGTTCACCCGAACGCCTCGGTATTCTCTACCTGACCACCTGAGTCGGTTTGGGGTACGGGCCGCCATGAAACTCGCTAGAGGCTTTTCTCGACAGCATAGGATCATCCACTTCACCACAATCGGCTCGGCATCAGGTCTCAGCCTTAATGAGTGACGGATTTGCCTATCACTCGGCCTACACCCTTACCCCGGGACTACCACCGCCCGGGCTGGACTACCTTCCTGCGTCACCCCATCGCTCACCTACTACCCTGTTGGATCAGCGGCTCCACCACGTCCCTTTGTCCGAAGACTCCGGGCCGGCTTCACGGCTTTAGCATCCAGAGGTTCGACGTTGGCGCTTCAAAGCGGGTACGGGAATATCAACCCGTTGTCCATCGACTACGCCTGTCGGCCTCGCCTTAGGTCCCGACTTACCCTGGGCAGATCAGCTTGACCCAGGAACCCTTGGTCAATCGGCGCAAGAGTTTCCCACTCTTGTATCGCTACTCATGCCTGCATTCTCACTCGTATCCCGTCCACGACTCGATTCCTCGGCCGCTTCACCCGGAACACGACGCTCCCCTACCCATCCACAGCGTCGTTGGACGTATTCTGTGAATGACACGACTTCGGTGGTGTGCTTGAGCCCCGCTACATTGTCGGCGCGGAATCACTTGACCAGTGAGCTATTACGCACTCTTTCAAGGGTGGCTGCTTCTAAGCCAACCTCCTGGTTGTCTCTGCGACTCCACATCCTTTCCCACTTAGCACACGCTTAGGGACCTTAGTCGGTGTTCTGGGCTGTTTCCCTCTCGACCATGGAGCTTATCCCCCACAGTCTCACTGCCACGCTCTCACTTACCGGCATTCGGAGTTTGGCTAAGGTCAGTAACCCGGTGAGGCCCATCGCCTATCCAGTGCTCTACCTCCGGCAAGAAACACGTGACGCTGCACCTAAATGCATTTCGGGGAGAACCAGCTATCACGGAGTTTGATTGGCCTTTCACCCCTAACCACAGGTCATCCCCCAGGTTTTCAACCCTGGTGGGTTCGGTCCTCCACGCGGTCTTACCCGCGCTTCAACCTGCCCATGGCTAGATCACTCCGCTTCGGGTCTTGGGCATGCAACTCAAACGCCCTATTCGGACTCGCTTTCGCTACGGCTACCCCACACGGGTTAACCTCGCTACACACCGCAAACTCGCAGGCTCATTCTTCAAAAGGCACGCAGTCACGGCCCGCCAGTAAACTGACGAACGACGCTCCCACGGCTTGTAGGCACACGGTTTCAGGTACTATTTCACTCCGCTCCCGCGGTACTTTTCACCATTCCCTCACGGTACTATCCGCTATCGGTCACCAGGGAATATTTAGGCTTAGCGGGTGGTCCCGCCAGATTCACACGGAATTTCTCGGGCTCCGTGCTACTTGGGAGAAGCTCAAGTGAGCCGCTGATGTTTCGTCTACGGGGGTCTTACCCTCTACGCCGGACCTTTCGCATGTCCTTCGACTACACCAACGGTTTCTGACTCACCCAGCCGCCGGCAGACGACTGAAGAACTTTCCCACGACCCCGAAATGGCAACCCCTGCCGGGTCTCACACCACTCCGGTTTAGCCTCATCCGGTTTCGCTCGCCACTACTCCCGGAATCACGGTTGTTTTCTCTTCCTGCGGGTACTGAGATGTTTCACTTCCCCGCGTTCCCTCCACATACCCTATGTGTTCAGGTATGGGTGACAGCCCATGACGACTGCCGGGTTTCCCCATTCGGACACCCCCGGATCAAAGCTCGGTTGACAGCTCCCCGGGGCCTATCGCGGCCTCCCACGTCCTTCATCGGTTCCTGGTGCCAAGGCATCCACCGTGCGCCCTTAAAAACTTGGCCACAGATGCTCGCGTCCACTGTGCAGTTCTCAAACAACGACCAGACACCCACCCTCAACACCCCGAAGGATGCCTCGCATGGGACCGGCACTGAGACAACGATTACTCGTTCCCTCAGGACCCAACAACGTGCCCGACACACCAGATCAACCGAAACCGTTCCACGCCGAAGCAGTACTAGGAGACAACCAACCCTGTGTGCCGAATAGTCAACGTTCCACCCATGAGCAACCGTGCGAGACATTCGCTCGCAACCGGCCATGTGCTCCTTAGAAAGGAGGTGATCCAGCCGCACCTTCCGGTACGGCTACCTTGTTACGACTTCGTCCCAATCGCTGGTCCCACCTTCGACGGCTCCCTCCCAAGGGTTAGGCCACCGGCTTCGGGTGTTACCGACTTTCGTGACGTGACGGGCGGTGTGTACAAGGCCCGGGAACGTATTCACCGCAGCATGCTGATCTGCGATTACTAGCAACTCCAACTTCATGGGGTCGAGTTGCAGACCCCAATCCGAACTGAGGCCGGCTTTTTGGGATTCGCTCCACCTCACGGTATCGCAGCCCTTTGTACCGACCATTGTAGCACGTGTGCAGCCCAAGACATAAGGGGCATGATGATTTGACGTCGTCCCCACCTTCCTCCGAGTTGACCCCGGCAGTCTCCTGTGAGTCCCCATCACCCCGAAAGGCATGCTGGCAACACAGAACAAGGGTTGCGCTCGTTGCGGGACTTAACCCAACATCTCACGACACGAGCTGACGACAACCATGCACCACCTGTATACCGACCACAAGGGGGCGCCCATCTCTGAACGTTTCCGGTATATGTCAAGCCTTGGTAAGGTTCTTCGCGTTGCGTCGAATTAAGCCACATGCTCCGCTGCTTGTGCGGGCCCCCGTCAATTCCTTTGAGTTTTAGCCTTGCGGCCGTACTCCCCAGGCGGGGAACTTAATGCGTTAGCTGCGGCACCGACGACGTGGAATGTCGCCAACACCTAGTTCCCAACGTTTACGGCGTGGACTACCAGGGTATCTAATCCTGTTCGCTCCCCACGCTTTCGCTCCTCAGCGTCAGTAATGGCCCAGAGATCCGCCTTCGCCACCGGTGTTCCTCCTGATATCTGCGCATTTCACCGCTACACCAGGAATTCCGATCTCCCCTACCACACTCTAGCCTGCCCGTATCGAATGCAGACCCGGGGTTAAGCCCCGGGCTTTCACATCCGACGCGACAGGCCGCCTACGAGCTCTTTACGCCCAATAATTCCGGACAACGCTCGCACCCTACGTATTACCGCGGCTGCTGGCACGTAGTTAGCCGGTGCTTCTTCTGCAGGTACCGTCACTTGCGCTTCTTCCCTGCTGAAAGAGGTTTACAACCCGAAGGCCGTCATCCCTCACGCGGCGTCGCTGCATCAGGCTTTCGCCCATTGTGCAATATTCCCCACTGCTGCCTCCCGTAGGAGTCTGGGCCGTGTCTCAGTCCCAGTGTGGCCGGTCGCCCTCTCAGGCCGGCTACCCGTCGTCGCCTTGGTAGGCCATTACCCCACCAACAAGCTGATAGGCCGCGGGCTCATCCTGCACCGCCGGAGCTTTACACCAACCCCCATGCGGAGGAAGGTCATATCCGGTATTAGACCCCGTTTCCAGGGCTTGTCCCAGAGTGCAGGGCAGATTGCCCACGTGTTACTCACCCGTTCGCCACTGATCCACCCCGAAGGGCTTCACCGTTCGACTTGCATGTGTTAAGCACGCCGCCAGCGTTCGTCCTGAGCCAGGATCAAACTCTCCGTGAATGTCTGCTCGACAGTGCTTAATTAAAAGCGCGAGCGGCCACCCGCGTTGAGCGGCACGACAACCACCGGAATAGGGCGGCCTCGTGCACTGCGTCCTCGCTAGTGTTTTACTTCAAAAGGAATCTCCAACCCCGATCAAGCGATCGAGGCCGGGGATGTCAACATATCTGGCGTTGACTTTTGGCACGCTGTTGAGTTCTCAAGGGACGGACGCTTCCTTCAAGCCGCTCTCGCAAGCTCTCCGGGCGCTTCGTTCTTTCGTGTTTCCAGCTTATCAGATCCGGCTCAGTGCCTTTTCCGCTTCGCTTTCCGCATTTCGCTTCCGGCCTTTCGGCTTTCCGCTGTCCCAGACTCTAGCAGAGCTTCTGTCTCGCGATTTTCACGCTCATCAGATTTACTCGCCGCCACATAACGTGGTCCGGGCAACTCGGAGAACAGTACGCATCGACCAACCCGGAGTCAAACCGGCCCCGGACAGCAGTGCTGTCCGGGGCCGGCACGGCTTCCAGGCCCTCGATGAGGCCTTCGGAAGCCCAGGTCAGGCGGGCTGTCGCGGCTCGTTGCCGGCGCGACGGTGCCGTCAGCGGACCTCGGTGATCTCCGGGCCGCGCGCGAACGGGCTGAGCGTCGCGTCCCCGAACCGCGAGGTCTCCGCCTCGGGGGCGCCGACGCCGCCGTCGGCGACCATCTGGGCGTCCTCGGGGAGCTTGAGCACGATCGGGTCGCGCGGCGCCATCGGGACCTCGCCGCGGACGACGACGGTCTGCCGGAACACCTGCTCCAGGACATCCGCGGTCTCGGGCTGCACGGCGGCCTGCCCGGAGATCACGCCGCGCAGGAACCAGCGCGGGCCGTCGCAGCCGACGAAGCGGACCAGCTGCACACCCTGCGTACCGTCCGGCAACTGCACCGGAACCTGTGCGCGCAGGTGCCAGCCGAGGTTGCCCTCCTCGACCTCGACCAGGCCGCCCTGGGTGCGGATGCCGTCCGCGATCTCGTCGCGGACCTCACCCCAGATGCCCTCGGACTTGGGCGCGGCAAAGGCCTGGAGCTGGATGGCGCTGTTGCCGAGGACCAGGGTGGCGGCCACGATCGCGTCGCCTGCCACCTCGACCCGCAGCTCCATTCCCTCCACCCCGGGGACCAGCAGGCCACCCAGGTCGACCCGGCCCTCGGCGGGGCTCTCCAGCTCGGAGAAGTCCCAGGGACCATCGGGGCGCGGAGCCGGAGGCAGGCCGACCCGATCCGCCGGGTCCTCCTCCACAGCCTCGTCGACATCGTCGACGTCGGTCAGTGTCTCGCTCTCGGAGTCGGCGGAACCTTCGACGTCATCGGCCGTCTCGTCGGCGCTGATGGCGTCCTCGGCGAGCTGCTCGACAGCGTCCTCGCTCTTCTGGCGACGACGGAACACGGTCACTGTCCTTCCCGGTCCAAGACCGATGCGAATTCCTGCTCGTACCTTCGGCGACCTGCTCGGCCCGAGCCGGCGGGCCGCGGCATGCTAAACCGCCGCGTGGCCACCGGTCGACCCGAACCCACCCTCGGCGCGTGCGGACCCGGGCAGTTCGGCCACCTCGTGGAAGCGGGCCTTCTCGACCTGCTGGATCACCAGCTGGGCGATCCGGTCCCCACGTCGGAAGCTGACCCGCTCGCGCGGGTCCAGGTTGACGACGATCACCTTGATCTCACCACGGTACCCGGCATCGACCGTCCCTGGGGCGTTCACGAGCGCAACTCCGCAACGAGCTGCCAGGCCCGAGCGCGGGTGCACGAACGCGGCGTAGCCGTCCGGCAACGCGATGGCGATACCGGTCGGGATCACGGTGCGCTCGCCCGGTTCCAGCTCTGCGTCGACGGCAGCACACAGGTCGGCGCCGGCGTCGCCGGGCTGGGCGTAGCCGGGCAGCGGCAACTCGGGGTCCAGGCGTCGGATCAGGATGTCGACCGGCGGACGGGTGGAGGAACTCACGGATTCACCTCGAAGGCTCTGGCGCGCTTGAACTGGTCAGGGTCGTCCAGGGCAGCCTTGATGTCCTCAGGACGACCGTGCGTGGTGAAGTGTTCCAGTTTCACCTGAACGAAGAGGGCGGCCGCCCGGATCGCCACCGGCCCGTCGGGACCGCCGATCCGCCCCTCACCCGCGCTGTAGAGCTTGCGGCCGTGCACGCCGGTCACCCAGGCCCGGATGTGCAGCAGCGAGTCGACCGGGACCGGTCGGACGAAGTCGGCTTCGAGGCGGCCGGTGACCGAGGCCAGGTGCAGCAGCCAGCTGAGCGAGCCGAGGGTCTCGTCCATCGCTGTGGTCAGCAGGCCGCCATGGGCCAGCCCTGGCGCGCCCTGGTGTACCGGCCTGACGGTGAACTCGGCGGTGACGTCGAGCCCTTCGCCGGCCCGCACGTCCAGTTGCAGACCACTGCTGTGCTGCGGGCCGCAACCGAAGCAGTGCGCGTAGTGCGAGCCGAGCAGGGTCCCGGGGACGGGCGCCTCGGGGTGGCGCACCGGCAGGACGGCGTCGACCGGTGGGGTGGTCGGTGTCAGCGGCTGACGCGGCTGCTCGGCCGGGCCGGCAGAGCCCTGCGGGGCCGGTCTTGGGGCGGTGGATCCAGTCACAGCGCCCGACCCTACCCGCCAGTAGTTACCGGCGCACCAGTCGATTTCACCCCTGAACCGGGGGCTGGTGCCGGGCCGTAGGAATCGGCACCCACAATGGGGGACATGTACGACGAACGCCTCACCGCGCCCCGCTCCTGGTGGCTGCTGCCGATCGCGGCCGGCCTGTCGATCGGCCTGATCCTGCTGAAGTTCGGGTCGATGCCGGGCCTCATCGGCCTGGTCGTCGGCCTGGTGATCGGAACGCTCGGGCTGAGCTCGTACGGCTCGGCGCGGATCCGGGTGGTCCAGGGGTCCCTGGTGGCGGGGCAGGCCCGGATCCCCCTGACCGCGCTGGGTGAGGCCCGGCCGCTGGACGCCAAGGAGGCGGTCGCCTGGCGCTCGGTGAAGGCCGACCCGCGCGCCTTCATGCTGCTGCGCAGCTACGTCCCGACCGCGCTGCGGGTGGAGGTCACCGATCCGGATGACCCCACGCCCTACCTCTATCTCTCCACCCGCGACCCGCAGGCCCTGGCCGCCGCGATCGGTGCGGCGCAGTCCTGACGAAGGCCCGGTTCCGGAGAACGTCCGGCACCGGGGTCGGCGTGGCACGCGAATGGCGAAGGGACGGTCCGTCACGACGGACCGTCCCTTCGCCATTCGCGTGCGACCACCGAATCGGTGGCCCGATCAGCCGCCGGGGCGGTGTCCCGCTCCGGCGGGGCGGTGCGCCGGGCCGGCGCCGACCTGCCCTGGGGCAGGCGCCGGACTCAGCCCCTGGCCGCCCGATGTTCAGGCGCAGTCCCGGCAGAACGGATGGCCGTTCTTCTCACCGGCGAGCTGGCTGCGGTGGTGCACCAGGAAGCAGGTCATGCAGGTGAACTCGTCGGCCTGACGGGGCAGCACCCGGACGGACAGCTCCTCGTTGGAGAGGTCTGCGCCGGGAAGTTCGAGGCTCTCGCCGGAGTCGTCGAAGTCAACATCGACCGAGGGTGCCGACTTCTCGTTTCGACGAGCCTTGAGCTCCTCGATGCTGTCCTCGTTGATGTCGTCGTCTGTCTTGCGCGGGGTGTCGTAGTCCGTTGCCATGTTTCGCTCTCCCCCTCTGGGTGTGTGCGGTATCTCCAGCGCACGTAACGCATGAGGGGCCGGTCTTGTGCCCGACCCGAGGCCGAGATTGTGCCTTACTTCAAGCCCTGTTACTCAATCGACACTCAGCGGCGGGCCCGACCAGGTGATCGAGGCCGTCTTCGATGGGCTTGCGGACAGTGGCCGCCGGTGGCCACCAGCCACCCGCTGTCGAATACGGATGGTGATGGTACGCCCCGTCAGACACGTGCGCCATCGCGCCTCGGCGCAGTTCACGGCGGGCTTGGCCGTCAACCACAGCGGAAGCGCGGCCACCGGATCCGGCTACTGTGCGCAATGATCGGCGGCGGTCAGCCGATCACTCTGCGAGATCATCCGAACGAGTGCGGTCCACCGATGTGACCTTGGTCACGGTGAATCATTTTTCGGACGAAACCGCAGGAACCACCCCATCGACTCGAGTTGTGGTAGGGCTCAAGTGGCGGCTGTGGGGCTTTCCGGACGGGCTCCGCCGATGGCGCACCACCCGCCCGACGCGCCCCCGCGCCGACCGCTCACCACTTCCCTGCGCTGGGCCCCGCTGCTCCGGCGGCCGGGCCCCGGCGACTCCGCGCCGTACGGCGGGTTCAGCCGGCCTTGCGCGCGGCGTTGGCGGCCCGGCGGGCGAGCAGCGCGGCCTGGCGCTCGTCGAACCGGGTGGCCTGGGTGTCCAGGCCGTCCAGGAAGAGCCCGAGCTCCTGCTGGGCCTGCAGCCCGGCCGGGCCCAGCCCGCCGATCTCCATCACCTTGAGGTGGCGCAGCACCGGCTGGAGCACATCGTCGTGGTGGATCCGCAGGTTGTAGATGCCGCCGATGGCGATCTGCGCCGCCGCCCGCTCGAAGCCGGGCATCCCGTGGCCGGGCATCCGGAAGTCGGTAACTACGTCGCGGATGGCCTGCATCGCGAGGTCCGGCGCGAGCTCCAGCGCGGCCCTCAGCAGGTTCCGGTAGAAGACCATGTGCAGGTTCTCGTCGTTGGCGATCTTCGCCAGCAGCTGCTCGCAGAGCGGGTCGCCCGCGAAGTGGCCGGTGTTGCGGTGCGAGATGCGGGTGGCGAGCTCCTGGAAGGCCACATAGGCGACCGAGTGCAGCATGCTGTGCGCGTTGTCGGACTCGAAGCCGGCCGACATGTGGTCCATCCGGGCCCGCTCCAGGGCCACCGGGTCGACCGCGCGGGTGGTCAGCAGGTAGTCGCGCAGCGCTATGCCGTGCCGGCCCTCCTCGGCCGTCCAGCGGTGCACCCAGGTCCCCCAGGCGCCCTCGCGCCCGAACATGGTGGCGATCTCGTGGTGGTAGCTGGGGAGGTTGTCCTCGGTCAGCAGGTTGACCACCAGCGAGATCCGGCCGAGCGGGGTGACCCGCGACTGGCCGAGCTCCCAGGCCTCGCCGTCGAGCACACCGTCGAAGTCCCGCCCCTGGCTCCACGGGATGTACTCGTGCGGCATCCACTCCTTGGCCACCGTCAGGTGGCGGTTGAGCTCGGTCTCGACGACCTCTTCCAGGGCGAGGATCAGCCGGGCATCGGTCCAGGCGGTCGAGCCGGTGCGCTGGGCGGGGGCGATGGTCACGACGGGAGCTCCTGAGGGATGGGACTTACGGACGCGTCACTTACGCAAGCGTAACTTACGACACCGTAAGTTGTTAGCGCCGGATATGACAAGCGCCCTGGTCCGCTCCTTCGTGCAGGTGAAGGGCGTACCAGGGCGCTCGGGGCGGCCAGCGCCGCGATGGTCGGTGGATCGGGTTCCGGGGAGCGGGTCAGGCTCCGGGGATTCGTACCCGCATGGTCAGTCCACCGCCGGGGCGGGGCACCGCTTCGATGGATCCGCCGTGCGCGCGGACCACCGAGCGGACGATCGACAGGCCCAGTCCGACCCCCTTGTCACTGCGGGTCCGGTCCGCACCCTTGACCCGCCGGAACGGCTCGAAGATGTGTTCCAGCTCGTAGCCGGGGACCACCGGACCGGTGTTGCTGACCACCAGTTCACCCAGACCACCGGGCCCGGGCGAGGTGGTGATCTCCACCCAGCCGTCCGGCAGGTTGTACCGGACGGCGTTCTGCAGCAGGTTGAGCGCGATCCGCTCCAGCAGCACGCCGTTGCCGGAGACGGCCACCGGGTTGAGCTCGGCGCGGATCTCCACCTCCCGGCTGCCCGCCTCCGAGCGGCTCTGCTCGATCGCCCGGGAGGCCACCTCGGACAGCTCCACCGGGCGCCGGTCGGTCAGCTCGTTGTCGCTGTGGGCCAGCAGCAGCAGGCCCTCGACCAGCTGCTCGCTGCGCTCGTTGGTGGCCAGCAGGGTCTTGCCGAGCTGCTGCAGGTCCGGCGAGGTGGCCGGGTCGGACAGCTGCACCTCCAGCAGGGTGCGGTTGATCGCCAGCGGGGTGCGCAGCTCGTGCGAGGCGTTGGCGACGAAACGGCGCTGGGAGTCGAAGGAGCGGTCCAGCCGGTCGAGCATGTCGTCGAAGGTGTCGGCGAGCTCCTTGAGCTCGTCGTCCGGGCCCTCCATCTCGATCCGCCGGTGCAGGTCGGAGCTGGCCACCTCGCGGGCGGTCCGGGTGATCCGGCCGAGCGGGCGCAGCACCCGCCCCGCCATCGCGTAGCCGGCCGCGAAGGCGATCAGGGCGAGCACCACCAGCACCGTGAGCGCCTGGCGCAGCAGGGAGTCGAGTTCGCTGTGCTGCCCGGCGGTCAGCGCGGTCTTCATGTACTGGTTGAACGTGTCGCCGCTGACCGGCTGCCCGCCGATCCGGGCGGTGACCCCGGGGTCGATGTAGATCTGCGGCAGCGTGGTGTTCTCGAAGGCTTGGCGCACCACGAAATACATGAGCATCAGCAGCACCACGCCGGCCATCAGGAACATCCCGCCGTACAGCAGGGTGAGGCGGATCCGGATGGTCGGGCGGAACGGCAGCCAGCTCAGCCCGTCGCCGGGCAGGTGCGGGTCGGGCTGCCGCTCGACGGCCGGGCGTGGCGACTGCTCGGAACGTGGCGGATGGTCCGGGCGCGGCGGCACCGTATGGGAACTGCCGGAGGGCCCGCCGATCGTGGGCGGGGTGGTCATGAGTGTCGTCCCCTTGGAGGTGGCGGGGTGGGTGGGGGTCAGATCCGGTAGCCGGAGCCGGGCACGGTGACGATGACGGCCGGGTCGCCGAGCTTGCGCCGCAGCGTCATCACGGTGACCCGGACCACGTTGGTGAACGGGTCGGTGTGCTCGTCCCAGGCCTTCTCCAGCAGCTGCTCGGCGGAGACCACGGCCCCGCCGGCCCGCATCAGGACCTCCAGGACGGCGAACTCCTTGGGGGCCAGCTGGATCGAGCGGCCGTCCCGCAGCACCTCGCGGCGGCCCGGGTCGAGGGTGATCCCGGCACGCTCGAGGACCGGCGGCAGCGGGACGGTGGCGCGCCGGCCCAGCGCGCGCACCCGGGCGACGAGTTCGCTGAAAGCGAACGGCTTGGGCAGGTAGTCGTCCGCCCCGATCTCCAGGCCCTCGACCCGGTCGCTGATGTCGCCGGAGGCGGTCAGCATGATCACCCGGGTGGCCAGGCCCTGCTCGACCACGCTGCGGCAGACGTCGTCGCCGTGCACCAGCGGCAGGTCCCGGTCGAGCACCACGACGTCGTAGTCGTTGACCGCGATCCGCTGCAGCGCGGCCTCGCCGTCGTACACCACGTCGACGGCCATCGCCTCCCGGCGCAGGCCGGTGGCCACGGCTTCGGCGAGCAACTGCTCGTCCTCGACGACAAGTACCCGCACAGCGGTTGTCCCTTCTCTGGGGCACGCGCAGCGGGATCGGAGCGTCCCGTACGCGGGCCTGCGACTCCGACGGTCCCTCCATCCTGCCCCCTGCCCGGGTAAAGCACCGATAAGGCGGCCCGCCGCGGCCCCTGCGCCCGGCCCCGGCCCGAACCCGGGTACGAGAGGCGAATGTGACGGCGGCAACTTTCTCCGCGTTTCTGGTGGCCCGAGGTTTCCCCGCCGCGTGGCTGGGGAGGACGAATGCACACCCGCGATCACGCCGTCAGGCGATCGCACCCACCCGCCGCGCGTTCATCCGCACCGGCTGGGGGATCGCAGGTCCCACGGAGCGGCCTCAAGGCCGTATCGGCGTCACCACCGGAGCCAGTGAGCCGGTACGGCGCACCCGCTGGATCACCGCACCCTCCCGACCGGGGAACGCTCGACCGCGCACATCCGACACCGTAAGGGGGTCTGCCGCATGGACGCCTTCACCGCCGGAATCCTGCAGCGTATAAGGAACACCGAGCAGGATCTGCACCGCGCACTCGAGTCCGGGGACGAGTTCCTGGCCGAGGTCGAACAGTCCGAACTGGACGACCTGCGCCGGATCGCCACCGACCACGGCATCGATCCGGTCCTGGCGCTGCCCCGCAGCGCCTGATCCGGCGCCAGCCGCCGCGTAAGCCACTCCCCGGCCGGCCGACCGGCCCCTGACAGCTGATCCTCCGATCCCCGACCTACCGAGAGCCCCGGCGCAGCCTGCTGCGCCGGGGCTCTCGGTCTGCGATCGGTCGGTCCCACCGAAGCCGTCACCCGTCACGGCGCGGCGCGGCGCGGCCGATCCGGGATCAGTCGTGCCAGGCGCCCAGTTCCTCCAGCCGGGCCTGCAACGGCTCGAAGACACCGGGTGCCGCGGCCACCACCAGCTCGCCGGAGGCCGGTCGGCCCACCCGGCCGCCGGTCAGCAGGCCGGCCTCGCGGGCGATCAGACCGCCGGCCGCCAGGTCCCACGGGGACAGGCCGCGCTCGTAGTAGCCGTCCAGGCGGCCGGCCGCCAGGTCGCAGAGGTCGAGCGCGGCCGCACCGGCCCGCCGGATGTCCCGCACCTCGGGCATCAGGCGGTGCAGCACCTCGGCCTGGTGCACCCGGACCGGCTGCACGTAGTTGAAGCCGGTGGCGACCAGCGCCTGGCTCCAGGGCGGCGCCGGGCGGCCGGCCAGCGGGCGGCCGTCGCACTGCGCGCCGCGGCCCAGCACGGCCTGGAAGAGTTCGCCCCGGACCGGCGCGAAGACCACTCCGACGACCACCTCGCCGGCGTACTCGGCGGCCACGCTGACCGCCCAGTTCGGCAGCCCGTAGAGGTAGTTGACGGTCCCGTCGAGCGGGTCGACGACCCAGCGCACACCACTGTCACCGGATCGCTCGGTGCCCTCCTCACCGAGGTAGCCGTCCTGCGGGCGGCGCCCGGTGATCAGCTCCACGATCAGCTTCTCGGAGGCCAGGTCCATCTCGGTGACCACATCGACCGGGCTGCTCTTGGTGGCCGCCACGCCGAGGTCGGCCGGGCGGCCGTCCCGCAGCAGGGCGCCGGCCTGCTGCGCGGCCTCCAGCGCGAGGGCGAGGAGTTCGTCGAGCAGCGGTTCGTCGAGCAGGGCGGCGTCGGGCTGGGTCTGGTCGGACACGGTGCTCCTCGTCGGCAGGGCGGGCTGGTCGGCAGATCGGGCTGGCAGGAAAGGCGGTCGACTCCCGGTGGAGCTCCGCTCAAGCCTGGGCCGCGGCCGGGCGGGGCGCGCGGGGGTTCGGGCAGCAGTCAACGGCGCACACGTCGTGGCCGGCGCCCAGCGCACCCAGGGCGCAGCGCCGGGGCGTGAGCCCGCGCTCGGTGGCCGCCCGCTCGAGCAGCAGCTCGCGCACGGCGGCGGTGAAGCGCGGGTCGGCGCCGACCGTGGCGGCGCGGGCCACCGGCAGGTTCAGCTCGGCGGCCTTGGCCACCGCCTCGGTGTCGAGGTCGTACTTGACCTCCATGTGGTCCGAGACGAAGCCGATCGGGACCATCACGACGGCCGCCGCGCCGTGCTCCCGGCGTTCGGTCAGGTGGTCGCAGATGTCCGGCTCCAGCCACGGGATGTGCGGGGCACCGCTGCGCGACTGGTAGACCAGCTGCCAGCGGCGGTCCGCCACGCCGGTGGCCTTGGCGACGGCGGTGACGATCAGCTCGGCCACGTCCAGGTGCTGGGCTACGTACGCACCCCCGGGAGTGCCGCGGGCCGGGTCGTCGGGGGCCCCGGAGCTCGCCGCCATCGCGGTCGGGATGGAGTGGGTGGTGAAGGCCAGCTCGGCACCGTCACGCAGTTCGGCGGGCAGCTCGGCCAGCGCGTCCAGGGTGGCCTCGATCATCGGCTCGACGAAGCCGGGGTGGTTGTAGAAGTGCCGCAGCTTGTCCACCGTGAGCGCGGGGCGCCCCTCCTCGGCCAGGGTGGCGAGCGCGTCCGCCAGGTTCTCCCGGTACTGGCGGCAGCCCGAGTACCCCGCGTAGGCGCTGGTGGCGAGCACCGCGATCCGGCGGTGACCGTCCTCGGCCAGCTCCCGCAGGGTGTCCACCAGGTAGGGGGCCCAGTTCCGGTTGCCCCAGTAGACCGGCAGGTCCAGGCCGTGCGCGGCGAAGTCGGCGCGCAGCGCGGCGAGCAGCTCGCGGTTCTGCGCGTTGATCGGACTGACCCCGCCGAAGCCGAAGTAGTGCCGGCCGACCTCGACCAGGCGCTCCTTGGGGATGCCGCGGCCCCGGGTGACGTTCTCCAGGAACGGGACCACGTCCTCGGGCCCCTCGGGGCCGCCGAAGGAGAGCAGCAGCAGGGCGTCGTAAGGGGCTGCGGAGGCCGGGCCGGGCTCCGTGCGGGTGTCGTCGGGCATGGCACCGATCCTGCCACTGCACCCCGGTGGGCCCCACGGGCAGGGCCGGACCGGGCGGCACGGTTTATTCCGTTTGCCAGGCTTCGTAAGCTGTCAGGGTAGCCATGTTCCTTACTGACAGGGTCGTTGCCGGAAGTTCCCGGGCTCGGCCCCGGAACCGGAACTCCCCACCCCGGAGACACCGTGCTGTCCAGCTATCGCCAGATCTTCGCCGCCCCCGGCAGCCTCGCCTTCTCGACCACCGGCTTCGTCTCCCGCCTGCCGATCTCGATGACCGGCATCGGAATCGTCACCATGCTCTCCCAGCTGCGCGGTTCCTACGGCGTGGCGGGCGCGGTCTCGGCGGTGATGGCACTGTCGGCGGCGGCCATCGGGCCTCAGGTCTCCCGGTTGGTGGACCGGCACGGGCAGCGCCGGGTCGCCCTGCCCGCCACCGCGGTGACCACGGTGTCCACCGCCGCTCTGCTGCTCTGCGCCCGGTCCGGCGCCCCGGACTGGACGCTCTTCCTCTGCGCGATCGGCATGGGCACGATGGTCAGCACCGGCGCGCTGGTCCGGGCCCGCTGGGCACACCTCTACCGCTCGGACGCGGCCAAGCTGCACACCGCCTACGCGCTGGAGTCGGTGGTGGACGAGCTCATCTTCATCGTCGGACCGATCCTCTCGATCGGGCTGGCCACCTCGCTCTTCCCGGAGGCCGGAGTGCTGCTCGCCGGCATCTTCCTGGCGCTCGGGGTGCTGCTCTTCACCGCGCAGCGCGGCACCGAGCCGCCGGTGCACCATGAGGCGCACCAGGAGAGCGGCTCGGCGATCCGCTCCCCCGGTCTGCAGGTGCTGATGCTGACCTTCGTGGCCACCGGAGCGATCTTCGGCGCGGTCGAGGTGGTCACCGTGGCCTTCGCCCAGGCGCAGGGGCACAAGGCCGCCTCCAGTCTGGTGCTGGCCGTCTACGCGCTCGGCTCGGCGCTGGCCGGCACGGTCTTCGGCGCGCTGCGCCCGCGTCGCACGGCCGAGCGGCGGTTCCAGCTCGGCGTGGGGGTGATGGCGGTGAGCATGGTGCCGCTGACCCTGGTGGCGCTCTGGTGCACCGGCCTGGTCGGACTGCTGGCGGTCGGCGGCGCGCTCTTCCTCTCCGGCCTCTCGATAGCCCCGACCATGATCACCGCGATGGGACTGGTCCAGCGGCTGGTCCCCGCCGCACAGCTGACCGAGGGGATGAGCTGGACCACCACCGGGCTGGCGCTCGGGGTGGCCGGCGGCTCCTCGCTGGCCGGCTGGGTGGTGGACGCGGCCGGCGCCGCGGCCGGGTACCGGGTGCCGCTGACGGCGGCCGTCTTCGCACTGCTGGTCGCGCTGGCCGGCGGGCGCCGGCTGCGCCCGGCGGCCGCTGCCGACACGCCGCAGGCGGTCCCGGTCGGGCACTGACCCCCTGAATCACCCGTTGGGACGAACGCGCGGGACCGTAGACCATGGACACGCCGGTGGCTAGGCTCCCTACCCACTGGTAACGCACCCGTCGCAGGGAGACCGCCGCATGCCCGCCACCGTCACCACCGGCCGCTGGACCAACTGGGCGGGCAACCAGAGTGCCGAACCCCGGCAGGTGGTCACTCCCGGCTCCGCCGAGGAGCTGGCCGAGGTGCTGCGGCAGGCCGCCGAGCAGGGGCGCACGGTCAAGGCGGTCGGCTCGGGCCACTCCTTCACCGCGATCGCCTCGGCCGACGACGGCGTGCTGGTCCGGCCCCAGGGGCTGACCGCCGTGCGCGAGCTGGACCGCACGGCCGGCACGGTGACCGTCGAGGCCGGACTGCCACTGGCCAGGCTGAACCGGCTGCTGGCGGCGGCCGGCCTGTCGCTGACCAACATGGGCGACATCGACGTGCAGACCGTGGCGGGCGCGACCAGCACCGGCACCCACGGCACCGGGCGGGACTCGGCCTCGCTGGCCGCGCAGATCAAGGCTGTGGAGATCGTGCTCGCCGACGGCAGCGTGCGGCGCTGCTCCCCGACCGAGGACCCCGAGCTGTTCGCGGGGGCCAGGCTGGGACTGGGCGCGCTCGGGATACTCAGCGCGATCACCTTCGGGGTGGAGCCGGCCTTCCTGCTGACGGCCCGCGAGCAGCCGATGCGTTTCGCCGAGGTGATCGGCTCCTTCGAGGAGCTGACCTCGGTCAACGAGCACTTCGAGTTCTACTGGTTCCCGCACACCGACCGGTGCAGCACCAAGCGCAACAACCGCAGCCAGGGGCCGGCCGCACCGCTGCCCGGTTTCAAGGCCTGGCTGGAGGACGACTTCCTCTCCAACACGGTCTGGGAGGGCGCCTGCCGGGTCGGCCGCGCCTTCCCCAGGAGCATCCCGGCGATCGCGGCCGTGGCCAGCCGGGCCTGGTCCGAGCGGAGCTACACCGACACCGCGTACAAGGTCTTCACCAGCCCGCGCAAGGTGCGCTTCATCGAGATGGAGTACGCGGTGCCACGGGCGGCGGCCACCGAGGTGCTGCGCGAGCTGAAGGCGCTGGTGGAACGGAACGACTGGCAGATCAGCTTCCCGGTGGAGGTGCGCTGCGCCCCGGCCGACGACCTGTGGCTCTCCACCGCGAGCGGTCGCGACACCGTCTACATCGCGGTGCACCTCTACCGGGGCTCCGCCGAGCAGGGCTACTTCACGGCCGTCGAGCAGCTGATGACCGCCCACCAGGGCCGCCCGCACTGGGGCAAGCTGCACAGCCGGGACGCCGAGTACCTGGCCGGCGTCTACCCGCACTTCAAGGACTTCACCGGGCTGCGCGACCGGGTCGACCCCGAGCGGCGGTTCGCCAACGCCTACCTGCGCCGGGTGCTGGGGGCCTGACGCCCGCCCGGACTCAGGGCGAGGCGGGCGGGTTCGCCGGGGTGGCCGCACCGGTGGCCGCGTCCGCGCCCACGTCCGTCCCCCGGGTCGAGGACGACGAGGCGCTCGGGGTGGGCGTGGGCGTGGGCGTCGGGGTGGGCGAGCCGGCCGAAGCGCTGGGGGTCGGCGACGGACTGGGTGTCCTGGCGCCGTCGGACGGCGAGGCGGAGCTCGATGGCGAGCCCGACGGCGAGCCGGCCGGCCGGCTCGGGGTACCGGTGCCGCTCGGGCTCGGCGGCGCCGCCGGATCGGCACCGGCCGGCCTGCCGGGCGACGGCTCGACGCGCTTGCCGCCGCCGCTGGGGAAGATCGAGGTGCCGCCGCCGTCCTGACCGGTGGTCATCGAGTGCACGGTCTGACCGGTGGCCAGCTCGACGATCAGGATCGGCGCCATGGCGAGCGCGAAGACCAGCGCGGAGACCGCCGCGTAGGTCCGCCAGGTCCAGCGCCGCCGGGCCCGGAACACCCCGGAGTCGTTCCAGTCGGCCCGGCCGGCCCGGTCGGCCTCGGCGTGCCAGGCGGTCGGCAGCGGGGCGGTGTCGGTGAGCGGGACCTGCCGCAGCTCGTTGACGGCGTTGCCGGGCCCGCGCTCGGTGGCCTCCCGCAACTGCTGGCCGGTGCGCCGGAACAGGTGCTGGAAGACCGCGCCGCCGGTGGTGGCGCCGATGCTGACCACGGCCGCGCCGATGATCGTCCCGTACACCCCGAGTTCGGAGGCGAGCACCGCGCCGACCACGGCGGCGAGCGCGCTGGCGGCGACCTGGGCCAGGCTCAGGTCGATCCGCCGGACGGCCGGCTGTTTCTCCTCCGACATCGGCTCTCCTCACTGGGTCGTAGGCGGTCGGTATTTCGTCAGGTCGGCTCAGCGGACTCGTCGCGCTGTCCGATAAGCCCGCTCATTGTGCACAAAGAAGGACACAAGGGTCGAAAATCCGGTTTCTTCCAGTCGATATATGTGAAGATGATCACCGTCAGCTGATCGGCTGTCCGCCGACGGAGTCGTCACTCTTGAGATTCCCGTGAATCGCGGGAGACTTGAGCGGCGAGCCGCCCCTGTGGATGCCACGAATGGAGTACTGTTCGTGAAGCCTGAGCCTTCGGTCATCCTCTCGACTGCCCCACCAGCGGCGGTCGGAACGACAGCCTCGGCCCAGGCACGCACGGCGGCGCTCGACCCGAACCGTCGCTCCACATCCACGTGCGGGGAACGGCCGGGAATGTCTGACGCGGTGTCACGGAGAGCGACGCGGCGAACAGGCCACCGTGCCACAGCGGTGTGATCGGACGAAAGTCCGACACACCGGAGAACTCTGCAAGGTTGTGGCAAGTCGCCAGTGGGCAGGCCACACTCAGTACGGGAGCAGCGACGCAGGTGACGTCGGCAGGCACCACCCGGGAGGTAACCGTGCCCGAACTGCGGGTTGTGGCCGTCAGCAACGACGGCACACGGCTGGTGCTCAAGGCTGCCGACAGCACGGAGTACACCCTTCCCATCGATGAGCGGCTGCGCGCCGCCATCCGCGGTGACCGCCCGCGCCTCGGCCAGATCGAGATCGAGGTCGAGAGCCACCTGCGCCCCCGGGACATCCAGGCGCGGATACGAGCCGGTGCCTCCGCTGAGGAGGTCGCCCAGGCCGCCGGCATCTCGGTGGACCGGGTTCGCCGCTTCGAGGGCCCGGTGCTGGCCGAGCGCGCCTTCATGGCCGAGCGCGCCCGCAAGACCCCGATCCGCCGCCCCGGCGAGTCCACCGGCCCGCAGCTGGGTGAGGCCGTCGCCGAGCGCCTGGTGCTGCGCGCCGCCGAGAAGGACACCGAGCGCTGGGACTCCTGGCGGCGCGACGACGGCACCTGGGAAGTGGCCCTCTCCTACCGCTCGGACGGCGAGGGCCGCACCGCGAGCTGGACCTACGACCCGCCCCGCCGCCTGGTCCAGCCGAACGACGACGAGGCCCGCGCGCTGATCGGCGAGAGCGTCGAGCGCGAGGAGGAGTCGGTCTTCCCGTTCATCCCGCGGATCGCCCGGCTGCCCCAGGACCGCCCGCTGCGCCCGATGATCGAGCGGCCCTCGGCCGACCGGATCATGTCGCCGCCCGATCGGCTGCCGGCCAGGGAGGCGATCGCGGCCGCCGAGGCCCGGGATTCGCTGACCAGCCTGCTGGACGTGGTCCCGGCCTTCCGCGGCGACCTGGCGGTGGGTCCCTCGACGATCGAGGCCACCCCGGTGGAGGAGGGCCAGGAGGTCGAGGAGCCGGCGGCAGCTGCCGCCGCCCCGGCCGTCGGCGCCGGTTCGGCGTACGCGGACATCCTGATGCCGCGCGCGGTCGCCCCGCACCGGGAGCGGCTGGTCGGCACCACCGACCGGCAGGCGGAGGCGGACGGCGTGCGGCCCGGGCGCCGGGCCACCGTGCCCAGCTGGGACGAGATCGTCTTCGGCAGCCGCCGCAAGAAGCAGGAATGACGGATCGTCGGACGAGGGCCGGTCACCCCGGAGCGGGGTGACCGGCCCTCGTCCGACGCCTGCTCAGCCCCGCTCGGCGCCGGTCGCCACCGGACGGCGCGGATCATTGGACCACTCGCTCCACGAGCCCGGGTAGAGCGCCGCCGGCTGCCCCGCCACCGCGAGCGCCAGCGCCTGGTGAGCCGCCGTCACGCCCGAGCCGCAGTAGACGCCGACCGGCTCTCCCCCGACGCCCAGCGCGCGGAACCGCTCCACCAGCTCCGCGACGGGCTTGAAGCGCCCGTCCTCGGCGTTGTTCTCGAAGGTGGGCGCGCTCAGAGCGCCGGGGATGTGGCCGGCCTTCGGGTCCAGCGGCTCGACCTCACCGCGGTAGCGCTCCGCCGCGCGGGCGTCCAGCAGCACACCGGTGCGGGCCAGTTCGGCGGCCTGGTCGCCGTCCAGCGTCGGCAGACCACCGGGAACCGGGGTGAAGTCGCCCTCGGCCGGGGCGGGCACCTCGGTGGTCTCCGGTGCTCCGGCCGCGCGCCAGGCGGCGATGCCGCCGTCCAGCACCCGCACGTCCGGGTGGCCAGCCCAGCGCAGCACCCACCAGGCGCGGGCGGCCGAGGTGGCCGGTCCGCCGTCGTAGACCACCACCGCGCGGTCACCGCGCACCCCGGCCCGGCGCAGCGCGACACCGAGCTGCCCGGGGTCGGGCAGCGGATGACGACCGCCCTGGGCGCCGGCCGGCGGGGCGGCCAGCTCGCGGTCCAGGTCGACGAAGACCGCGCCGGGCAGGTGGCCCCGCGCGTACTCCGCGGCGCCGAAGGAGCCACCCGCGCCACCCTGACCCGCGGTGGGAGCCGACAGCTGCCAGCGGATGTCCAGCAGCACCGGCGGCTGCTCCCCGGCCAGGGCCTTCGCCAACTCCTCGACGGTGATCAGCGGCGAGGCCGTGGCGGGATCCAACTCAGAGGTGTTCTCCAGATCGTCCATGGACGCCATTGTGCTGCCTCACTCACTCCAATGGCGGTCCTCAAGTGGCGCTCCGTGGTCCTTTGTGTGCTCTTTGCCATGATTTCCGCGCGGGCGCCCGATCTGCCGCCCGCCCAGGTGGCACCATCTGGCTGGGGCCCGAGCCGCCGGGCCGGGCGCCCGCGCGAGGAGGTCTGGGATGACGGCGGTGAAGGTCAAGGTGGCCCAGGGCACGCCCTGCTGGGTGAGTCTGCTGGTCCACGATCTGGAGCGGGCCGAGGCGTTCTACGGTCCGCTCCTGGGGTGGAGCTTCACCCCGGGCCCCACCGAGCTGGGCGCCTACGTGCGGGCCAGCCTGCGCGGGGCCAAGGTGGCCGGGATCGGGCTGGCGCCCCGGCAGCCGGCGCTGCCGACCGAGTGGACCACCTACTTCGCCGTGGACAACGCCGACGAGGTCTCGGCCCGGGTGCGCGAGTGCGGCGGCACGGTGGCGGTGGGCCCGCTGCAGTCCGAGGGAGCCGGGCGGCTGGCGGTGGCGGCCGACCTGTCCGGCGCCTTCTTCGGCCTCTGGGAGGGCCAGGAGCACCTCGGCTGGGAGGTGGTCGGGGAGCCGGGCGCGCCGGTCTGGAGCGAGCTGGTGACCAACGACGAGCCGCTGGCCGCCGCCTTCTACGGCTCGGTGCTGGGCCGCACGGTGGTCGAGGCGGAGCCCTCGGCGGTGGCCCGCGGCGAGGAGGACGCCACCCTGCGGGTGGAGGGCCACCGGGTGGCCGGGCTCAAGCAGACCACCGACCTGCGGGACGGCCCGCCGCGCTGGCGGATCTACTTCGCCGTCACCGAGGTGGACCTGACGGTGCGCCAGTGCCTGGAGCTGGGCGGCGCGCTGCTGGTCGAGGCGCACGACACGCCGTACGGACGGGTGGCCCGGCTGGCCGACCCGGAGGGCGGCCGGTTCTCGGTGGTCGAGCTGCCGTAGCCCGGCCGCGAGCGGGCGGCCTACTGCCGCTCGAAGGGCAGCACGTCGGGCGACAACGTGGCCGCCCGAGCCGTCGCCGCGGTGAGGCGGCGGCGGTGGTGGCGGCGGCAGAGCACCTCGTAGCCGACCTCGTCCTGGCTGACCGTGACGTCGCCGACCACCACCTGCGGCCCCTCGACCACCATCACCCCGCCGACCGTGCGCGCGTTGTGGGTGGCCCTGGCCCCGCACCAGCAGAGCGCCTCGACCTGGAGGATCTCCACCCGGTCGGCCAGCTCGATCAGCCGCTGCGAGCCGGGGAAGAGCCGGGTGCGGAAGTCGGTGGTGATGCCGAAGGTGAAGACGTCGATGCCCAGTTCGTCCACCACCCGGGCCAGCTGGTCGACCTGCTCGGCGGCGTAGAAGTTGGCCTCGTCGCAGATCAGGTAGTCGACCTTGCCGCCGGCCGAGAGCAGTTGCACCACGTAGTGCTGGAAGTCGAAGCCCTCGGTCACCTCGACCGCCTCGGCGCGCAGGCCCAGTCGGCTGGAGATGGTGGAGGCGCCGGCCCGGTCGTGCCGGGCGAAGATGATCCCCTGCCTGCCGCGGGCGGCGTGGTTGTGGTTCATCTGCAACGCCAGGGTGGACTTGCCGCAGTCCATCGTGCCGGAGAAGAACACCAGGTCAGCCATGGGTGAAGCGTGGGCCTTTCGTGAGCTGAGCGGTCAGCCGAGCGATGGTCAGCCCAGCGGTCGTCGGGCGCGCGGTCGTCGGTCGCGCGGTCCTCGGGTGCGTGTCGTCGGGTGCCTGTCGCCGGGTGCGTGGTCGTGGTGCGCGACGGTCAGGTGCGGACCTCGAGCAGCGGGACGAGCTGTTCGACCGGGGTCATCGAGCCGTGCAACCCGATCATCGCGGACTCGCCCGGCTCGGTGCGCGAGGCGATCACCGCGATGTCGTCCCGGGCGGCGGCGACCACGTCGCCGATCCGGTGGTAGACCCGGTCGTCGACGTCCGGGCCGAACCAGCCGGCCTCGATCGCCTGGTCCCTGGTGGCCACCCACATCCGGTCGCCGAGCACCTCGCTCCACACCGTGTGCACGTCGGCCGCCGCGCCGGGCACCGCGTAGACGTGCCGGGCCCGGCCCTCGCCGCCGAGCAGAGCCACGCCCGCGCTCAGCTCCCAGTCGTCGTCGAAGTCGATCCGGTCCTCGGGCGCGATGTCGATCATGCCGTGGTCGGCCGTGACGTACAGCGCCGAGCGCGGCGGCAACTGCTCGGCCAGCCGCCGGGCGAGCCGGTCGACGGTGTGCAGCATCATCCGCCACTCCTCCGAGTCGACCCCGTAGCGGTGGCCCATCCCGTCCAGCTCGCTGACGTAGGTGTAGACCAGCGCGCGGTCGGCGGCGGCGAGCTGACGGGCCGCCAGGTCCATCCGCTCCTCGCCGGTGCTGCGGCCGAGGAACTCGCCGCCGGAGAGCGCCACCCGGGTCAGCGGGGTCTGCGCGAAGAGCGGCGAGGAGACCTGGCTGGCCGCCACGCCCGCGGCGTGCACCCGCTCGAAGACGGTCGGGTACGGCTGCCAGCTGTGCGGGTCGATCGGCGGCTGCCAGCGCAGCTGGTTCATCAGCTGGTTGCGCCCGGGGATCGCCACCGAGTAGCCGGCCAGGCCGTGCAGGCCGGGCGGCAGTCCGGTGCCGACCGAGGCCAGCGAGGTCGCGGTGGTGGCCGGGAAGCCAGCCGTCAGCGGGCGCCCGCTGCCGCCGAGCGAGCCGGCCAGCAGCGAGTTCAGGAACGGGGCGTACTCGGGGTGACGGCGGATCAGCTCCCAGCCCAGGCCGTCCACCAGGAAGACGCAGACCCGGTCGGCCGGGGCGATCGGCAGCGTGCTGGTGAAGCCGGGCACGCCCATCCCCGCCGCCACCGAGGGCAGCAGGTCGCAGAGCGAGCCGCTGCCGTACCCGGGGGCGGGTGCCTGGGCCGGGTCGAGCAGCTGGAAGTCGTCGTGGCCGTGCGATGCGAGGTGCGACATGGTCAGGGCTCTCAGGCCCCGCTGATGGTGGCCTCGGACAGCGCCCGGGCGAAGAGCAGCGCCTGGGCCACCGTCTCGGGGCCGTCGCCGGCCTCGCTCACCCGCAGCGACAGGTCGTCGGCGGTGGCCGAACCGGTGTAGCCGTGGTCCGCCTCACAGTTCGGGTCCGAGCAGCCGGCCGGCTCCAGGTCGATCCGCTGCACCGCGCCCCAGCCGATGGTCAGCACCACCTCGCGCGGCAGCTGGCCCGGGGTGTACGTCTCCGGGTTGGCGACCATCCGGCTCAGCACCACCGAGCCGATCCGGTCCAGCCGCACGCTCTCGGTGGACGTGGTCGCGTACGGCACCGGGCTGGTCGCGTCGGCGGCCTGCTCGTCGGTGTGGCTGACCACGAACCGGGTGGCCGTCAGCACCAGCACGGTGACATGCCGACGGACCTCGTTGGCGTCGAAGGTCGTCTCCTGGTGAACCAGGTAGGAGGTGATCGGCTCGGGGCCCACCGCGGACTCCACGGCTTCGGACACCAGCGCGGGGTAGTAGCCGCTGCGCTCGATCGCCGAGCGCAGATCCTGCGTGGTGGTGGTACCGGTCTTCGCCATAACTCCATCCTGGCATGTCCCGCCGACGCGGCGGGCTGGACTGCGCCGTCCGTCCGCGCGAACCGGCCGAAGGCGGGGCGGGCGCACGGGCGTAACCCGGGAAGGCTACAGGGTGCTCATGGCACGCGGGCCCAGATCGCTGCGGACCGGCAGCGGCGCGATCCGTACCTGGGCGGCCAGCACCGCCAGCCCGTGCGGCGCCACCACCACCGGTTCCAGGTCCACCGCCGCCACCTCCGGCAGGTCGTCGACCAGTTGGGAGACCCGCAGCAGCAGTTCCTCCAGCGCGCCGGTGTCCACCGGGTCCGCGCCGCGCCAGCCGAATAGCAGCGGGGCCGCCCGCACCTCGCGGACCAGGGCGGCCACCTCCAGATCGGTGGCCGGGATCAGCCGGTGCGCCAGGTCGCCGAGCAGCTCGGCGGGGGCGCCGGCCAGCCCGAAGGAGAGGATCGCGCCGGCCGCCGGGTCCACGCTCGCGCCGATCACCGTGTCCACCCCGCGCGCGGCCATCCGCTGCACCACCAGCTCCGCCCGCTCCGCGCCGCCGAGCAGCACGGCCGCCTCGCGGTGCGCCCGGCGCAGCCCGTCCTCGTCGGTCAGGTCCAGCCGCACGCTGCCCAGGTCGGGGCGGTGGCGCAGGTGCTCCGCGGTGGCCTTGAGCGCGACCGGGTAGCCGAGCCGGGCGGCGGCGGCCACCGCCCGCTCCTCGTCGGGTGCGGGAAGCCCGCGCTGCACGTCGATGCCGTAGTGCCCGAGCAGCTCGGCGGCCTGCTCCTCACCGAGGCTGAACCGGGCGCCGCCGGGCTGGGTGCGGGCCGCCTGCGCGGTACGGGACTCCAGCACCCGCTCGACCAGGCGGCGGGCGGCTGCCGTGTCGACCCGGTCGAGTTCGGGGACCCGGGCGGTCTGCTCGGCGCTCTCGGCGGTGCGCCGCCACTCGCCGTAGCGCACGGCGTGCGCCAGCGCGCGCACGGCGCGTTCGGGGGCGGGGTAGGCCGGGACCGGGTGCTCGCCGGCGCTCAGCACGGCCGGCAGGTCGGTGAGCGCGAGGTGGGTGAGCAGCAGCGGCTTGCCCAACCGCCGGGCGATCGCCGCGGCGGCCAGCAGGCCCTCGCCGATCGCCGGGTCGGTGGCGGGCAGCGCCGGCTCCTCGCCGATCGCGATGCTCTGGGTGGTCAGGGGCGGGATGGCGACCGCGATCACCGCGTCCACGGCACTGTCGCTCAGTGCGGTCTCCAGGGCCACCCGGAAGTGGTCGCCGGTGGCGGCCGTGGTCAGGTCCACCGGAGTGCCGGGCCGCAGGCCCGCGCTCAGGCAGGCGTCGTGGGTGAGCAGGCCGAGCGAGTCGGAGTTGCCCACCACCGCGACCCGGTCGCCGGCCGGCAGCGGCTGGTCGGCCAGCAGCTCGCCGGTGTCGAAGAGTTCGGTGATGGTGTCGACCCGGACCACCCCGGCCTGCTGGAAGAGCGCGTCCACGGTCGCGTCGCGCAGTCCGCCCGCGGTGGGCGGCACCGCGTGCCCCGGCGGCAGGCTGCCGGTGTGCCGGGCGCCCTTGATCACCACGATCGGCTTGGCCAGCGCGAGCCGCCGGGCGATCCGGGTGAACTTGCGCGGGTTGCCGAAGGACTCCAGGTAGAGCAGCACCACGTCGGTGCCCTCGTCCTCCTCCCAGTACTGCAGCAGGTCGTTGCCCGAGACGTCGGCCCGGTTGCCGACCGAGGCGAAGGAGGAGACGCCGAGCCCGCGCCGGTGCGCCGCCTCCAGCAGTGCCACCCCGATCGCGCCGGACTGGCAGAAGATCCCGAACCGCCCGGCGGCCGGCAGCACCGGGGCGAGCGAGGCGTTGAGCGGGTGCTCCGGATTGGTGCTCAGCAGGCCGAAGGCGTTCGGGCCGATCACCCGCATGCCGGCCGCCCGGGCCTGGCGGACCAGCGCGCGCTGCCGCTCGCGCCCGGCCGGACCGGTCTCGGCGTAGCCCGCGGTCACCACCACCAGGCCGCGCACACCGTGCGCACCGCAGTCGGCGACCACCGCGGGCACCGCCTCGACCGGGACGGCGAGCACCGCCAGGTCCACCGGGCCCGGGATCTCCAGCACCGAGCGGATCAGCGGCACGCCCTCCAGCTCGGCACCGGGCGCGGCCGCGCGGTTCACCGCGTAGACCGGGCCGTGGAAGCTGCCGCGCAGCGCCCGCAGCAGCGCCCGGCCGGCCGAGTTCTCGGTCCTGGACACCCCGATCACCGCCACCGAACGGGGCGTCAGCAAGCGCTGCACCGACCGGGCTTCGGCGCGGTGCTCCCTGGCCCGCATCACCGCGACCGAGGCCGCGGTCGGCTCCAGCTCGAACTCCAGGTGGACCAGTCCGTCGGCGAAGCTGCGCTTCTGGGTGTAGCCGGCGTCGGTGAAGACCTTGGTCATCTTCCGGTTCTCGGGGAGCACCTCGGCGACGAAGCGACGGATTCCGCGCTCCTGGGCGACCGCCGCGATGTGCTCGAGCAGTGCGGAGGCCACTCCGCGCCCCTGGTGGGCGTCCTGCACCAGGAAGGCCACCTCGGCGTCGGTGCCGCGCACGCTGGGCCGGCCCTGGTCGTCGATCCGGTCGTAGCGGACGGTGGCGATGAAGCGGTCGCGGACCACCACGGCCAGTGCCACCCGGTCGACGAAGTCATGGTGGGTGAAGCGCTGGACATCCTTGTCGGAGAGCCGGGGGTAGGGGGCGAAGAAGCGGAAGTACTTCGACTGCTCGGAGACCTGGGCGTAGAACTCCACCAGGCGCTCGGCGTCGGACGGCACGATGGGACGGATCCGGGCGGTGCCGCCGTCGCGCAGCAGGATGTCGGCCTCCCAGTGCTGGGGGTAGCCGTGCCGATCCCCCGGTGCGGCCGGTGCGGGTGGTACCGCTGGTGCTGCCGGCGTCGCCGGTGGGTACGGGGCCTGGGGGTCGTCCACAACGGCCAGGCTATCCGGCGGCGGGCCGGATGGCGCCCGGCGTGCGCCGGCCCGGCCGGAGTGCTCCGCGCACGGCCTCGCCAGTTCCGCGCCGAGCGTGCCAGAATGGTCTAGACAACATGTCGCCACAGCACCACCTGAAAGGCACGTCTCATGGCTGAGCGCCGCGTCACCATCGGTTGGCCCGAGGGCCTGCACGCCCGTCCCGCCTCCGTCTTCGTGCGAGCGGCCGCCGCCCTCGGCGTGCCGGTCACCATCGCCAAGGCCGCCGGCGGCAACCCGGTCAACGCCGCCTCGATGCTCGGCCTGCTGGCGCTCGGCGCCGAGGGCGGCGAGGAGGTCGTGCTGGCCTCCGACGCCCCCGAGGCCGATGCCGCGCTGGACCGCCTGGCCGCGATGGTCGCGCAGGGCCTGGACGAGCTGCCCGAGGCCTGAGGCCGCCCCCGGCCACCGAACTCCGGAGGGGCACCCCGATCGCCGCGGGGTGCCCCTTCGGCACGCCGTGCCGAAGTGTCACAATCACCGGATGCGCGAGCTGACCATCGACACCGCCGACGAGCTGGGCACCCACCCGATCATCCGCTGGGCCGCCCAGGGCTTCGCCCCCGGCATCCGCGCCTTCACCCTGGACGGCGCGGTGGCGGTCGCCTCCCCCGCGATCTCCGGCCGCGACCGGCTCGCCGTGCACGGCCCCGCCGAGCCCGCCGTCCGGCTGGTCCGCGCCGCACTGCGCGAGGTCGGCCCCGGCTACCGGCCGATCGGCGAGAGCGACCTGCTCGCCACGCTGGTCGCCGGGATACCCGGGCTGCACCTGGCGCCGCCCTTCTACTGGATGGACCTCGACGGCCCCGCCCTCGACACCTCACCGCTCGCCCACTGGCTGACCCCCGAGGAACTCCCGGAGGCCGCCGCCCTGCTCGACCACGCCTTCCCCGACTCCCACGCCCACCCGCTGCGCCCCGGCGCCCGCGCCTGGGCCGGCGTCCGCGACGAGACCGGCCGCCTCACCGCACTGGCCGCCGACGCCTGGAGCGCCCCCGACCTCGGCCTGCTGGCCGGCGTCACCGCCCACCCCGCCCACGGCCGCGGCCGTGGCCACGCGGAGGCCGCCTGCCGCCTGGTCCTCGCGACCCTGCTCCACCGCTGCGGCCGGGCCGGCCTGATGGTCGCCGGCGACAATGCCTCCGCCCTGCGGCTCTACGAACGGATCGGCCTGCGCCGCCGCACGGTGGCCGCGGCGCGCGTGTCCGGGGCATCTGCCTGACGCCCCGACACCCTCGGCCCCGGCGCAGCCTCAACCCTTGACGCAGACCACCTGCTTGAGGTGCGCCACCACCTCGACCAGGTCACGCTGCTGGTCCATCACCTTCTCGATGGACTTGTACGCACCCGGGATCTCGTCCACCACGCCACTGTCCTTTCGGCACTCCACACCCTTGGTCTGCTCGACCAGGTCCTGCGTGGTGAAGCGCTTCTTGGCGGCCGTCCGGCTCATCTTGCGGCCGGCGCCGTGCGAGGCAGAGTTGAACGAGTCCTGGCTGCCCAGACCACGGACGATGTACGAACCGGTGCCCATCGAGCCGGGGATGATCCCGTAGTCACCGGATCCGGCCCGGATCGCGCCCTTGCGCGTGACCAGCAGGTCCACGCCGTCGTAGCGCTCCTCGGCGACGTAGTTGTGATGGCAGCTGATCACCGGCTCGAAGCCCACCCTCGCCTTGCGGAACTCGCTGCGCAGCACGTCCTGGAAGAGCGCCATCATCATCGCCCGGTTCCGCTTGGCGTAGTCCTGCGCCCAGAACAGGTCCTGCCGGTAGGCGTTCATCTGCGGGGTGTCCGCGATGAAGACCGCGAGGTCGCGGTCGACGATGCCCTGGTTGTGCGGGAGCGATCGGGCCACCGTCATGTGGTGCTCGGCCAGTTCCTTGCCGATGTTGCGCGACCCGGAGTGCAGCATGAGCCAGACCGAATCGGAACTATCCACACATACCTCGACGAAATGGTTGCCCGCTCCCAGCGTCCCCATCTGCTGCATCGCCCGCTCGCGCCGCCACTTCACCTCCGGCGCCACGCCCTCGAACCGCGCCCAGAAGTCCTCCCACCCCGCCGTGCGGAAGCCGTGCAGCGAACCCGGGTCCACCGGCTCACTGTGCAGCCCGCGCCCGACCGGGATCGCCTGCTCGATCTTGGAACGCAGTCGGCTCAGGTCGTCCGGCAGATCGCGGGCGGTGAGCGAGGTCTTGACCGCGCTCATCCCGCAGCCGATGTCCACGCCGACGGCGGCCGGGCAGACCGCGCCCTTCATGGCGATCACGGAGCCGACGGTGGCGCCCTTGCCCAGGTGGACGTCCGGCATCACGGCCAGGCCGTGCAGCCAGGGCAGGGTGGAGATGTTGCGCAGCTGCTGCATCGCGGCGCCCTCGACGGTGGCCGGGTCGGCCCACATCCGGATGGGCACCCGCGCGCCCGGTACCTCGGTGTACGACATGGTGAAACAGACCCCCAAAGGTCGACAGATCCAGCGTAGGACTGCCACGCGAAGCGTCCGGCGTGGCTCGGGAAGACTGTGGACAAGCGCGGAGCTGTGGAGAAGCGGCGCGCTCAGGCGGCGCGGCGGCGGCGCGCCGAGGCGACGGTGGGAGAGGACGGCCTCGGGGAGCGCTGGGCGCAGCTGCGCCTACCGGTTGGCTCGACCCGCATGATGACCGCCTCCTCTCCGTCCGCTCGACTGTCCGCGTGATCTGCTCACGCGCTCGGGACCATCAACCCACAGCGCCCTGAGAGCGCGCAAGGGAAATACGACGGAGGCCTGGCGGGCATGCCCGCCAGGCCTCCTGATGGTGCGTCAGCAGTGGGTCGGCCTCAGTTGGCGACCACGGTGACCTCGCCGATGCCCAACTCCTTGACCTGGTCCGCGATCACCGAGGCGTCGCCGACCAGCACCGTCACCAGGTGCTCGGGCGGGAAGGCGGCGACCACGGCCTTGGTGGCCGCGTCCGTGTCGAGGGCGGCCAGCAGCCGGTAGACCTCGGCCTGGTAGTCGTCGGGCAGGTGCTGCTCGACCTGGTCGGCCAGGGTGGCGGCGACCGAGCCGGCCGTCTCGTACTTCAGCGGGGCGACGCCGACCAGGAACTGCACGGCCTCCTCGCGCTCGCTGTCGGTCAGGCCCTCGGCTGCCAGGGTGCGCAGGATGGTCCAGGTGTCGGCCAGCGCGGGGGCGGTGGAGGCGGTGTCCACCGAGCCGCTGATCGCCAGCAGTGCCCGGCCGGAGCCGTCAGCGTTGGAGCGCAGCGGCTGGGCGAAGGCCCGCACACCGTAGGTGTAGCCCTTCTCCTCGCGCAGCACCCTGTCCAGGCGGGAGGTCAGGGTGCCGCCGAGGCAGTAGGTGCCGAGGATCTGCGCGGCCCAGCCGGGGTCGTGCCGGTCGGGACCGATCCGGCCGATCAGCAGCTGGGTCTGCACCGAGCCGGGACGGTCCACGATGATCACCCGGCCCTGGTCGTCGGCGGTGACCGCGGCGGCGGTGCTGGGCTCGGCCTTCTCGCCGGTCCAGCGGCCCAGGGTGGACTCCAGCAGGGCCGGCAGGTCGATGCCGGTGAGGTCGCCGACGACCACCAGGGTGGCGGTGGCGGGGCGGACGTGCGCGGCGTAGAAGGCCTGGACGGCCGCGCGGTCGATCCGCTTGACGGTCTCGGCGACGCCGGAGCGGGGCCGGGAGAGCCGGTCGGCGGCGTCGAACAGTTCGGCGTAGAGCGCCTTGGCACCGCGCCGGGCGGGGTTGGCCTGCTCGTGGACGATCTCGTCCAGCCGGTTGGCGACCAGCCGCTCGATCTCGTCGGCGGGCAGCGCGGGTGCCCGCAGGGCGTCGGCCAGCAGGGTCAGGCCGCGCTCCAGGCGGGAGGCCGGGACCTCCAGGACGACCCGGATGCAGGGGTGGTCGGCGTGCGCGTCCATGGTGGCGCCGGCCCGCTCCAGCTCACCGGCGAACTCCTCGGCGGTGAGCGTGTCGGTGCCCTCGCTGAGCGCCCGGGCGAGGACGGTGGCCACGCCGTCCAGGCCCTCGGGCTCGGCGGCGAGCGGTGCGTCCAGCAGCACCTCGACGGCGACCAGCTGCTGGCCGGGGCGGTCGCAGTGCAGCACCGTCAGGCCGTTGGCGAGCGCGAGCCGCTCGGGCGCGGGGAACGCCCAGGGGGTGGGCGTGCCGGGCTCCGGCTGGGGGTGGAAGGTCATGGCGGGAACGTAGGCGCTCATGCGGCGTCCTCCTCGGCAGCGCCGTCGGTGGCGTCACCAGCAGCGGCTGTGTCGGGGAGCGGCTCGTAGACCAGGACCGCTCGGTTGTCGGGGCGAAGTCGGGCGGCGGCCACCGCCTTGACCTCGTCGGCGGTGACGTCGAGCACCTTGTCCAGGGCGCTGTTGACCAGCTTGGGGTCACCGAACAGGACGGCGTACCGGCAGAGTTCGTCGGCCCGGCCGGCGACGGTGGTGAGCCGGTCCAGCCACTCGCGCTCGATCTGGGCCTGGGCGCGCTCGAGTTCCTCGGTGGTGGGGCCCTCGGCGGCGAACCTGGCCAGCTCCTCGTCGACGGCGAGTTCGATCTGCTCGATGGTGGCCTCGCCGGAGGTCTTCACGTCCAGCCAGCCGAGCGAGGGGGCGCCGGCCAGTCGCAGCAGGCCGAAGCCGGCCGAGACGGCGGTGCGGTCCCGGCGGACCAGGCGGTTGTAGAGCCGGCTGGACTCGCCGGAGCCGAGCACGGTCAGGGCCAGGTCGGCGGCGTCGGCCTCGCGGGTGCCGTCGTGCGGCAGCCGGTAGGAGGCCATCAGCGCGCGGGACGGGACCTCTTCCTCGACCAGCTCGCGGACCTCCTTGCCCATGGTCTCGGGCAGCGTGCCGTCGCGCGGCGGCTGCTTGCCGTCGTGGGCGGGGATGGTGCCGAAGTACTTCTCGACCCAGGCGATGGTCTGCTCGGGATCGATGTCGCCGACCACCGAGAGCACCGCGTTGTTGGGTGCGTAGTAGGTGCGGAAGAACGTCCGGGCGTCCTCCAGGGTGGCGGCGTCCAGGTCGGCCATCGAGCCGATCGGGGTGTGGTGGTACGGGTGTTCGCCGGGGAAGGAGAGCGCGGTGAGCTTCTCGAAGGCGGTGCCGTAGGGGACGTTGTCGTAGCGCTGGCGGCGCTCGTTCTTGACCACGTCGCGCTGGTTCTCCATCGACGCGTCGTCAAGGGCGGCCAGCAGCGAGCCCATCCGGTCCGCCTCCAGCCAGAGGGCGAGCTCCAGCTGGTGGGCTGGCATGGTCTCGAAGTAGTTGGTGCGCTCGAAGCTGGTGGTGCCGTTGAGCGAACCGCCGGCGCCCTGGACCAGCTCGAAGTGCCCGTTGTTGGAGACGTTCGCGGAGCCCTGGAACATCAGGTGCTCGAAGAGGTGCGCCAGCCCGGTGCGGCCCTTGACCTCGTGACGGGAGCCCACGTCGTACCAGAGGCAGACGGCGGCGACCGGGGTGAGGTGGTCCTCGGAGAGCACCACGCGCAGGCCGTTGGCCAGGCGGTGCTCGGTGATGGCGATGCCTCCGTTGTCGGAGGCGGGGGCCGGGTTGGCCATGCGCTCGGATCCTTCCCGTCAAGGTTGATCAGGGGTCTCTACCGCCCCCATTGTGGTGCAACGCGTACGGTGCCGGGATGAGTCCGCGCGCACTGCCCGTTCGCCACCGGCGGAAGCCGATCCGCTTCCGTCGGATGAGCGGATGGGACGCGACGTAGCGCGGGGTGGGCCCGCGGACAGCCGCCCTTGACAGAGGGTGTCCGTGCGAGGGTCCACAATGGGGGGCGCCGTATCCCCCGGTGACGACACGTGAAGACGTGAAGCAGCTGACAGACGCAAGGGAGCCCCGCCGCGATGGCCCGCCGCAGTTCGCCGACCCCGCCGCCCGGAGACTTCGAGGAGCGGATCCTCGATGTCGACGTCGTGGACGAGATGCAGGCTTCCTACCTTGAGTACGCCTACTCGGTGATCTACTCGCGCGCCCTGCCGGACGCGCGGGACGGTCTCAAGCCGGTGCACCGGCGCATCCTCTACCAGGCCAACGAGATGGGCCTGCGCCCGGAGCGCGCGCATGTGAAGTGCGCCCGCGTGGTCGGCGAGGTGATGGGCCGGCTGCATCCGCACGGTGACGCCTCGATCTACGACTCGATCGTCCGGATGGCGCAGCCCTTCTCGATGCGGGTGCCGCTGATCGACGGCCACGGGAACTTCGGTTCGCTCGGCAACGACGACCCGCCGGCCGCGATGCGGTACACCGAGTCGCGGTTGACCGCGGCCTCGATGGCGCTGGTGGAGTCGATCCACGAGGAGACCGTCGACTTCAGCCCGAACTACGACGGCAGCGAGCAGGAGCCGGGGGTGCTGCCGGCGGCCTTCCCGAACCTGCTGGTGAACGGTGCCACCGGGATCGCGGTCGGCATGGCGACCAACATGCCGCCGCACAACCTGGCCGAGGTGGTGGCCGCCGCCCGGCATCTGATCAAGCACCCGAGTGCCGACCTCGACACCCTGATGCGCTTCATTCCCGGTCCCGACCTGCCGACCGGCGGCCGGATCGTGGGCCTGTCGGGGATCCGGGACGCCTATGAGAGCGGTCGCGGCACCTTCAAGATCCGAGCCACCACGACGATCGAGAACGTCACCGCCCGCCGCAAGGGCATCGTGGTGACCGAGCTGCCCTTCTCGGTCGGCCCGGAGAAGGTGATCGCCAAGATCAAGGACCTGGTCAACGCCAAGAAGCTGCAGGGCGTGGCGGACGTCAAGGACCTGACCGACCGTGAGCACGGCCTGCGGCTGGTGATCGAGGTCAAGAACGGCTTCGTCCCGGAAGCACTGCTGGAGCAGCTCTACAAGCTGACCCCGCTGGAGGAGAACTTCGGCATCAACAACGTGGCACTGGTCGACGGCCAGCCGCTCACGCTGGGGCTGAAGGAGCTGCTGGAGGTCTACGTCGACCACCGCTTCGAGGTGGTCCGCCGGCGCAGCGAGTTCCGCCGCCGCAAGCGCCAGGAGCGGCTGCACCTGGTCGAGGGCCTGCTGGTGGCGCTCGTCGACATCGACGAGGTCATTTCGCTGATCAGGTCCAGCGACAACGCGACGCAGGCCAAGGAGCGCCTGATGGAGCGCTTCTCGCTGTCCGAGACGCAGACCGCGTACATCCTGGACACCCCGCTGCGCCGGCTGACCCGGTTCGACCGGGTCGAGCTGGAGGCGGAGCAGACCAAGCTGATCACCGAGATCGCGGAGCTGACCGAGATCCTGGACTCGGACACCAAGCTGCGCGGCGTGGTCTCCAGCGAGCTGGGCGCGGTGGCCAAGCAGTTCGGCACCGAGCGGCGCACCGTGCTGCTGGAGGCCGGCGCGCTGCCCTCGGCAGCACTCGCGGTGCCGCTGGAGGTGGCGGACGACCCGTGCCGGGTGCTGCTCTCCTCCACCGGCCTGCTGGCCCGCACGGCGGACGGCGAGGCCGGCCAGCTGCCGGAGAGCCGCTCCAAGCACGACGCGATCGTCTCCGCGGTGCCGGCCACGGCGCGCGGTGACGTGGGCGCGGTGACCTCGGCCGGGCGGGTGCTGCGGATGCCGGTGATCGACCTGCCCGCGCTGCCGCCGCAGCAGAGCCTGGCACTGGCCGGCGGGGCCCAGGTGTCGGAGTTCCTGAAGCTGGACGCCGGCGAGCGGCTGATCGCGCTGACCACCCTGGACGAGTCCTCGCCCGGCCTCGCGCTCGGCACCGTGCAGGGCGTGGTCAAGCGGGTGGTCCCGGAGTGGCCGGCCAACAAGGACGAGTTCGAGGTGATCGGGCTCAAGGACGGCGACGAGCTGGTGGGCGCGGTCGAGCTGCGCACCGGCGAGGAGGAGCTGGTCTTCATCACCAGCGACGCCCAGTTGCTGCGCTACCCGGCGAGCCAGGTCCGGCCGCAGGGCCGTCCGGCCGGCGGTATGGCCGGGATCAAGCTGGCGGACGGGGCGCGGGTGATCTCGTTCACGGCGGTGGATCCGGCGGCGGACGCGGTGGTGGTCTCGGTGGCCGGCACCTCGGGCACCCTCACGGGTGAGGCGCAGACCAGCTGGAAGGTCACGCCGTTCGAGCTCTACCCGCGCAAGGGGCGGGCCACCGGCGGGGTGCGCTGCCAGCGCTACCTGCGCGGTGAGGATTCGCTGGCCTTCGGCTGGGCGGGGCCGGCGCCGGCCCGTGCGGCGGCGGCGAACGGCTCGCCGGTGGCGCTGCCGGAGCGCGACCCGCGCCGGGACGGCTCGGGGACGCCGGTGACCACGGCGATCGCGGCGGTCGCCGGGCCGGTCTGACGTCGCGTTCGGTGCCACCCGGGCACTCCACCGCACGACGGTAGGGTGCCCGGGTGAGCATCTGTACGACGCTGTCCACCGAGCTGGCCGAGCCCCTGGCCGCCACCGCGGCCACCGCGACCACCTGGCTGCTGATCGAGCAGACCGGCCCGTGGGGGGCGAAGGCCCTGACCGAGAGCCACCTCGACCCGCAGCTGGGTCGGGCGTTGGACGCGGCCGCTGCGGGCAGCGGGGTGCGGGTCGCGCTGATCCGCCGCCCAGGACGGCACGCCGATGACCGCCCGGCGGCCGGGCGCCAGGTGATCCTCGCGCACACGGTCCCGGGGCTGGGGTGGATCCGCCGGGCCGAGGTCACGGACGTCGCGGAGCTGCTCTCGCTGGACCTGGCCGCGGCTGGCTCGGGCGAGCACGGCGGCTTCGGCAGTCCGCACACCGGCGGCCCGCTGGCCCTGGTGTGCACCAACGGCCGCCGCGACCGTTGCTGCGCGCTGCTCGGCCGCCCGCTGGCCGCCGAGCTGGCCGCCGCCGGGCACAGCGAGGTCTGGGAGATCACCCACCTGGGCGGCCACCGCTTCTCCCCCACCATGCTGGTGCTGCCGTACGGCTACGCGTACGGGCGGCTGACCGACGCCTCGGCCAAGGAGGTCCTGGCGGCCACCGCCGTCGGGCAGATGGCGCCGCGCTGGTCGCGCGGACGCTCCTGCTGGGACCGGCCGGCCCAGGCCGCCGAGCAGGCCGTGCGCAAGCTGATCGAGGAGACCGCGGCGGAGGCGCTGACCGTGACTCAGCAGCCGCTCGCGGCCGGCGAGTGGCGCTGCCGGGTGCGGCACACCGACGGGCGCGGCTGGCTGGTCGAGGTGGTGCGGGGGCTGAGCGAGCCGCCCCGCCCGGAGAGCTGCGCCAAGGCGCCGGGCACGCCGGTGCGGATGGAGGTGCGGTCGGTGGTGGCCGACCAGGCCGCCGCCTGCTGAGCCGCTGCCGTGCATCCCCGGGACCGGTCACCGAACGTGCACCCTCGGTCGGCGCAGTCCACGACGCGGGTCGGCTCATCGGCTGCTTAGCGTGGCGGCCGTGGGACTCCCCCACGCGGAGGCTCTCCGCCCGCTCCGTTCCCGGAGCCGGCGGGGGCCGCGGACCCCCGGCGCCGTGCGGAACGGGCCGTTTCGGTCCGTTCCGCCGCCCCGGCCCCGCCGGGCGTACGGAAGGAATGCACCGGACATGAAGCCGGACCTCAACCCGGACCTGACCTCTGCCGATCCGATAGCCGACCAGCCCTCCCCGGCTCCCGAAGCCTCCGGGACCGCCGAGGGCTGCGACGAGTCGGCTGCCGACACCCCGACCGCCGAGCACGGCTCGCACCACCGGGCCACCCGCCTGCGCCACCGGGTCGGCCTGGCCGCCGCGATCGTCGCGGGCGCCGGCTCGATCGGCTTCGGCGCCGACCTGGCGAGCGCGGCGCCGCTGCCCGAGCACCTCGCCCTCGCCCCCGGCCTGGTCAGCGCCGACGATCCGACGAACGGCGACGACGGCGCCACCGGCGACGACGACCAAGGCGCTTCGGCCGACGGCTCCGACAGCTCCGACGACTCCGGCAGCACCAGCAGCACCAGCAGCACGGCGGACACGACCGCCGGTGGCGGCGACATCCAGCAGGGCTGGGACGGCTCGGTCTACTGGTTCCAGAACAGCAGCGGCGAATGGCGCTACACCAGCCACCGCGACACCTACCTCAGCCGCATCGGCTCCAACGGCGACGGCGACAGTGGCAGCAGCAGCGGCACCGACAGCTCCGCGAGCACGACCAACGGCGACATCCAGCAGGGCTGGGACGGCTCGGTCTACTGGTTCCAGAACAGCAGCGGCGAATGGCGCTACACCAGCCACCGCGACATCTACCTCAACCGGATCGGCTCCAACGGCGACGGCGACAGTGGCAGCGGCAGCGGCAGCGGCACCGACAGCGGTCAGTCGGCCGGCGCCGCGCAGTCGGAGGCCTCCAGCGGCGATGTCGACTCCGCCCTGGCGTTCGCCCAGGACCAGCTCGGCAAGCCCTTCGTCTGGGGCGGCAACGGCCCGGACGGTTATGACTGCTCCGGTCTGACCCAGCAGTCCTTCCGGCGCGCCGGGATCTCGCTGCCCCGGATCGCCGACGAGCAGTACTCCGCCACGACGCCGGTGAGCGCGAGCCGGATGCAGCGCGGCGACCTGCTCTTCTGGTCCTACGACGGGAGCGTCGGCGGGATCCACCACGTCGCCATCTACCTGGGCGGCAACCGGTACATCGAGGCCGCGCACCCGGGCACCACGGTCCGGATCGCGCACCTGAACAGCGGCTACTTCCCGAGCTTCATCTCTCGCCCGTGACCTTCACGGCCGCACGCTCGCGGGCCCCGGTCGCCACCTGCGACCGGGGCCCGCGAGCGTCTGCCACGGTGTGCTCAGACCGCGCCGGCGCCGGTGAGCGAACGCACCTCCAGCTCGGCGAACTTGTCCGGGTCCGCCCGTTCCTCACCGCTGACCGTGCCGACCCAGCCGAGCAGGAAGCCGAGCGGGATGGAGATCAACCCCGGGTTCTCCAGCGGGAACCAGTGGAAGTCCACGCCGGGGAACATCGCGGTCTTGCTGCCGGAGACGACCGGTGAGAAGAACACCAGGACCAGCGCCGGCACCAGGCCGCCGTACGTCGACCAGCAGGCGCCGCGGGTGGTGAAGCGGCGCCAGAAGAGGCTGTAGAGCAGGGTGGGCAGGTTGGCCGAGGCCGCCACCGCGAAGGCCAGACTGACCAGGAAGGCGACGTTCAGCCGCTGGGCGAAGAGGCTCAGCACCACCGCCAGGCCGCCGATCACCACCGCTGCCAGCCTTGCCACCACCACCTCCTGGCGGTCCGTCACCGGTGGGCGGCCCGGCCGACGGAAGGCCTGGGCGTAGAGGTCGTGCGCGAAGGAGACCGACGAGGCCAGGGTCAGACCGGCCACCACCGCGAGGATCGTGGCGAAGGCGATGGCGGAGGTGACGGCGAAGAGCAGGGTGCCCCCGGTGCTCCCCTCGCCGCCGCCCAGGTTGAGCGCGAGCAGCGGAACGGCGGTGTTCCCGGCCGAGTTGGCGGACTTCACCGCCGTGGAGCCGACCAGCGCGGTGGCCCCGAGGCCGAGCACGACGGTCATCAGGTAGAAGGCGCCGACCAGACCGATCGCCCAGATCGTCGAGCGGCGGGCGGCCCGGGCGGTGGGGACGGTGTAGAAGCGGGACAGGATGTGCGGCAGGCCGGCCGTCCCCAGCACCAGGGCCAGGCCCAGGCTGACGAAGTCGAGCCGCTCGGTGACCGAGCCGCCGTACTTGAGGCCCGGCTCCAGATAGCGGTCGCCCGCGCCGCTGCTGCGGGCCGCGGCGTGCATCAGCTCGCCGAGGTCGCCCTGGAAGTGGATCAGCACGCAGACGGTGAGCAGCACGGCCCCGGTCATCAGCATCATGGCCTTGACGATCTGGATCCAGGTGGTGGCCCGCATGCCGCCGACCGTGACATAGATGATCATCAGGGCGCCGACCGCGAGGATGGTCCAGGTGTTCGCGGCGGCCCCGGTGGTACCCAGCAGCAGTCCCACCAGGCTGCCCGCGCCGACCATCTGGGCGATCAGGTAGAGCAGGGTGACCACCACGCTGGCGCTGCCGGCCGCCGCGCGGACCGGGCGCTGGCGCATCCGGGTGGCCAGCACGTCGGCCAGCGTGTACCGGCCGGTGTTGCGGACCAGTTCGGCCACCCACATCAGCACGACCAGCCAGGCGACCAGGAAGCCGATGCTGTAGAGCATGCCGTCGTAGCCGTACAGGGCGATCAGCCCGGTCACGCCGAGGAAGGAGGCGGCCGAGAGGTAGTCGCCGGAGAGCGCGATGCCGTTCTGCAGCGGGCCGAAGTCCCGTCCGCCGGCGTAGAAGTCCTCGGCGGCCTGGCCGCGTCGCCCGACCCAGAGGGTGATGGCCAAGGTCACCACGACCACCAGGGCGAAGAGCACCACGGCGAGTTCGTGGTGCTGGCCCCCGGTGGCGGCCTCGGGCCTGGCGGCGATCGGCACGGCGGTGAAGGTGGAAGGTGTCATCGCAACTGGTCCTGGGTGTCCCAGCGCAGGCCGAGGGCGGCTCGGTCACGCTTGGTGCGGGCATTGCGGGCGTAGAGCCAGGTGATCAGAAAGGTCGAGACGAACTGCAGCAGCCCCAGCAGCCAGGCCACGCTGAACGGGCCGATGAGCTGAGTGCGCATCAGGTCCGGTGCCAGGGCCTGGGCGGTCACATAGCCGAGGTACCAACCGAGGAAGACGGCGGTGGCCGGGAAGACGAACCTCCGGTAGTCCCGGCGGATCTCCTGGAAGGCGTCGCTCCGCTGAACCTCCCGGTAGACCTCGGCGATCGCCGGATCCGGCACCTGCGGCGGCGTCTGGAGGGACCGCTGGGCTGGGACGGCGGATCGCGCCGCGCCAACCCGGTCGCGAGCCGACCGCTTGGCCGCGCCGGGCTTGCCGGGAGTGGACCACCAGTCGAACCGATGGCCCTGCCGGGGCGTGGAACCGGTTGATCCGGTGACTTCGTGCTGTGCCAAAGCTGCTCCCTGTACGGGATGCGCCACCGAGCGGTGGGCGTCGGAGATCGGCACCGGGCACTCCGGACGACCCGCCCCGAAGATCCATTCGGCGTACCGACGGCGCCCTGACGGGTCCAATCATGGCGGGTCGAAATCCGAAATATGGCATTCAGCCGGGCATTTCACTCAATGAGGTGAAGTCAATCGGTCTGCGAACCACGGGAAAGCCCGTGCCTGAACGCATAACTGACTGCCTGTGCCCGATCGCGAACGGCGGTCTTGGCGAAGAGGTTGTTGATGTGCGTCTTGACCGTGGCCGGACTGACGAAGAGCGCCTCGGCGATCTCGGCGTTGGAGAGGCCGTCGGCGATCAGCGCGAGCACCTCCGCCTCACGGGCCGTCAGACCGTCGGGTAGCTGCTGGGTCGAGCGGTGCTGCGGCGGCGGGGCCACCGGGTCGAGCGCTGCGGCGGCCGGCGGTGCCGCGGGCGCGGGCGGGCCGGCGAGCCGCTCCAGCAGCCGCCGCTGCACCTGCGGGGAGAGGCCCGCCGCGCCGGCCCGGACATCGGCGATGGCCCGGGCGATCTCCTCCGCGCCGGCGTCCTTGGTGAGGTAGCCGCGGGCACCGGCCTGCAGCGCGGCGAAGAGCGAGTCGTCGTCGGCGTAGGTGGTGAGCACCACGACCTCGGTGCCAGGGTGCTGGGCCCGGATCAGCCGGGTGGCCTCGACGCCGTCGCAGCGCGGCATCCGAAGGTCCATCAGGACCACGTCCGGGGCATGCTGCGCCACCAGGCGGACCGCCTCCTCGCCGTCCGCGGCCGCCCCCACCACCTCGATGCCGGGCAGCAGGCCCAGCAGCATGACGATGCCTTCGCGCACCACGGTCTGGTCGTCCGCCACCAGGACCCGCGTGTCCGTCCCCGCGCCACCGGCGCCGCTCTGCCCGTTCAACCCGCCACTCCGCTCACTGTTCGCTCTCCGTGGGCCCGCTTCACGCCAGGTTCTACCGCGTCGGCCCGGTCCTGGTCACCTCGGCCGCGTCAGGTCGGCAGCCGCAGCCGCACCAGCCAGCCGCCGGCGTCGTCGTCGGGGCCGGCCGCCAGGCTGCCGCCGAGCAGTTCGGCCCGCTCCCGCATCCCCAGCAGCCCGTAACCGCTGCCGCTGGCGGCCAGCTCGGCCGCGGCCGGGTCGGCGGGTCCGCCGCTGTTCCTGACCTCCAGCTCCACCGCCTGCTCGAGGTAGCGCAGCACCACCGCGCGCCCGGCCCGCGGTGCGTGCTTGCGGACGTTGGTGAGCGCCTCCTGCGCCGTGCGCCGCACCGCCAGCCCTGCCTCGGCGCCCAGCGGCCGGGGCGTACCGGTCACCGTCAGGGTGGCCTGCTCCTGCCCGGTCAGCTCCACCAGGAACTCGCCGACCGGGGTGAACTCGCCGCGCAGCGCGGAGAGCGCCTGCTTGGTCTCGGTCAACCCCTCCTGGGCCATCCGCCGGGCCGCCACCACCCGGTCCCTGATCTGGTCCCGCTGTGCCCCGCTGTCCAGCATCAGCCGGGCCGCCTCCAGATGGACCAGCTGGGCGGAGAGGCTGTGCGCCAGCACGTCGTGGATCTCCCGGGCGATCCGGGCCCGCTCGGCCAGCGCGGCGCTCTCCGCCTCGGCCGCCCGGGCGGCCCGCTCCTGCTGCAGCAGCCGCTGGGCGGTGCCGCGGGCCTCGGCGTCCAGTCGGAGCAGGTAGCCCAGCAGGACCAGGCCGGCCAGCGTGGCGACCAGCGCGAGGAAGCCGTCCCGGGTGGCCACCGCGTAGGAGACGAGCGCTCCCGCACAGGTGGGCAGCGCGCCCGCCAGCGGCAGCCGGAGCAGCGCCATGACGGCGAGCCCGCACCAGATCACATTGGCGAGCACCACGGCGCCCACCTGGTCCGCCACCCCGGCGACGATCAGCAGCTGGGCGGCCGCCGCCAGCGCCCAGCCGATCCGGTGCAGCCGGGTACTGCGGACGAACAGGTAGAAGAGCCCGCCGGCGGCCAGCACTGCCAGCAGCGAGACGACCGCGTCCGTGCCGGTGAACCGGTCGGCCCTGACCGTCCCGAGCAGCACGGTCAGGGCCAGGGCCAGCCGGCCGGCCACGGTGAGCATCCGGCCGGGCGCGGAGCGCTCGCCACTGGCCCGCGCGTCCCGCGTCGGCCAGCGCCTCCAGGTCTCCAGCTGCACGGGTGCTCCTCCGGTGGTGGTGGCGATCGTTCAGCCCACCACGTTCAGCGTGTGCGGGGCGTCCAGGCCCCGGGCCCTCCAGTTCACCACGGCGCCGCGGACCAGCAGCAGCACCCCGAGGGTGAGGTAGAGCGCCTGCGCGTCCTGGTGGACATGCAGCGTCGCGCCGAGGCCGTACAGCCCGATCCGCACCGCGATCATGCCCGCCCAGGCCGCCAGGGTGGCGACGGTGCCCTTGGTCCAGACGGTGCCGTCGCCCGCCCGCCACATCCGGACGGTCCAGCCCCAGACCGAACCCATGGCGGCGACCACCACGAGCGAGGCGGCCAGCAGGCCGATCGCCTCGGCCCTGTGCGCCGGGTCGATCAGATGCTTGTCGGCCAGTCCGAGCGCGCAGAGGATCAGCGGCAGCAGCCAGAAGCGCCGCTCGGTGTCGATCTTGCGGGTTCGGAGCTGACGGCTGGCGACGAACACGAGCACGACGAGGATGACGAGGATGTTGGCGATGCCGGTCATCGGACTTCGCTCCGTCTCGGCTGGGGAGGTTCTGACAGCTACGACGCTACGGATTCCGCCTGCCGGGCTGATCGGCTCCAGGGTTGATCCCACGACTGAGGGGCCCTCCACCCGTGGGTGGAGGGCCCCTCACGTCAACGGCCGGTACGGGCCCTGGCTCAGGCGTCGATCCGCGAGCGGTCCAAGGTGGCGGCCGAGTCCACGATGAACTCCTTGCGCGGCGCCACGTCGTTGCCCATCAGCAGGTCGAAGACCTGCTCGGCGGCCTCCAGGTCGCCCAGGTTGATCCGCCGCAGGATCCGGTGCCGGGGGTCCATGGTGGTCTCGGCCAGTTGGTCCGCGTCCATCTCGCCGAGGCCCTTGTAGCGCTGCACCGGCTCCTTCCAGCGCAGGCCCTTGGCCTGGAACTCCAGCAGGGTCCGGCGCAGTTCGGCGTCCGAGTAGGTGTAGTGGTACTTCTCCTGGCCGCGCTTGGGGTTGGTGAGCTCGGTGCGGTGCAGCGGCGGGACCGCCGCGAAGACCCGGCCCTGCTCGACCATCGGCCGCATGTACCGCTGGAAGAGGGTCAGCAGCAGGCAGCGGATGTGCGATCCGTCGACATCGGCGTCGGCCATGAAGATGACCCGGCCGTAGCGGGCCTGGTCGATGTCGAAGGTCCGGCCCGAGCCGGCCCCTATCACCTGGATGATCGCCGCGCACTCGGCGTTCTTGAGCATGTCCGAGACCGAGGCCTTCTGGACGTTGAGAATCTTGCCGCGGATCGGCAGCAGCGCCTGGAACTCGGAGTTGCGGGCCAGCTTGGCGGTGCCGAGCGCGGAGTCGCCCTCGACGATGAAGAGCTCGCTGCGCTCCACGTCGTCGCTGCGGCAGTCAGCCAGCTTGGCGGGCAGCGAGGAGGTCTCCAGCGCGGTCTTGCGGCGCTGCGCCTCCTTGTGCTGGCGAGCCGCCACCCGGGTGCGGGCGGCGGCCACCACCTTCTCCAGCACCGCCCGGGCCTGGACCTTCTCGTCCTTCTTGGCCGAGGTCAGGAAGGCCTTGAGCTCGCGGGCCACCACGGCGGCGACGATCCGGTTGGCGGCCGAGGTGCCGAGCACCTCCTTGGTCTGCCCCTCGAACTGCGGCTCGGCCAGCCGGACGGTGACCACCGCGGTCAGGCCCTCGGTGGCGTCGTCCTTGGTGATGTCGTCCTCGGCCACCCGCAGCAGCTTGGCCGCGCGCAGCGCCTCGTTGACCGTCTTGGCGAGCGAGCGCTCGAAGCCGGTGACGTGGGTGCCGCCCTTGGGGGTCGCGATGATGTTGACGAAGGAGCGCAGCGTGGTGTCGTAGCCGGCACCCCAGCGCAGCGCGATGTCCACGCCCAGTTCGCGGGTGACCTCGGTGGGGGTCATGTGGCCGAGCTCGTCCAGGACCGGGACGGTCTCCTTGAAGGTGCCCTCGCCGCGCAGCCGCAGCACGTCGCAGACCGGCTTGTCGGGCGCCAGGAACTCGCAGAACTCGCCGACCCCGCCGTCGAAGCGGAAGGTGGCCTCCTCGACCTTCTCGCTCTCCGTCAGGCGTTCGTCGCGCACGATGATGGTCAGCCCGGGGACCAGGAACGCGGTCTGCCGGGCCCGGTTGTGCAGGTGCTCCAGGGAGAGCTTGGCCTCCTTGAGGAAGATCTGCCGGTCGGCCCAGTAGCGGATCCGGGTTCCGGTTCGGGCCTTGGGCACCTTGCGGGTCCTGGTCAGGCCACTGGCCGGGTCGAACGGGGCGTCCGGGCTCTGCTCGGTGAACAGCCCGGGGGTCCCGCGGCGGAAGCTGATCGCGTGGGTGTGGCCGCCGCGGTCCACCTCCACGTCCAGCCGAGCGGAGAGCGCGTTGACCACCGAGGCGCCGACGCCGTGCAGACCGCCGGAGGCCGCGTAGGAGCCGCCGCCGAACTTGCCGCCGGCGTGCAGCTTGGTCATCACGACCTCGACACCGGACAGCCCGGTCTTCGGCTCCACGTCCACCGGGATGCCGCGGCCGTCGTCCCGGACCTCGACCGAGCCGTCCTCGTGCAGCACGACCTCGATCCGGTCGCAGAAGCCGCCCAGTGCCTCGTCCACCGAGTTGTCGATGATCTCCCAGAGGCAGTGCATCAGGCCGCGGCTGTCGGTGGAGCCGATGTACATGCCGGGCCGCTTGCGGACCGCTTCGAGGCCCTCCAGGACGAGCAGATGCCGAGCGGTGTAGTTGGATCCGTCCTCCGCGGCGCGCAAGGCGGACGGCACGGTCGTTTCGGCACTCACGCGGTGCACTCCTCCAAAGAGACTTCTGACTCGATCCGACGGCGGTTCCCCGGACCTCCCCCGGCGACGCCCGCCCCCGTACCCCGGGCACAGCACGAATCGCCCCGGCTCCGCAGCTTGTACGCGCTGCGCGAACACGGGCCGAGCCCAGTTCGCCGCGCGAGAGCGCCATCTCGCCCGCGCCCGACGGATCCTGGCGGACCGTCGAGCCGACCGCGGGCTCTGGAACTGCCACGATGCAGGCTACCGGTGCTCGGGGCGGGGCTTATGCTCCAACCCAGTAGGGGATTATGCTACGCCCACCCTCGGACAACAGTTCGAAGATGCGTTCGAGCGATAGACAGGTCGCGGATTCCGGCAGGCATGAACCACCGGCGCCCGGGGCACGTCCTCATCAACACAGCAGAATCCTCAGAGAAGAAAAGCCACGAGCGGGAACGTTTTCGGCCTGGTTGGATGTTGACCCTGGTACGACAGCTCGTCGAGCTAGAGAAGAGGCGACGTGACTACTGTTCTGACACCTGCGAGCCCGCTCACCGCGGCTGACCGCTGCGACCGATGCGGCGCCCAGGCATACCTGCGCGTCGTACTGGCAAGCGGCGGGGAGCTGCTGTTCTGCGCCCACCACGGGCGGAAGTTCGAGCCGGAGCTCAAGAAGATCGCCGTGGAGATACAGGACGAGAGCGGTCGTCTCGCCACCACGGCGGCCTCGGCCACCAGCGAGGAACGCTGAGCGTTCGGCACCTCATTGACGTGCTGAGGTCGGCCCTTGCGGGCCGGCCACTGGGCGGCAGGCTTGGCAGCCTGCCGCCCAGCGTCGCATTCAGGGGGCCACGGCGGGTTACCGAGCGGTCACCGCGTCGGTCTCCGCCAGCTGGGCATTGACGGCGTCCGCAACCGCCGACAGGCGGGTGTAGACGCCCGGGTGCTTGGCTTCCGCGCAGCCGGCACCCCAGGAGACCAGCCCGACCAGCTGGCCGTTCACCACCAGCGGACCACCGCTGTCGCCCTGGCATGCGTCCTTGCCGCCCATCGACTCGCCGGCGCAGACCATGCCGCGGGCATCGAAGGTCCCGTCGGCACCGCCCGGGTAGTCGCGCGCACACACCGAGTCGGCAACCATGGGCACATCGACCCCGTGCAGCCGGTCCGCGTAGGTGGCGTGCCCGGTGGTGTCACCCCAGCCGTAGACCTGGGCGCGAGTGCCGGCCGCATACGGCGCGGTGTCGCCCTGGCCGACCAGCGGCAGCACCGCCCGGCCGTCCTGCGCGGTGGCCAGCGTGAGCACCGCCACATCCTGCATGTTCTGGTCGAACGAGTACTGCGGGTGGATCCAGACGTTGGTGACCGGCACCTCGACGCCGTCCGAGCTGGTCAGGTCGGTCCGCCCGACGATCACCGTCAGGCCCGGCCGATCGGTCGGCCGCCCCTGCTGCTCGTCGTAGAAGCAGTGGGCGGCGGTGACCACCTTGGTCGGAGCGACCAGCGTGCCGCCGCAGAACTGGCCGGAGCGCGCGTCACCGAACTGGGCGCGACTGGACACCGCGACCATCCAGGGCCGCTGCACCGTGCTGTCCGCCCAACCGCCCACGATCCGGCGGTCGGCCTGGGCGGGCGTGGCCGTGAGCGAGAGCAGCGCACTCGGCAGCGCGGCCAGCAGCACCAGCGCCGCCGCGCGCCGACGGGCGCCGCGCGCCGGACCCGGACGACGACGGGCATCAGGACCGGGCGGACGGGACGAGAGGGACATCACAGTGCACTCCGGGCGCTCGACAGCAGGCAACCGCCACAGCGTAGTCAGAATCTCACCCTGCGTGCCCATCGGTGGCCGGTGAAGCACTCGGACGGGGGACCCGGCGGGCCGCCGGATGACAGTCCGGCTGGCCCCGCCCCGGGTTCCCGGCCGCTGAACGCCGACGGGCCCGGGGCAGTCGATCTGCCCCGGGCCCGCCGGTGATGACACTCCGCCGCACCCGATCAGGTTCGGGCGGACAGGTCCAGCTGTCAGTCCAGGTAGTCGCGCAGCACCTGCGAACGCGAGGGGTGGCGCAGCTTGGACATGGTCTTCGACTCGATCTGGCGGATGCGCTCACGGGTGACCCCGTAAACCTTGCCGATCTCGTCCAGCGTCTTCGGCTGGCCGTCCGTCAGGCCGAAGCGCATCGAGACCACGCCGGCCTCGCGCTCACTCAGCGTGTCGAGCACCGAGTGCAGCTGCTCCTGGAGCAGGGTGAAGGAGACCGCGTCGGCCGGGACGACCGCCTCGGAGTCCTCGATCAGGTCACCGAACTCGCTGTCGCCGTCCTCGCCCAGCGGGGTGTGCAGCGAGATCGGCTCACGGCCGTACTTCTGGACCTCGATGACCTTCTCGGGGGTCATGTCGAGTTCCTTGGCCAGCTCCTCCGGGGTGGGCTCGCGGCCCAGGTCCTGGAGCATCTGGCGCTGGACGCGGGCCAGCTTGTTGATGACCTCGACCATGTGCACCGGGATACGGATGGTGCGGGCCTGGTCGGCCATCGCGCGGGTGATCGCCTGGCGGATCCACCAGGTCGCGTAGGTCGAGAACTTGTAACCCTTGGTGTAGTCGAACTTCTCGACCGCACGGATCAGACCGAGGTTGCCCTCCTGGATCAGGTCCAGGAAGAGCATGCCGCGACCGGTGTAACGCTTCGCCAGCGAGACCACCAGGCGGAGGTTGGCCTCCAGCAGGTGGTTCTTGGCCCGGCGGCCGTCCTCGGCGATGATCTCCAGCTCGCGCTTGAGCTTGGGGGCCAGCTTGTCGGCCTGGCTCAGCTTGTCCTCGGCGAACAGGCCGGCCTCGATCCGCTTGGCGAGCTCGACCTCCTGCTCCGCGTTGAGCAGCGGGACCTTGCCGATCTGCTTCAGGTAGTCCTTGACCGGGTCGGCGGTGGCACCGGCGACGGCGACCTGCTGGGCCGGGGCGTCGTCCTCGTCGTCGTCGGAGAGGACGAAGCCCTCCGACTCCTCCTCCGGCTCGCCCTCGGTCTCGGTCTTGGCACCGGGCAGCGCCACGTCCTCGAGCAGCTCCTCGTCGCCGAGCAGCTCCTCGTCGCCCTTCTCGCCCTTGGCCGCGGTCTTCTTCGCCGCCGTCTTCTTGGCGGGGGCGGCGGCCTTCTTGGCCACCGCCTTCTTGGCGGGCGCGGCGGCCTTCTTCGCCGGGTCGAGGCCCGCCGACGCGTCCAGCCCGGACTCGACGGCGACCGAGGTGACCGAGACCACGGAGGCCACGGCAGCCGGCGCCACGGTCGCGGCCGGCGCGATCCGCACCGGCGGCTTGGTCGGGGCGCCCGGGGTACGGGTGGTGACCGCCTTGGTCGCGGTGCGCTTGGTGGTGCTCTTGGCCGCGACGCTCTTGCGCTTGGCAGCGGACGGCTCGGCCGCGCTGACCATCAGGTCCACCCCTTCCTCAATCAGTACCTGGTTGAGGCTGCGCATGACGTTCTTCCACTTGGTGACCGGGATCTGGTCCGCCTCGAAGGCCTGACGCACGTCGTCACCGGCGATCTGCCCCTGGGCCTTGCCCCGCTCGATGAGCGCCAGCAGGGCCGCGGACTCGGCGATCTCGGGGGGGAGCGAACGGGATGTGCTGGCCGACACGAACAACCTCTCGGACGAAGAGTGGACTCGAACCCGTACCGGACCGCCCGAGAGGGCGAGGAAGGAGCACGTGCCACGGGGCACGACAGGTTCCGACCGGCTCGGACTTGAGGACTGGGTTTGCAGGACGCTGGGTTTGTGGGACGGCAGCAGCGCCGCAGACCAACACAGCATTCTGACATGGCGCGGGTATTCCGGAGCTGCTTCCGCTCCGTACACATCGCTGCCGCTCCTCAAGTGTTACGCATGCCGCTCGTGGCACAGGTCACACGCCTCTCCGACCGAGCCCCCAGGGCCGCCGCCCGAGCAGCGGCGAGCCCTCCGGGTGGGCCGCGGCGACTGCGCGCGGGCATCCGGAGGGCGCTGCCCAGGTCCGATGGTTCCGTGGCCGGCCCGCTCAGTGCTCGCGGGGCGCGGGCACCGCGTGCTCGACGTCCGGGTGCACGGTCAGCAGGGCCCGCATGGCCGCCTCGGCGGCGGCGCCGTCGCCGGTGCCGATCGCGTCGACCAGGCGGGCGTGCACGCTGACCGAGGTGTCGCTGGGCCGCTCGCAGGCCGTGGCCGGAGCGCCACTGACCTGCAGCGCCGAGGCCACGATGCCGGAGAGGTGCTCCAGCATCCGGTTGCCCGCCATCTGCAGGATCAGCGCGTGCAGCTCGGCGTCGGCGCGGGAGAAGGTGATCAGATCGCCCTGGGACGCGGCATGGCTCATGATCTCGGTCATCTCGGCCAGTCGCTGCTGGATCTCCTCGCGGCCGTGCCCGGCAGCGAGGCGGGCGGCCAGCGGCTCGATCGCCCAGCGCATCTCGCACAGCTCGCGGCGCTGCTCGTCGCGCTGCGGGCCGAAGGCGCGCCACTCGATGATGTCGGGGTCGAGGAGGTTCCAGTCGCCGACCGGGCGGACCCGGGTGCCGACGTTCGGACGGGCGCTGACCAGGCCCTTCGCCTCCAGCACGCGCAGCGACTCGCGGACCACGGTGCGGGAGACCTCGAAGCGCTGGCCGATCTCCTCGGGGACCAGCGGGCGATCCGCGCCGAGGTCACCGGAGACGATCATCTGGCCGAGCTGCTGGACCAGCTGCCCATGCAGCCCACGGCCGCGGCTGCTGGTGGTCTTGCGGCCGACCCGGGCGAGATCACCCTCCACTCCGTCCCATCGGGGGATGGGCGGAGTCGGCCGATCGGCGTAGGAGAAACGGTCGAGCTCGGCAGCGCCGGGTGCGGGGGACTCGGCGGTGCGGGCGACGGTCATGGCGGGGTGCGCAAGGGTACTCACACGTCCTTTGTCGGCGATCGGCGGGCCCGACTTGAGGATTCTCGTGAAAAGCACACGAAAGGGTGATCGCCCGTCGCCGGATAATTGACTTCTTATCAGGAAGAAAGGGCCATACCGGTCGGATGGGCGAGGTGAACCCGGAAGGCCTGTCGGGCTGTTCGAGCTGACAGGTGATCAGAACCGGTTGCCATCAGGCTGATCAGTGGGACGAATGCGACAGGACAGGCGGGTGGGGCTTGCGATCAGAACGAGCGACGGCGGGTCTGGGCGAGCAGGGCACCGGCCAGCAGGGCCAGGACCGGCAGCAGCACCACGGCGACCGCTCGGGCCAGGTGGGTCGGCGCCCAGGAGACGCCTTCGTGGTGCAGCGCGTTCAGCACGGTCGGTAGCGCGAGTTGCTCCACCAGCGTCGGCAGCGCGCACAGCAGCAGGATCCCGGCGATCGCGCTACGGGTCAGCGTCGTCGCCAGCACACCGCTGCAGCCGGCCGCGACCACCAGGGCGACGAAGGTCGCGAGCAGTGGCACCAGCCGATGGTCGGTGCGCAGCAGTTCGGGAGTGAGCAGCCGGACCGGTGCGCCGGCGGGCGGCAGGGCCAGCCGGACCGTCAGCGAGTTCAGCAGCAGTGCCGCCAGCGCGAGCAGCGCGGAGGCGGTCCCGATGACCGCGAGCTTGGCGAGCAGCAGGCGCAGCCGGGCGGTGTAGCGGACCTGGGAAGCCGGCAGACCCGGGCAGCGGACCTCGTGGGCCGCTGCCAGCGCACCGAGCAGGCCGGCGGCCAACGCCGCGAACGGGATCGGGAGCACCGGGACGGCCGCGGTGGCCAGCCGGGCCAGGTCAGGCGCCGAGAGCGGCCCCGGAGCGGTTCGGTGGGCGAGCACGGCCGCCAGCCCGGAGCCGGCCAGCAGGGTGACGGCGAGGATCAGCCAGCTCGAGCGAAGGCCCAGCAGGCGGCGCCCTTCGTAGGCGAGTGCGCGCACGTGATCATCCGTTCCAGTGGTCGGGCCCGGTCAGCGGCCGGGGTGCGGGGGCGGGGGTGGCGCCGGATGCGGGGGTGAGGGTGCGGATGGGGGCGGTGGCGATGAGGGTCTGGTCCGGGCCCTGGGCCGTGGTCGGGGCGGGGGTGGGTGCGGTGACTGGGGCGGGAGCGGTGGGCGCGGGCGGCTCGGGCTCGGGTGAGGTGGCGGGCTGCGGCAAGGCGGTGAGATCGCCCGCGGTGGCGGACTCGGGGAGTGGGTGGAGTGATGCGGGAGCGCTGACGGCGCTGGAGGCACCGGCCCGACCGGGAGAACTCGAGGAGGCGGTGGCGCCCGCCGGCTCGGGACGCCCGGACGACCGGGATCCGGTCCGCGAGCCCGCGGCCAGCGCGGTCACCCGGCGCACCTGGATGGCCGGGGCGCCACCAGGTCGAGCGGCGGCCGGCAGCGTCGCCCGCGGTGCCGGCTGCTCGACCACCCGGTCGGCCAGCTCGTGCAGCAGGACACCGTTGCGGTAGGCGAGTTCGCCGATCTCGGTGCGGCCGAAGCCGCTCACCGCCAGCCGGGCGCTGCCGTCCTGGCGGACCTGCGCGCCCTGTGCCAGCAACAGGTCGGCGAGCCGGGCCATCTGGGGACCACGGACGACGACCTCCGGCTGCAGCCTGGTGCGGCGAAACTCCGCGACCGGCTGGTCCGCGACCAGTCGACCCTCGTCGATGGTCACCACCCGGTCGGCCAGCAGCGCCGCCTCCTGCGGGCTGCGGGTGGTGACCACGACGGATCCGCCACCGGCCGGGAAGGCCCGGATGAAAGCGTGCAGCCAATCGGCGTTGCGCTGTGACAAGCCCTCGGTCGGGGCGTCCAGCAGCAGTGCGTCGGGGTTGCCCAGCAGGGCGACCGCGAGGGCCAGGCGGCGGTTCATCCCCGGGGAGAACGCCCGCAGGCGGTACTCGGCGACGTTTGCCAGCCGGGTCTGCTCCAGCAGCTCGTCCGCGCGCCGTGCCGGGACGCCGAGTTGGGCGGCCAGCATCCAGAGGTGGCCGCGCGCGGTCCGCCCGAGGTTGCCGGTCCACCGGTGCGCGGTCGGCAGCAGCACCCCGACCTCACGCTCGGGGTGGCGCAACCGACGGTACGGGCGCCCGTTGAAGAGCGTCACGCCCTTGCCGTGCTCCAGTTCCACCATCAGTCGCAGAACTGTGGTCTTGCCCGCCCCCTGCGGCCCCAGCAGGGCCGTGACCATGCCGGGTCCGACGTCGAAGCCGAGATCGAGCAACGCCGCGCGACGACCCCGGCGGTAAACCTTGGTGAGTCCATTGACCTGGATCATCGCTGGCTGCTCCCACCTGCTCCGGCTGCCCTGGCGGCATGGCCGCTCGGGTTCAGCGCCCGCTCCGAATTCAGCACCCTAGGGCGAACATCGGGAGATTTCGGGCATTGCGAAGCCCGTGCGGGCCACTCGACCGCCTACCTCACTCGATCAGGGGACAACGGCCGTACCGGCGTTCGCCCAGTGGTGAACCGAGAAGCGGGAGGCGGGAGACGGTGGTCGGGGCCGCAAGCCTCAGGAGTCGGGGCGCAGCATCGGAGGGTTGAGCACGGTGGCGCCACCGGCCGTGAACAGCTGCGCCGGGCGACCGCCCTGACGGGTCGTCGTGCCACCCGAAGGCACCAGGAAGCCGGGCGTGCCGGTGACCTTGCGATGGAAGTTGCGCGGGTCCAGGGCCACGCCCCAAACCGCCTCGTAGACCCTGCGCAGCTCACCCACGGTGAACTCCTCCGCGCAGAAGGCCGTGGCCAGCGCGGAGTACTCGATCTTGGAGCGGGCGCGCTCCACGCCTTCCTCCAGGATCAGCGCGTGGTCGAAGGCGAGCGGATCGCGATCCGCGGGGCCGGGGCCGAGCAGTTCGCTGACCGGGGCCCAGCGAGCACCCCGGGCGTCACCGCCCGGCTTGGGGGTGGGCAGATCGGGGGCCAGCGCCAGGTGGGCCACACTGACCACACGCATCCGCGGGTCACGCTGCGGGTGGCCGTAAGTGGCCAGCTGCTCCAGGTGCGCACCGGCCGTTGTCTGCCCGGCGCCGGAGAGGGCGCGCAGACCGGTCTCCTCGGCCAACTCCCGGGAGGCCGCCTCCCCGAGACCCTCGTCCGGGCGCACGAAGCCGCCCGGCAGCGCCCAGTAGCCCTGGAACGGCGGCTCGCCCCGGCGCACCAGCAGTGCGCAGAGCTCGTGCTCCCGGACCGTCAGCACGACCAGGTCGACCGTGACTGCGAACGGGGGAAAGGCCGACGGGTCATAGCGCGACATGGCGTCGATCATAGTCGTCTTTCTGACGATAAACACGAGATCGGCAGCAACTACGCCTCGCCCCCTGCCGCCTGGCGGGAACGACCGCGAGCGGGCCGAGCCGGGCGGGCTCGTCCTGGCCCGGTGCCCCGCCGCTGCCATCAGCACCCGTCAGCCGGTCCCCCGGTCGCAGGGCGACCGGGGACACAGCGACACAGCGACACAGCGACACAGCGACAGCCTCGGGCGCCGTCAGCTTGCTCCCAGCTGCAGCTCGGAGGAGGCCTCCTCCACCACTGCCACCCCGATCCGGCTGACCCGGACCGCGAACGGCTCCCCCGCCACCCGCAGACCGGAGAGCTCGAGCTCGCCGAGGGGGGCGGTGCTGGCCGGGCGGACAACCACGCGCTTGGCCGGCGCGTCGGGGCGGACACCGGCCAGCGCCAGCACCGCGTGGGCGGCGCCCGCAGCGGACCCCGCCGCCGGACGGCAGGCGGCCGGGTGCGGAGCGGGCGGACAGTCCGGGAGCCGCTGCTCCCCCGCGTACATCTCCGGCAGCCGGCCGGCGAAGTGGGCGGAGGCCGCCAACAGCCCCTCCAGCAGGGCACCGGCCTCACGTTCGAAACCGGCCCCGGCCAGGCCGGCGACGGCCATCGCCGTCTCCTGGACGCGGACCGCGCCGCTGCGGTGGCCCAGCGGATTGAAGCGGGCCGACTTGCCGCTCAGCGTGCGCAAGCCCCAGCCGCAGTCGAGTTCGGGGGCGACCAGCCGCTGGGCCAGCAGTCTGGTCTGTTCCCGGTCGAGCAGGCCGGGCAGGGAAGCGCCATCCGCCGCGAGCCCCAGGTCGAGGAGGTGGACGAAGGAGGCGGCGACGGCGGTTAGCGGTCGCCCGTCTGCCGTCAGCGCGGCGGCGGGGCGACCACCGGACAGGTCGTCCACCCAGAACCGCTCGCGGAAGCGGCCGCGCAGCTTCTCGGCCCACGCACGCCAGTCGGCCGCTCCCGGACGACCGAAGGCCTCCAGCAGCTCGGCACCGTGCAGTGCAGCTCGATGTGCCTGTGCCTGAACCTCACAGCGGGCCGTGGCGGGCTGCGCCGTACGGTCCTCGGGCAACCGACCGAGATCGGTGACGAAGCCGTCGATCAGGCCGTTCTCGCTGGTCGCCCGCAGTGCGGCCAGGGCGCGTTCGGCGGCCGGCAGCAGTTCCGCGACCTCCTGCCGGGGCAGACCCCAGCGCCAGGCCTCGGCGAGCAAGGTGACGAAGAGCAGCGTCGCCTCGGTGGCCGTGCAGGACGGTGGGAGCTCCGGGCCGGCATGGCGAAGCGGTCCGGCGATGATCCCCTCGCCCTTGCCGGATCCTGCGACGGCGGCCCCGGTCGGTGCCGCCTGCTGACGGCGTGCCAGGGCGCGCAGCGTGCCTGCGGCCAGCCGGGTGCCCAGCGGCAGGGTGAGCCGGGCGGCCCAGAGCGCGTCGGCCGGCGCCAGGCCGAACCGCCATGGCGCGCCTGACGCCGCGTAGAGGTCGGCCGGCCGGTCCGGGTCAGCGAGCAGCAGGCCCCCGAGCGCGTCCAGCGAGCGCCGCACGAGCAGTTCGGCGCGGGTGTCGTCGCAGCGGATCGCCATCTCGCTCCACGGCGCCGGAACGCCGGCACCGCGGCCGATCGGCGGTCGGGCTGTGGTCCCGGCGGTCGCCTCCACCTCCAGCCGCAGCTCGACCGACCAGCGCCCGCCGGGCTGTACCTCGAGGTCCCAGCGGAGCACGCCGGCGCCGGCCAGCACCGCGTGCGGCGCGGGTTTGGCGCTGACGGTCGCACTGTGGCCGCGCCCGATCCAACGCAGGCCGGCGGACTGGACCTGACCCGGGACATCCGGCGGCCGGGCACCGGCCGCGATCTCCGCGAGGCTGCCGAGGTCCGTGCCGAGCGCGATCTCCAACGGCAGCCGGGCAGGGCGAAGGCCGGCGTTGCGCACAGTGATCGTCTCCGCCCCGTCGGCATGCCGCAGCCGTTCCACGGTGAGCGCCGGGTCGGGATCCAACTCGCCGGGGACCCGGACCGCGCCGAGGAAGCGGGCCTGGGAGGCCGAGGAGAGGTCGCCCTGGAGCGCGAGCGGCTCCATCCCGCCGAGCCGCAACTCCATCCGGCTCAAGCCGCGGACCCCTGAACGGAAGAAGCCGTGCAGTCCGGACCCGCGCAGTTGCCCGTCGGAGCCGGAGGCGGCCATGGCGGGAGCGCTGACGCAGAGCACGTCCGCGTGGGTGGAGGCCGGCAGCCGACGGGCCTGGGCCGCCGGGCGTCCAGAGGTGCTCGCAGACGGCTCGGGCCGCCCGGGAGCCGCCCGGGAGCCGCCGACCGTCTCGGACGGCATCGCGCTCTGTGCTGGCCTGGGGGCCGTCACCGGGGTCTCCTCCTGTCGACCGGCAGGGCGGGCCCGCAGGCCACGACTGCCGTGGGTGGTCTCTCTCACGCGCGCGCTCGGCCGAGCGCCGCCCGGCAGAACGCCGGAATCGCCGTAGCCCTGGTCCGGTTCCACCGGCCTTGCCTTCCCCCACCGACGGGACCACCAGCCACGGCGGGCTCGGTGGCGCCCCTCTGAGTGAACGCGGCGCACGGGGCACAGGTCACGCCCCACCACGCTGTGGGCCGAGCGGATCGCGAGGGTCGGGGCGCCGGCCGCGTCGAGCGGCACCTGCGGCGGCCCGGCCAACGGCGGAGCGGTCCTGCACGGACGGCACCGGTGCCGCTCATTCGGCGTCAGGATACGGTGCCGAGGTGGCACCGCCCGTACCGGGAAGCCCACCGGTCGGCGCCGACCGGCACCCGCGAGCAGTTCGGGTGGTGTCGTCGGCGTCGGCACCCGCGGGACCGCCCGCGCACTCGCCGCACCGAGCACAGACCGAGGAGTCTCATGTCCGTCGTGATCCGACAGCCTGGCGTCGTCCTGACCGACCATCTCTTCCAGGTGCCGCTGGACCACACAGCGCCGCAGGGCGAGCAGATCGAGGTCTACGCCCGTGAGATGGTCGCAGCGGGCAAGGAGCGCTCCGACCTGCCCTGGCTGCTCTACCTCCAGGGCGGCCCGGGCGGCCGGGCCGCCCGGCCGCTGGGCCGGGACAGCTGGCTGGACCGGGCCCTGGACGACTACCGGGTGCTGCTCCTGGACCAGCGCGGCACCGGGCGTTCGACCCCGGCGACCCGGCAGACCCTGCCGCTGCGCGGCAGTGCGGCCGAGCAGGCCGAATACCTCTCCTTCTTCCGCGCCGACTCGATCGTCCGCGACGCCGAGCTGATCCGGCGCCAACTGCTCGGCGAGCGGGGGCAGTGGAGCCTGCTCGGGCAGAGCTTCGGCGGCTTCTGCACCCTCACCTACCTGTCGCTGGCCCCCGAGGGACTGCGCGAGGCCCTGGTCACCGGCGGCCTGGCGGGGCTGCGCAGCAGCGCGGTGGACGTGTACCGAGCGGCGTACCCGCGGGTGGCCCGCAAGAACGCCGCGCACTACGCGCGCTACCCGCAGGACGTCGAGGCGGTGCGGCGGATCGCCGAGCACCTGTCCGCCGCGCCCGCCGAACTGCCCGGTGGCGGACAGCTGACCGTGCGGGCGTTCCAGTCGCTCGGCCTGCTGCTCGGCTCGGGCAGCGGCTCCGACACCCTGCACTACCTGCTGGAGGACGCCTGGGTCCGAGGCAGCGCGGGGCTCGAACTGTCCGACACCTTCCTGAACGGCGCCCAGTCGAAGCTGTCGTTTGCCGACGGCCCGCTCTACGCCGTGCTGCACGAGTCCATCTACGGTCAGCTGTCGGTGGACCCGGGGGCGACCGGTTGGGCGGCGGAGCAGGTCCGCTCGGAGTTCCCCGAGTTCGACGCCGCCCGGGCGCTGGAGGACGGCAGCCCGGTGCGGTTCACCGGGGAGATGATCTACCCCTGGATGTTCGAGACCGACCCGGCGCTGCGCCCACTGCAGGAGACGGCGGACCTGCTGGCCAAGCGCACGGACTGGCCCGACCTCTACGCCCCTGACGCGCTGGCGGCCAATCAGGTCCCGGTGGCCGCCGCCGTCTACCACGACGACATGTACGTGGACACCGCGGACTCGCTGGCGACCGCCGACGCGGTGCGCGGGCTGCGGACCTGGGTGACGAACGAATGGGAGCACGACGGCCTGCGGGTCAGCGGCGGCCAGGTCCTGGATCGGCTGATCCGCATGATCCGCGGCCAGCTGTAGCGGTCGGCGGCAGCACCTGCCCGGCTGCCCGGCCCGGCAGCCACGGGAGCGGCGCACGGCACGGGGACCGCGTGGGCCGCGCGCCGGGTGGCGTTGCCTCGACCGACCACGAGACAGCGACCCCAGCGGCAAGGGCACCGGCTGCGACTGGGCAGGCTGGCAGGAGCCCGGCGGTTCGCTGCGGGGCCGGGCGCCCGGGTCGATCGCCTGGGCCGGAGCGTCAACGGGCAAGGCGGTGACCGCTTCCATAGGGGCAGCCCTGGCCACTGGCCGGGGGCTGGCGGCCAACCGGGGCCGCCCGGACCCAGGCGGGCGAGTCGGCGTCGCCTCCGGCTGCCCACCGCGGCGGGCCGGAGGGGCGACCGTCAGCCGCGGCGGAGCCTGGGGGTCGCTCTGCGGAGCCGTCGGTGTACCGGCCTCGTCGGCCGCCGGGGGGACCGCGGGGACCTGGGCGGTACGCGCCCCGGTCTCGGACGGAGGGATGGGCGGGCGACTGGTCATGTCAGGCTCCGATCGTGCTGGTGCTGGTGCTGGTCTTGCGGACGCCGTGGCGGCCGTCGCGCCGCAGGAGTCCGGCGAAGCGGCTCCGGGCCGCCTCGGGCGGAGGCGCGGCTCCGCCCGAGGGCTGGTCGGGAGCAGGAGGCGGGGCCGCAGTGGCGGGCGGGCGGGACTCGCCAGAACCGTGCGCGCCGCGCTGAGGCGGGATCAGGCCACGGTCGACGGCCGGCGGCGGCCCCTGCACGGTGCTCGGCCCGGCTGCGGAGTCGGCACCGTGCCCGCTCCGGCGCCGGCGCCCCCGTCGGCCGCCGGCCTTGCGACGCGGCACCGCAGGGGAACCGGACCCGCCGGCCGACCCGACCGGAGCGGCGGGCGCTGTTGGCCGCTGCGCCGCCTCGGGTGGCCCGGCCGACTCAGACGGACCGCCAGCACCACTGGAAAGAGCAGTCTCTGATGATGCGTCAGCCTCTGCACCCCGGTCACTCCCGGCCATCCGGCGGGCGCGCTCCCTACGGACAACTCGAAGCAGGCCCTCCGGCTCCAACCCGCCGTTGAGCGAGTGGTAGAGCAGGTCCGCCAACGTGTAAGAGGGGTCCAGGTCGAGTGCGCCGGCCAGTGCGACCCGACTCGTCGCACTGTCTCCGGCCAGCCACGACGTCCAGGCCAGCAGGGTCAGCGGTGCCTTCGCGAACTCGTGGTAGGGCGGCACGCAGCGCCGAGCGAGGAAGCGCCACAGATGTTGGGCGGCGACGAGTTCGTCCGGCTCGGCGTACTCGGCACCGCGGTCGCGGTTGTTCCGGTTCTGCAGACCGACGATCAGTCGGGCGGTCTGATCGTCGTCCAGCTTCGGCGGACCGGAGCGGGACTCGGCCATGGCCTGGGCGATCAGCCGGTCGATGGCCGCCATCTCCCGCCGCTCGCCGTGCGGCTCGGTCAGACTCTGGACCAGCCTGCCCATTTCCCGCTCCAGGGCATGGCGCTGCGGATCGGCGAGCGCTGAGTCGATCGGGGCGAGCGCGGCAGCGATGGCCTTGCGGCTGCCACGCGGTGCAAGGCCCGCGTAGGTGGCGGCGACGACCGCCGCACCCGGATCCCGGCCCGTGAACACCGCGGTGCCGTCGAAGTCGCAGCAGGCCGGGTCCGTGCAGAGGAAGGACCACCAGCGGCCACCGGAGAGGCAGAGCGCCTCCCTGACCTGCAGACCGAACGCGCCGGCGGCCTCGAGCAGGTGGCCGGCCAGCGGGCGCAGCTGGGCCATGACCGGGTCGGCTCCGGGTTCCGGATCTCGGACCAGGTAGAGCAGGACCGCGTCCGGACGCTCGTCCCGCTGCTCGGAGAGGGCGATCAGGAGCTCCACGAGCTCGCCGGCGATCCGCGGCCACTCGACGGGGTTCTCGGGGATGTCGAGGCGGATCGCCCCGCCCTGCCGGGCGGCCGGGCCGTGCAGGCCGACCGCGACGATGCTGTCGTCCGGATAGAAGCCGATCAGGTAGGGCAGCATCGCGGCCATGTCCGCGGGGCCGCGCATCCGCACCGGCTGGCGCCCGGGGAGGCGGAGGTGGGAGGTGGTGGTCGGGTCGTCGTGTGTCATGACGGAAGAGTGCGTCCGTCCGCGACCGTCCAGCGGAAATTTCCCGCCGGCTGTGGACAACCCGGCCCCTGTGGACAGACCGATTGCCCCGGCCGAGTGAACCCGGCCTGTCGGCAGCCGAGTTGTCCACAGATCTGGTCTCCGGTTCGCCCCGCGTCGGTCCGACAGGGTTACATGGAGGCCATGGACCAGCCGATGCGCACCCCGGACCAGCCCGGCTCCGACCGCGCCGCCACCGACCACGCCGCCGTCGACCGCGGCGCAGCCCGAGAGCGCGCCGAGGCGGTGCTGCGCGAGCTCGCCGGGCCGCAGGCCAAGCTGCGTGAGGACCAGTGGCTTGCCATCGAGGCCCTGGTGGTCGACCACCGCCGGGCCCTGGTCGTGCAGCGCACCGGCTGGGGCAAGTCGGCCGTCTACTTCATCGCCACCGCGCTGCTGCGGTCCGGCGGCGCCGGACCCACCGTGATCGTGTCGCCCCTGCTCGCGCTCATGCGCAACCAGGTGGATTCGGCCGCGCGGGCCGGGATCCACGCCCGCACGATCAACTCGGCCAACCCACAGGAGTGGGAGGAGATCCAGGCCGAGGTCGCGGCCGGCACGGTGGACATCCTGCTGGTGAGCCCGGAGCGGCTGAACAACCCCGAGTTCCGTGACCAGGTGCTGCCCAAACTCGCCGCCTCGACCGGCCTGCTGGTGGTCGACGAAGCGCACTGCATCTCCGACTGGGGCCATGACTTCCGGCCCGACTACCGCCGACTGCGCACCATGCTGGCCGACCTCTCCCCCGGCGTCCCGGTGCTGGCGACCACCGCCACGGCCAACGCCCGGGTCACCGCGGACGTCGCCGAGCAGTTGGGCACCGGTGGTTCCGACGGTCGCGCGCTGGTGCTGCGCGGCCCGCTCGACCGCGAGAGCCTCAGCCTCTCGGTACTCTCGCTGCCCGATCCGGCCCATCGCCTGGGCTGGCTCGCCGACCACCTGGACGAATTGCCGGGCTCGGGCATCATCTACACGCTGACGGTGGCCGCCGCCGAGGAGGTGACCGACTTCCTGCGCGGTCGAGGCTTCGCGGTCGCCTCCTATTCGGGCCGGACCGAGGACGCCGAGCGCCGCGGGGCCGAGGCCGATCTGCTGGCCAACCGGGTGAAGGCCCTGGTGGCCACCTCGGCGCTGGGCATGGGTTTCGACAAGCCCGACCTCGGTTTCGTGGTTCACCTGGGGTCCCCCGGCTCGCCGATCGCCTACTACCAGCAGGTCGGCCGCGCCGGGCGCGGGGTGGACCGCGCCGAGGTCCTGCTGCTGCCCGGGCGCGAGGACGAAGCGATCTGGCGGTACTTCGCCTCGCTCGGCTTCCCTCCCGAGGAGCAGGTCAGGCGGACCCTCGGTGCGCTGGCCGAGGCCGGGCGAGCGCTCTCCACGGCCGCGCTGGAGGCCCGGGTCGACCTGCGCCGGGCCCGGCTGGAGACCATGCTCAAGGTCCTGGACGTGGACGGCGCGGTGCACCGGGTGCGCGGCGGCTGGCTGGCCACCGGGGAGCCCTGGTCCTACGACGGCGAACGCTACGCCAAGGTCGCCCAGGCCAGGGCGGACGAGCAGCAGGCCATGCGCGAGTACGCCGCCGGCGGCCACTGCCGGATGGAGTTCCTTCGCCGTCAGCTTGACGACGAGCAGGCCGCGCCGTGCGGGCGCTGCGACGTCTGTGCCGGTCCCCGGCACAGCGAGGCGGTCTCAGCACAGGCGCTCGACGCCGCGCGGGCCGCGCTGGGCCGGCCCGGCGTCAGCTTCGAGCCGCGCCGACTGTGGCCCACCGGGATGGACTCGCTCGGCGTGCCGCTCAAGGGCCGGATCCCGGCCGACGAGCAGGCGCAGGTCGGCCGGGCCCTCGGCCGCCTCTCCGACATCGGCTGGGGCGGGCGACTGCGGACCCTGCTGGCCGAGGGCGCACCGGACGGCCCGGTGCCCGCTGACCTGTTGGACGCGCTGGTCACGGTTCTGGCCGACTGGGCTCGCGGCCCCGGCGGCTGGGCCGCGAGCGAGCCAGAGACCGGCCGCCCGGTCGGTGTGGTCACCATGGCATCCGCCTCCCGTCCGCAGCTGGTGAGCACGTTGGGAGCGCGGATCGCGGAGATCGGCCGGCTGCCGCTGCTCGGCCGGATCGAGTACGTCGACGGCCGTCCCCCGCATGGCGCGCGCAGCAACAGCGCGCAGCGACTGCACTCGCTGGCCGGCGCTCTGGTGCTGTCCGACGACCTGGCCCGGTCGCTGGCAGCTGCCACGGGCCCGGTGCTGCTCGTGGACGACCTGGTCGACAGCGGCTGGACGATGACGGTGGCCGCCCGACTGCTCCGCCGGGCCGGTGCACAGGCTGTACTGCCACTCGTCCTGGCCGTTCAGGGGTGACCGGGCACGACTGATCGTGCTGACTGAGCAGAGGCGACCGACCCGACCGACGCGATCAAGGGGAGCAAGGTGATCAAGGTGAGCAAGCGGAGGTGATCGAACAGCGGTGATCGAGCGGGGTGCCCTGGGGAACCAGTGACTCGGGTGGTCCTGGAGAGACGAACAGGGCTTGAGCCATCCAGGGAATATATCCGGCATACCCCCTGCTTTAGGGCGCTATTCACCAGTTCATCGTTGCCGCTCCGGCCATCTGACGTGAGAATTGCACCGTACCCAGTCACTGGTCCCAAGGACCGGAATTCGGCGTACTCATGTGCCCAGGCGCTCGATCGCCGGGAAGGAGGACGATGGTCCACGGTGTCGGCCGCGGCCAGCTCTCCTCCGGCACGGGTCGGCGCATCGACCTGGAGACCTGGTCGGGCGCGGGCGTCCCGCTCCTGCGCGACCCGCGGGACCTGGTCGTCGATCTGCACCGGCGTCATCTGCCGCAACCCGGAACCAGCGTGGTCGCGGTCGTGGACATCGACCATCGCGTGGTCGCCTCCGCCTCTGTCACGCTGCGCCCCCCGGTCACGGACGGCTGGCCGCTGCGCAACGCCCTGCTCACCCAGTTACGCCGGGTGACCGCACACGACCTACGGCTGTCCGCACCGCGGCGCACCGCCGTGCTGCTCTGCTGCCGTGACGGTGCGTCCGGCTGGACCGAGCAGGACGGCGCCTGGATGTGGGCGTTGCGCGACGCCGCCTCGTTGCACGGCCTGCGCTGCGGAGCCTTCCTCACGCTGACCGCGAGCGGCTGGCAGGTGCTCGGCGAGGCTCGCTGCGGCCGTACGCCGCATGCGGGCTCCTGGTCCGAGCACACCGTGCACACGGTCTCCGAACTACCGCGGCGCAGCGCCCCGAGTGTCCGGCCGGCGGCGGAGCGGACCCGAACGGCGCTGCCCTGGTCGACCGGCAGCGCGGCAAGCCCAGGTCCGATCCGCCACGTCGCCCGCTGACCGACGGCCGGAAAGGTCGGCAGGGCCGGCAGGCCGGACCTGGTCGGCCGAGCCGGACCGGCCCACCCGGCTCCCCGGCCCGGCCGAGCCGCGGCGACAGCATTGGAGGCCTGTCGCACCGCGGCTACCGTGCTCAGGCCGGGACCGGCTGCCCCTGGACGACGTCCGCGTCGGTCAGCTGCCCGGTCGCACCGCAGACCACCAGCAGCGAGACCGCATGGGTCCGCGCCTTCTCGACCGCGAGCACCGCGCGATCGCGGTCGGCGGCCTCCAGCACCAGGACGACCACCTCGCGCCGGGCCGGGCGGGTCAGCGCCAGGTCCGCGTAGAACACATCGGCGGCCTCGGTGAGTTGCGCCCAGTACCGGCCCTCGCCGAAGGACAACTCGTGCTGCTGCCAAGGGTGCGGCCGACCGGCGGTCAGCACGAGGATGTCGCCGGGCGCGCGCCCCGACTCCAGCAGCAGGTCCACCGCCTCGTCAGCCTGTGCCAAGGCGATTTCCAAGGCGCTTTCCGGGGAACTGCCCGGGGCGGCCGGCACCAGCTGGACGGCAGGGCCGACCGGAACCGGTCGCGGACCGGGCTTGGGGACCCGCGGTCGCGGACCGGGTTTGGGTGCGCCGGGCCGCGGGACGGCCGGACCCGGCGGGCCCGGGCGCGGGCCGGGTACCGCGGCGGTCGCCGGGGTGGGAACGGCGGACCCGTGGACGATAGGGGTGACAGGGGTGACAGGGGACACGCTGCCGGTGGCAGGCGTACTGGGGGCTTGTGCGTCCGACTCGCGGGGGAAGGGAACGCCGGGGCCCGGGATGCTCTCGTGAATCTCCGGCTCCTCGGGGAAGACAGGCATACCCGGATATCTATCAAATGCCGGTCGGATGCGCACGGGCGCCCCACCTGTTGGGCGGCGAACCGTCGACCCGATCAGCGGAACGTGCCGCCGCGGCGTATTCCTGATGAACAGTCAGAAGCCAAGAGTGAGCTGTTCGCCGTCGTCCGTGATTCGCGAGCGCTTGAGGTGGCTCCAGCGCGGCAGCGCGTCCATGAACGCCCAGGAGAGCCGGTGGTGTTCGGTGGGACCGAACTCCTCCAGCGCCGCCCGGTGCACCGGTGAGGGATATCCGGCGTTGGCCTCGAAGCCGAAGGCCGGGAACTCCGGCGCCAGCTCGGCCATCTGCCCGTCCCGGTGCACCTTGGCGAGGACGGAGGCGGCCGCGACGCAGACACAGCTCTGGTCACCCTTGATCACGGTCCGCACCCGCCACGGGCCGCCGAGGTAGTCGTGCTTGCCGTCCAGGATCACCGCGTCGGGGCGGACCGGGAGCGCCTCCAGCGCCCGCAGTGCGGCCAGCCGCAGCGCCGCGGTCATGCCCAGTTCGTCACACTCGACGGAGGAAGCCTGGCCCAGCGCGTAGGCCGTGACCCAGTCCGCCAGCAACGGCGCCAACTCCTCCCGGCGGCGCGGGGTCAGCAGCTTGGAGTCGGTCAGCCCCTCGGGCGGGCGGCGCAGTCCGGTCACGGCCGCGCCGACCGTCACCGGACCGGCCCAGGCACCGCGCCCCACCTCGTCCAGACCGACGACGAGCGTCGCGCCGGTGCGACGCAGCGAGCGCTCCACGCTGTGGGTGGGTGGCTGGTAGGGCATCGGAGGGGTCCGTTTCGACTCGAGCGGCCAGGGCGACAGGAGGAGCAGCCGGCGGGCCGCGCAACTCCAACCCTACGGCGGGTGCTCCTCAGCCCTTGACCGATCCCGCCAGCAGCCCGCGCACGAAGTACCGCTGCAGTCCGAAGAAGACCACCAGCGGGATGATGATCGACAGGAACGCCCCCGCCGTCAGCACCTCCCAGTGGCCGCCGAAGGAACCGGTGAGCTGGGCCAGCCGGACGGTCATCGGGGCCACCTCGGGCGTTCCGCCGGCGAAGGTCAGGGCCACCAGCAGGTCGTTCCAGACCCAGAGGAACTGGAAGATCGCGAAGGAAGCCAGCGCGGGCGCGCAGAGCGGTAGCACGATGGACCGGAAGATCTTGAAGTGCGAGGCTCCGTCGACCACCGCCGCCTCCATCAGGTCGCGGGGCAGCTGCGAGATGAAGTTGTGCAGCAGGAAGGTGGCCAGCGGCAGCGCGAACATGGTGTGCGCCAGCCAGACCGGCGCGTAGGTCCCGCTCAGGTCGAGCTTCGGGATGATGGTCAGCCTGCCCAGATGGGCGCCGCCCGAGAAGAGTTGGAGCAGCGGGATCAGGGCCATCTGCAGCGGCACCACCTGCAGCGCGAAGATCAGGAAGAAGAGCGTGTCGCTCCCCCGGAACCGCACCCAGGCCAGCGCGTAGGCGGCCATCGCGGCCAGCACCAGCGGGAAGACGGTGGCCGGGACGGTGATCGCCAGCGAGTTGACCAGGTACGGCAGCAGCCCGCCCTGGACGCCGAATCCGCCGTCGAACAGGACGGTGTGGTAGTTGGAGAGGACCAGGTCCGGGTGGGCGAAGACGTTCCACCAGCCGCTGTCGGCCACCTGCTGCTGCGGCCGCAGCGAGGTCGCGAGCAGCCCGAAGGTCGGGATCGTCCAGAGGATCGTGACCACGATGACGAAGAGCGAGCCGAGCGGACTGCTGAACGACTTGCGGACGGCCTTGACCGCGGGCAGCGGCCGGGCGGTGGACAGGGCCGGCTGGTCGGACGCCTGACTGCTCATCGGGTGGCCCGCTCCTTGCGCAGTTGGACGATGTTGTAGCCGACCAGCGGGAGCACCGCGATGAAGAGGATCACCGCGAGCGCGCTGCCCCGGCCGACGTTGAACTGCACGAAGGACTGCGAGTACATCTCGTTGGCCAGGACCTGGGTGCCGAAGTTGCCCCCGGTCATGGTGCGGACGATGTCGAAGGCCTTCAGCGTGACGATCATGACGGTGGTCAGCACCACGACCAGCGTGGTGCGGATCATCGGCACCGTGACGTACCAGAAGAGCCGCAGCCCGCTCGCGCCGTCGAGCCGGGCGGCCTCGGTCACCTCGTCGGGGATCGCCTTGATCGCCGCCGAGAGGACCACCATGGCGAATCCGGTCTGCACCCAGACCATGACCACCATCAGCAGGAAGTTGTTCAGCGGGTGGGACAGGATCCAGTTCGGCGGGTTCCGCCAGCCCAGCCAGATCGCCACTTGGCTGAGCAGGCCGATCTGCGCCTGGGCGGAGTCCCGGGTGTCGTAGACGAACTTCCAGATGATGCTGGCGCCGACCAGCGAGATCGCCATCGGCATGAAGATCAGCGACTTGTAGAGCGACTGCCAGCGCATCCGGTCCACCAGCAGTGCCAGCACCAGTCCGAGGCCGGTGGCCACCACGGGGGCGACCACCAGCCAGAGCGCGGTGTTGAGCAGCACCTGGTGGATCGAGTCGGTGGTGAGGGCCCAGCCGTAGTTCTTGAATCCGAGGAACCTGCTGCTGTCGTCGTTGCGGAAGCTGAGGTAGACCGTCCGGACCAGCGGTGCCACCAGGCCCACCAGGAGCAGCAGCACCGCCGGGCCGAGGAAGACCGCGATGGCGAGCGGGCGGCCGAGGCGGCCGGTCGCCCGGCCCGCCACGAAGAAGACCACCAGCAGGATGCCCAGGAAGCCGGCGATCGCGCCGAAGCTGTTGCCCAGCTTGATCGCGGCGTCGTTCCAGGCCGAATCGGCGAAGAGAGGACTGGTCACAGGCATGCGAGCGAGGTCCTTCCGACGAGCGGACGTCCTTGCGACAAGCACGGGCTGGCACGCGGGCCCAGCGCGGGCGGGCACGGGCGGTGCCTAAGCAGGCGCCCACCCGCGCCCGCTGCCTACTGCGGCCAGGCGCTGTCGACGTCCGCGGCCACCTTCGGGATCGGCTCGCCCTCCGCGAACCAGGCGGTGAACGCCGTCCACTCCTCGCCCGAGCCGACCGCCGCGGGCATCATGTCCGAGGCGTCGAACCGGAAGGCGGCGGTGCTGTCGGTCAGCGCCTTGGCGGAGAGCTGGTCGATCGGGTCGGTGTAGAGGCTCTGGTCCACGCCGTGGTTGGCCGAGACCCAGCCAGGCGCGACCTTGACCCGGCTGGCTGCCCAGTCCGCCGTGGAGAGGTAGTTCTGCACCGCCTGCACCTCGGGCCGGTTGGAGAAGGCGGCCACGAACTCGCCACCGCCCTCGACCGGGGCCGGGAGCGCCGGGTTCACCGGCGGCAGCGCGAAGGCGTAGACGTCGCCGTCCGGGCCGACCTTGGTGCCCTTGGGCCACTGCGCCTCGTAGAACGAGGCCTGCTGGAGCATCCAGCACTTGCCGGTGAGGATCGGCGCACCCGCGTCCTGGAAGGTGGTGGTGGCGATCGACTTCACGTCGCCGATCCCGCCGTTGACCCAGGCCGGGTTCTGCATCCAGCCCGCGACCGTCTGCATCGACTGGATGATCGGCGGATCACTGAACTTGACCTTGTGGCTGACCCAGTCGTCGTAGACCTTCGCGCCCTGGCCGCCGAGGACGACCTCCTCCAGCCAGTCGGTGGCCGGCCAGCCGGTCGCCGTCCCGGAGGCGATGCCGCCGCACCAGGGCTTGCTGCCGTTGGTGCCGGCCTTGGCGATCCTGTCGCTGAGCGCCATCAGGTCGGCCCAGGTCTTGGGGACGGTGTAGCCCGCCGCCTGGAAGGCCTTGGGCGAGTACCAGACCAGCGACTTCATGTTGGCGCTCATCGGCGCCGCGTAGAAGGTCCCGTCGACCGAGCCGTAGGTCTTCCAGATCGGGTCCCACTGGTTCTCGTTCGTCACCGTCTGGGCCGGCGGCTTGACCACCTTGCCGGTCTTCACCATCTGGTCGAGCAGACCGGGCTGCGGGATCACCGCCAGGTCCGGGGCGTTGCCGCCGGAGACCCGGACCGGGAGTTGGGACTCGAAGTCGTTGGAGCCCTCGTAGGAGATCTTGATCCCGGTACAAGAACTGAACTCGGCCCAGGACTTCTCCAGCGAGTCCGACTCCGGGCTCAGGATCGAGGCGAACATGGTCACCGTGGTCCCGGAATGCCCAGCGTACGGCTGGTACTTGGCGCAGTCGCCGGTCAGCGGCGGCGCCGAGCCGGCGCTGCTGGAGCCGCCGCCGGAGCTGTTGGAGCAGGCGGCGGTGAAGCAGAGGCCCAGCAGTGCGGGGGCCACCAACAGCCGTTTTCTGAACCGGGCACTCGTCGTGATGTTCAAAGCGTTCTCCTGCGGCCGGGGGGACGAACCACATGACACTGCGCTGAACCGGAAGTCGTAAGAGGCCATGGCAAGTTCAGCCACGGCCAGGTCGACGGCGACTGGCTTGAAGACGCTAACGCAACCTTCATCGGACGCCAAGAAGACGTTCAACTTTCACTGTGACGAGTTCCCGTCACAGCTCGCCACAGCCTTGACGGTGTCCGCACATACCTACCCCCGGCCCCGCCCCGAAACGCCGATGGTGCGGGACGCCGGACCAACCGACCTCCCGCACCACTCTGTTCGCAGAGAATGACTGACGTACCGTCAGTGGAGTCGCACCGGCAACCCCTGCAGGCTGTTGAGCACGATCGAGGCAGCCGGGCGCAGTTCGTCGTCCGGGACCGCCAGGGACAGCGCCGGGAAGCGCTCGAAGAGCGCGGGCAACGCCACCTGCGCCTCCAGCCGGGCCAGCGGCGAGCCGGGGCAGACGTGCGGACCGTGACCGAAGGACAGGTGCCGGTTCGGGTCCCGGGTGACGTCGAACAGCTCGGCGGTCACCCCGTGTTGCGCCGGATCCCGGCCGATCGCGTTGTACGAGATCAGCACCGGATCGCCGAGCGGTACCAGTACCCCGCCCACCTCGATGTCCTCGGTCGCGTACCGGAAGAGGAAGTTGCTGGTCGGCGGCGTCCAGCGGAGCGACTCCTCGACCACCGCGGACCATCCCACCTCGCCCGAACGCACCAGGGCCAGCTGGTCCGGATGCGTCAGCAGGGCCCGCACCGCGTTGGTGATCAGGTTGACCGTGGTCTCGTGACCGGCGGCGATCATCACCCGCAGGGTCGCCGCCGCCTCCGCGTCCGACAGCTCGCTGCCCTCGAGATCGGCGGCCAGCAGCGCGCTGGTCAGATCGTCGCCCGGCACGGCGCGGCGCTGCCGCACCAGATCGTCGACGAAGGCGTTCAGCGCCGCGATGATCGACTGGATCCCCGCCGGGTCCGGCACGCTGCGGAAGAACCGCTCGTAGAGCTCCCGCAGGTAGCCATGATCCGCCGGGTCGACCCCCAGCAGGGTGCCGATCACCGTCATCGGCAGCGGGAACGCGAAGGCCGCCTTCAGGTCGACCTCCGGCTCGCCCGCGGCCAGCTCGTCCAGCAGCCGCGCGGTCAGCAGTTCCACCTGGGGCCGCATCAACTCGACCCGGCGGGGCGTGAACGCCTGCGCGACCAGCGCGCGCAGGCGCCGGTGCTCCTCCCCGTCCGCGGTCACCATGCTCGGGCCCGACACCGCCACACCGATCAGCGGCCAGTCGCTGGGGATCTCGCCGCGCTGGTAGGCCGCCCAGTGCCGGGCGTTCTTGACCAGCCGCTGATCCGTCAGCAGGGCGCGCGCGGCGGCATGCTGGGTGACGGCCCAGGCCCGCACCCCACCCGGCAGCTCCACCGCCACCACCGGCCCGGCCGCGCGCAGCACCGCCCCTTCCGCCGCGCTGTCGCGCGCGAACGGGTCGAGGGCCACCGCGCCGGTCATCGGCGCACTGGGCATCGGCCCACTGAACGTCGGCACGCTGGTCATCCGAAGGCTCCTCCGGTCGTCATCGAGGGGGTGAATCCGACCGGCAGCGCGACCAGCGCGCGGACCCAGGCCGAGGGGCGCCAGACCAACGCGTGCTCGGCCACCGCCAGCCGCAGGTCCGGCAACCGGTCGAGCAGCACCTCGACCGCTGTGCCGGCGATCACCTCGGCCGCCTCCTGCGCCGGGAACGGGCAGCGGTGCTCGCCGTGCGAGAAGCTCAGGTGCGCCCGGTTGCCCTCCGCCGCCTCACCGCCGGCCATCCGCACGGCCGGGTCCGCGTTGGCCCCCGCGAGCCCGAGCAGCACCAGGTCACCGGCCGCGATCCGCTGCCCGCCCAGCTGGGTGTCCCGAACCGCCCAGCGGCCCGCGAAGATCTGGGTGGGCGTGTCCTCCCAGAGCGCCTCGCCGAGCGCCTGCCCGACGCTGCGGCGGCCACCCACCAGCGAGGCGGCGAAGCGGTCGTCGGTGAGCATCAGCCGCAGCGCGTTGGCGATCCAGTACGCGGTCGGCTGGTGGCCCGCCGCCAGCAGCACCCGCAGGTCACGCACCACCTCGTCGTCGCTCAGGGTGGCCGGGTGGACCAGCAGCCGCGAGGTGACGTCCGCGCCCGGCGCGGCGCGCTTGGCCTCGACCAGCTCCAGCATCGTCGTCACGATCCGCTGCGAGGCCTGCTGCGCGTCCGGTCCGCCGTCCATCATGGCGAGCAGGTTCGCGATCAGCACCGGCACCTGGGCCTCGTCCAGCCCCAGCAGCCAGCAGATCACCAGCAGCGGCATCCGGTGCGCGTAGTCGGCGACCAGGTCCGCCTCGCCGCGGCCGGCGAAGCCGTCGATCAGCCGGTCGGCGATCCGCTCGCAGTACTTCTTCAGCTCGTACGGGTCCACCGCGCCCAGCGCGTCGGTGACCGCCTGGGAACGGCGCTGGTGCTCGGCGCCCTCGGTGTACAGGATCGAGGCCACCGGGGTCATCATCGGCCGCAGCGGCCAGTCCTCGGGGATGGCCGGCCAGGCGTTCCAGCGGCTGGAGTCGCGGCCGAAGAGCTTGGGCTGGCTGGTAACCGTCTGCAGCTCGCGGTAGCCGATCACCAGCCAGGCCGGCACACCGCCGGCCAGCTCGACCGGGGCGACCGGGCCGTGCGCGGCCCGCAGCTCGCGGTAGACCTGCGCCGGGTCGGTCTGGAACCGCGGACCGTACAGCTGCGCGGCCGCGCGGTGCGCGGGGCAGCCGGGCGGCGGGGTGGGCACCGGCTCGGTCACGAGTGGCTCTCCTCTTCCTGACGCTCACGGAGTTCGGGTACGGCGCGGGCGCCCTCGAGGCCGTCGGCCGCGGCACCTGCGGCTGCGGCTGCGGCTGCGGGACCCTGGGCTACCTGACCTGCGGCTTCCGGGACTTCGGCTTCGGCGCGGGCGCAGAGGTGGTGGACGAGCTCGATCAGCACCCGCTTGCTGGACTCGCGCTCGCGCGCGTCGCAGTCCAGCAGCGGCACCTGCGGCGACAGGTCGAGCGCCTCGCGAACCTGTTCCAGCGAGTGCTTCGGCGGCTCGAAGGTGTTGCGGGCCACCACGAACGGCATCCCGTGCTGCTCCAGCCGGTCGATCGCGTACCAGGAGTCCGCCAACCGGCGGTCGTCCACCAGCACCACCGCGCCGAGCGCACCGCTGAACAGCCGGTCCCAGAGGAACCAGAACCGCTCCTGCCCGGGCGCGCCGAAGAGGTAGAGCACGCTCTCGGCGGACAGGGTGATCCGGCCGAAGTCGAAGGCCACCGTGGTCGCCCGCTTGTCGCGGACCGCCGACGGATCGTCAATCCCGATCCCGGCCCGGGTCATCACCTCTTCGGTGGCGAGCGGCCGGATCTCGCTGACCGACGAGACCAGGGTGGTCTTGCCCACGCCGAAACCGCCGACCACGACGATCTTCCACGCGTTGTCGGCGGTGCTCCGCAACGGGGCCCGGGTCGAGACCGGCCCGGCCTCAGAGCCGTTGGAGTCCATGCAGCACCTGCTTCAGCGTGTCGAGATCGGGCAACCGGGCCTGGGCGGGAGCGAAGCGCGGGTGCCGCGCGGTGATCCGTCCGGCCTCCAGCAGATCGCCCAGCAGGATCTTCACCACGCTGATCGGCAGCCCCAGTTCGGCCGCCACCTCCACCACGGCGGTCGGCCGCTTGCACAGCCGCAGGATCCGCGCGTGCTCGGACTGCATGCCCGGCACCGGCTCCTGCTCGGTGACGATCAGGGTCACCACGTCGAAGGCGTGCGTACCGGCCGCGCTGCGCCCGCCGGTCACCGTGTACAGCCGGTCCGGACCGTCCGACGGGTCCGGCCGCAGCGGCGGCGTCACGCGCCCACGGTGGTGTCGTTCCCGCGCGGCGGCGCGCTCAGGAAGTCGCCGATCTGCTCGACCAGGCCGTGCATGTTGTGGCCGACCAGGCCGACATCCGCGCTCTGATCGGTGACCACCGCGAGGTGCGCCCCGTGACCGGCCTCCACGATGCACAGGATGCCGCCGTGGAACTCGGTCATCGACTGCCGCACGCCACCGCTGCCGTCGCCGAACTCGATCGAGGCGCCGTGCGCCAGGCTCTGGATACCGGAGGCGATGGCGGCCAGTTGGTCGGCCTGATCGGCGCTCAGGCCGGAGCTGTGGCACAGCTTCAGGCCGTCCGCCGACAGCACCAGGGCGTGCCGGGAGTCCGGCGTGGTGGCCAGCAGGTTCTCCAGCAGCCAGTCGAGATCGCGGTCGGTGGTGCTGCTCATCAGACGTTGTCCTTCGGGAGATCCGGGGTGTCCGGGCTGTCCGGGAAGTCGGTGGGCGAAGCAGGAGCAGGCGGGACGGGGGTGCCCTGGGCGCCCTCGCCGCCCAGCACGCCCTGGCGGAAGGCGCCGAACCGCGCGGCCGTGGCCGGCGGGGCGGACCGGGGCGGCGCCGTCCTGGCCGGGGTGCCGGCTGCCGTCAGCGTCTGGCCGCGCCGCCGTCTGGGCAGGCCGTCCTCGCTCACGGTCGAGGGCGCAGCCGAGGCCGAAGCCGCGGTCGAGGCCGAAGTCGCGACCGGCTCCGGCGTCGGCGCGGCCGCCGCCATCAGCGCGGCCACGGCCGCGGCGGCAGGCCGGGCGAGCGCGGGTCGGGTCGGCGCCGCGGCGGGTCCACGGGTGGCACTGGCGGAAGCCGGGTTCGAACCGGCGTCCGAGTCGGCTGCCAGCTGCTCCTGATGGACGATCAACTGCTCGGGGATCAGCATCACCACCCCCGTCCCGCCGCGCGAGGACGGCCGGAACGAGATCGCCAGGCCGTGCTTGCGGACCAGCGCGCCGATCACCGCGAAGCCCAGCCGGGTACCGGCCGAGAGCGTGGTGAGGTCCAGCGGCTCGCCGGAGACGGCCTGCTCGGCCCGGCGCAGCCAGACCTCGGAGAGCCCGAGCCCGCCGTCCTCCACGGTGATCGCCAGGCCGGTGTGCAACTCCTCGACGTAGACGTGCACCTCGGCCGGCGGCGCCGAGAAGTTGGCGGCGTTGTCCATCAGTTCGGCCAGCGCGTGCATCACGCCCTCGGCCGCGTAGCCCACGACCGCCGCACCGCTCGCCGAGTGCGGCCGCACCCGCTGGTAGGCGCTGATCCGCCCGAGCGCCCCGCGCAGCACGCTCTCCATCGGGATCGGCCGACTCCACCGCCGACCGCTGCGGGCTCCGGTCAGCACGGCGATGCTGTCGGCCAGGCGGCCGGCCTGGGCGGTGCTGTGGTCCAGCCGGAGCAGGTCGCCGAGCACCTCCTCGCCGTGCCGGTGCTGCATCTCGCGCAGTTCCGCGTGCATCCCGGTGGCCAGCGCCTGCACCCGCCCGGCCGCCGTCGCGCAGACCGCGAGGGCCGCCGCCCGCTGCCGCTCGCCGTACGCGACCTCCTTGGCGAGCAGCGTGAGCAGGCCCTCGTGCGCGGTCTGCCGGTGTGCCACCAGGACGGTCTCCACCGAGGCGCCGGCCCGTAGCAGCCGGACCACCTCCGGGATCGTCCGCTCGGCCAGCAGCACGAGCTCCGCCCGCTCGTCGTCGGCCGCGGCCCGGGCGGCGGCCGCCTCGGACCGTGCCTCGACGGCCTCCGAGCGGGCGGCGAGCATCTCGACCCGGGCCGCCTCGGCCTCGGTGTGGGCCGCGTTGGCCCGAGCCCGGGAGTCCTGGGCCTGGGCCTGGGCCGTCCCGGTCGCCGCCTCCGCGCGCAGCACCGCGGCCAGCGCGGCCTCGCCCTTGCTCCGGCTGGTGGCCAGTTCGGCCGCCAGCTGCCGGGCCCGCCGCCACTGCGCCAGTGCGACCAGTGCCGCCGCACACCACAGGGCCGCCGCCGGCGTCCCCCAGGCCAGCAGCACGGACCGGTCCCGCTCGGGCGCGGTCACCACGGCCACGGCCACGGCGGCGCCCGCCACCCCCACCGCCACCAGGGCGGCGAGCAGCGCAGCCGGTCTGCCGGACAGGCGGGAGCGAGCGGTCATGGCGCGATTCCTCGGCGGGCTTCGAAGCTAGGGCAGGCGCCAGCGCACCAGCCTCCCGCGGCCGGGAGATCCAAGATCAGTTGACGCGGTCACCAGATCATATCGATTCAGATAAGCCGCTCAAACGGCGAGTTGACGCGATGTGTCCGAAGCCACCGTGCCCGCGCACGCGAACGGGGCGGGAACCCGTGGGTTCCCGCCCCGCGTCACCGCTCCTCACCGCTCGGCGGGAGAAACGTTGGCCGAAATCAGCTGCAGCCGCTGGTCGACCCGCAGCCCTCGCAGAGGTAGCAGCTGCCCGCGCGGCGCATCTTGGTGCCGCAGGAGAAGCAGAGCGGGGCGTCCGCGTTCAGGCCGAGCTGGATCTCCAGCAGCTCGGTCGAGTTGTGCGGGGCCTTGGCGGTCGGCTTGGCGACCGGCTCGGGCTTGCCGGCGGCGGGCTCGATGGTGCGCGGGGCGGACTGGGCCAGGCCCTCGACGTCGACGTCCTCCTCGAGCGGCTCGTAGGAGCCGGTCTCCAGGTGGCGCTGGCGCTCCTCGACGGAGTGGATGCCGAGCGCCGAGCGGGTCTCGAAGGGCAGGAAGTCCAGCGCCAGGCGGCGGAAGATGTAGTCGACGATCGACTGGGCCATCCGCACGTCCGGGTCGTCGGTCAGACCGGCCGGCTCGAAGCGCATGTTGGTGAACTTCGAGACGTAGGTCTCCAGCGGGACGCCGTACTGCATGCCGACCGAGACGGCGATGGAGAAGGCGTCCATCATGCCCGCGAGGGTCGAGCCCTGCTTGGACATCTTCAGGAAGACCTCGCCGAGGCCGTCGTCCGGGTAGGAGTTGGCGGTCATGTAGCCTTCGGCGCCACCCACCGTGAAGGAGGTGGTGATGCCCGGACGGCCCTTGGGCAGGCGCTTGCGGACCGGGCGGTACTCGACGACCTTCTCGACCGCGGCCGGCGCGACGGCGACCTCGGCGGCGGCCGGGGTCTTGGTCTTGGCCGAGAGCGGCTGGCCGACCTTGCAGTTGTCGCGGTAGATCGCCAGCGCCTTGACGCCCAGCTTCCAGGCCTCGAAGTAGATCTCCTCGACCTCTTCGACGGTGGCGTTCTCCGGCATGTTCACCGTCTTCGAGATCGCCCCGGAGATCCACGGCTGGATCGCCGACATCATCCGCACGTGCCCCATCGGCGAGATCGAGCGCTCACCCATCGCGCAGTCGAAGACCTCGTAGTGCTCGGGCTTCAGGCCCGGAGCGTCCAGCACGTTGCCGTGCTCGGCGATGTGGGCCACGATCGCCTCGACCGACTCGCGGTGGTAGCCCAGGCGGGCCAGCGCGCGCGGCACGGTGTTGTTGACGATCTGCATCGAGCCGCCGCCGACCAGCTTCTTGAACTTGACCAGGGCGAGGTCGGGTTCGACGCCGGTGGTGTCGCAGTCCATCATCAGGCCGATGGTGCCGGTGGGGGCGAGCACCGAGGCCTGGGCGTTGCGGAAGCCGTTCTGCGCGCCGAGCCGGAGCACGTCCTGCCAGGTCTCGGTGGCGGCGGCCCAGACGGGGGCGTCCAGGTCGTCCAGCGCGACGGCGGCCTTGCTGGCGTCCGCGTGCTGGCGCATGACCTGCTGGTGCGGGGCGGCGTTGCGGGCATAGCCGTCGTACGGGCCGACCACGCCGGCCAGTTCGGCGCCGCGGCGGTAGGCGGTGCCGGTCATCAGCGAGGTGATCGCGCCGGCCAGGGCACGGCCGCCGGCCGAGTCGTAGGCGTGGCCGGTGGCCATCAGCAGGGCGCCGAGGTTGGCGTAGCCGATGCCGAGCTGGCGGTAGGCGCGGGTGGTCTCGCCGATCTTCTCGGTCGGGAAGTCGGCGAAGCAGATCGAGATGTCCATCGCGGTGATGACCAGTTCGACGACCTTGGCGAAGGTCTCGGCATCGAAGGTGTCGTCGTCGCGCAGGAACTTCATCAGGTTCAGCGAGGCGAGGTTGCAGCTGGAGTTGTCCAGGTGCATGTACTCCGAGCACGGGTTGGAGGCGTTGATCCGGCCCGACTCGGGGCAGGTGTGCCAGTGGTTGATGGTCGAGTCGTACTGGATGCCCGGGTCGGCGCAGGCCCAGGCGGCCTCGGCCATCTTGCGGAACAGCTTCTTGGCGTCGACGGTCTCGATGACCTCGCCGGTCATCCGCGCCCGCAGGCCGAACTCGGTGCCGTTCTCGACCGCCGTCATGAACTCGTCGGAGACCCGGACCGAGTTGTTGGCGTTCTGGTACTGGACGGAGGTGATGTCGTCCCCGCCGAGGTCCATGTCGAAGCCCGCGTCGCGCAGCGCGCGGATCTTCTCCTCCTCCTTCACCTTGGTCTCGATGAAGGCCTCGACGTCCGGGTGGTCGACGTCCAGCACGACCATCTTGGCCGCGCGGCGGGTGGCGCCACCGGACTTGATGGTGCCGGCCGAGGCGTCGGCGCCGCGCATGAAGGAGACCGGGCCGGAGGCGTTGCCGCCGGAGGAGAGCAGCTCCTTGGAGGAGCGGATCCGGGAGAGGTTCAGGCCGGCGCCGGAGCCGCCCTTGAAGATCATCCCCTCTTCCTTGTACCAGTCGAGGATCGAGTCCATGGAGTCGTCGACGGCCAGGATGAAGCAGGCGCTGACCTGCTGGGGCTGCTTGGTGCCGACGTTGAACCAGACCGGCGAGTTGAAGCTGAACACCTGGTGGAGGAGGGCGTGGGTCAGCTCGTGCTCGAAGACCTCGGCGTCGGCCGGGGAGGCGAAGTAGCCGTGCTTCTCGCCGGCCGCGCGGTAGGTGAGCACCACGCGGTCGATGATCTGCTTGAGGCTCCACTCGCGCTGCTCGGTACCCACCGCGCCGCGGAAGTACTTGGAGGTGACGATGTTCACCGCGTTGACCGACCAGAAGTCGGGGAACTCGACGCCGCGCTGCTCGAAGTTGATCGAGCCGTCACGCCAGTTGGTCATGACGACGTCGCGCCGCCCCCAGCTGACCTCGTCGTAGGGGTGCACCCCAGGAGTGGTGTAGATGCGCTCGATCCGCAGACCGCCCTTGGGGGCCTTACCGGACCCCTTCGCCGCCTTCTCGGACTTCGACCCGCGTGCGGAACCGCTCGTCGTGTCAGTCACTGCTTCTCCTCCTCCTGGGCTTGCGCCCCGAATACCCCAATTGTCGCCTTTCGGCGCAGCGGGGTATCGCTGCTTCTTCGCTTCTCCTGGTGTGCGGGCAGGCCGGGGACGCCGACCGGTTCGCACGGTTTATGGGGGTTCGCGCGCCGTTTTCGGGCACGCCGCAGCCCTGCCGGGCTGCCGTGGTGCTGCTTGTCGCCTAGGGTGCCGCGGCGGGGACGGCGACCGTGGCGCCGTCGTCGTCCCGGGCTGCCGCCGGCTGCTCCGCGCCACGCAACTCGGCAATGGCGGCCTCGAAGTCCGACAGGCCGTCGTAGGCCTGGTAGACCGAGGCGAACCGCAGGTACGCGACGACGTCCAGGTCCTTGAGCGGGCCGAGTATGGCCAGTCCCACGTCGTGGGTGGAGAGCTCGGCCGAGCCGGAGGCCCGCACACACTCCTCGACCCGCTGGCCGAGCTGCGCGAGAGCGTCCTCGGTGACCGGTCGGCCCTGGCAGGCCTTGCGGACTCCGGAGATCACCTTCTCCCGACTGAACGGCTCGGTCACCCCGCTGCGCTTGATCACCATCAGCGCGGCCGTCTCCACCGTGGTGAATCGACGACCGCAGTCGGGGCACTGCCGGCGGCGACGGATCGAGCTGCCGTCGTCGGCGGCGCGGCTGTCGACCACGCGGCTGTCGGAGTGCCGGCAGAAGGGACAGTGCACGGAACCGGCTCCCTTCTGGGGTGTGACTGGCGGGCGAGCAGCGTTCAGTCTAGGCGACGTCCACCATGATCAAGAACCGGGGACCACAACCTGTGGGCTGCGAGCACCTATGTAACCACTAGATCTAGGCCGCTGTCCCGAGCGGACACGCCCGACTCGCACCCGATTCGGGTATCACTCGGCTCACCCGCCGCAATCGACGCTGGTCAGTCGGGGAGACCTCGGACCCGACTCACCCGGACAGCCGAGCAGCGGATTCCGGTCGACTGTCGGCGACATCACCCCCTTGCCCCATCGACCCGCCCGGCGCCCCTAGAATCGACTCGATCGAACATTTAATCGACATACACCGAATGCCTTGATCAAGTCAGCCGACTCCTCGATAATTCACTCGAACGTGTGTTTGGCGCAACCTTTCGATAGGTGCTGCCGTTGGGCTGGGCAGGCAAGGGAGAACGCCCGACGAGAGGGGCCGCCGTGAGCGCCGTACAGAGCAGCACCAGCAGTTCCACCGCTATCCAGAACCTCCCGAACACCGTCGCCGACAGCCGAGGCATCCCGGTGCAGGACCGCACCCAGCAGCACGCGGGCCGGGTCGCCACCGAGCGACCCCACACCGACCAGCAGAGCTTGGACCAGAACATGGACCGCAGCGACAGTCGCCCCGGAGCCACCCCGGGCTACCTCCCCGACCAGAGCGTCGAGCACGCCTCGGTGCAGGACGTGCCGCTCGGCCTGCCGAACGGCACGGTCCGCTCGCTGCCGGGCCGCCCACCCGGCATCCGCACCGACGAGGCCGGGCTGACCGAACGCCAGCGCCGGGTGATCGACGTGATCCGGGACTCCGTGCAGCGTCGCGGCTACCCGCCGAGCATGCGGGAGATCGGCCAGGCCGTCGGCCTCTCCTCCACCTCCTCGGTGGCGCACCAGCTGATGGCGCTGGAGCGCAAGGGCTTCCTGCGCCGCGACCCGCACCGCCCGCGGGCCTACGAGGTCCGCGGTGTCGAGGTGACCCGGCCGAACACCGCCGAGGCCGCCGGGCGTCCGTCCACCTCCTACGTCCCGCTGGTGGGCCGGATCGCCGCCGGTGGGCCGATCCTGGCCGAGCAGACCGTCGAGGACGTCTTCCCGCTGCCCCGCCAGCTGGTCGGCGAGGGCGAGCTGTTCGCCCTGACCGTGCGCGGTGACTCGATGATCGAGGCCGCGATCTGCGACGGCGACTGGGTCACCGTGCGCCGCCAGCCGGTCGCCGAGAACGGCGACATCGTGGCCGCGATGATCGACGGCGAGGCCACGGTGAAGCGGCTCAAGCGCGAGGACGGCCGGATCTGGCTGCTGCCGCACAACCCCGCCTACGAGCCCATCCCGGGCGACAACGCGACCATCCTGGGCAAGGTCGTGGCGGTGCTGCGGCGCCTGTGACGCCGCGGCGCCATGCGCGAGGGCCCCTACCGACGAAGATCGGCAGGGGCCCTCGCGCGTGGCGCCCGTCCAGCGGCGACCGTGCTCAGCCGCGCTTGGCGACCGGCCTGGGCGGCGGCGCGCTCGCCGCGATCGCCGCCAGCGAGCGCCGCACCTGGTTGCGGTCGGTGGTGTACCAGAAGTCCGGCATCGAGGACCGGAAGAAGCCGCCGTACCGGGCCGTGGCCAGCCGCGGATCGAGCACCGCGACCACGCCGCGGTCGTCGGCCGCGCGGACCAGCCGGCCCGCACCCTGCGCCATCAGCAGCGCGGCATGGGTCGCCGCCACCGCCATGAAGCCGTTGCCGCCGGCCTCCTCGACCGCCTTCTGCCGCGCGCTCATCAGCGGATCGTCCGGACGCGGGAACGGGATCCGGTCCATCACCACCAGCTGGCAGGCGGAACCCGGCACGTCCACCCCCTGCCAGAGCGAGAGGGTGCCGAAGAGGCAGGTCCCCGGATCGCTCGCGAAGGCCCGGATCAACTCGCCCAGGGTGTCCTCACCCTGCAGCAGGATCGGGAAGTCCAGCCGCTCGCGCAGCTGCTCGGCGGCCGTCTGGGCGGCCCGCATCGAGGAGAAGAGGCCCAGCGTGCGCCCGCCGGCCGCCTCGACCAACTCGGCCAGCTCGTCCAGCATCTGCGGCCGGTCCGGCTCCCGGCCGGGCGGCGGCAGGTGCTTGGCGACGTAGAGGATGCCCTGCTTCGGATAGGAGAAGGGCGAGCCGACATCGAGCCCGCGCCAGTACGGCGGGGCGTCCTCCCCCTCGGCCCGCTCCGGCTCGCCGGCCGCCCGCTGGTCCGGCAGCCGCCCCTCGCCCGGCAGGCCCACCGAGGCGGCCACGCCGGTGAAGTCCCCGCCGAGCTTCAGGGTGGCCGAGGTGAGCACCACCGAGCGCTCCTTGTAGAGGTTCTCCCGCAGCAGCCCGGAGACGCTCATCGGCGCCACCCGCAGCGAGGCGGGGACCAGCCCGTAGCGGTCGTTGCGCTCGATCCAGACCACGTCGTAGGGCGACTCGGAGAGCAGCCGCTCGGTGGTGTCGTGCAGCGTCTCGGCGGCGGCCATCGCCTGCTTGCGCACCGCGTCCTCGTCGGAGAGCCCCTTGTCCCTGGTCTCACCGAGCGAGGTGATCACCAGGCGGCTGGCGTCCCGGATCGCGGCCACCGCGTAGCCGAGGTACTCGGGCAGCTCGTCGACCTTGCCGGGCTGGGCCGTCTCCATCAGGCCGTGGTAGCTCTCGGCGGCGGCCTGCAGCGCGTCCACCGCCTTCTCGTTGGCGAGCCGGGCGGCCCGCTTGACGGCCCGGTTGACCGCGCCGACGGTCAGCTCGGCGGTGGCCGCGCCGGTCACCCGGTTCACCAGCTCGTGCGCCTCGTCGATGATCAGCAGCTCGTGCTCGGGCAGCACCGGAGCGCCCTCGATCGCGTCGATCGCCAGCAGCGCGTGGTTGGTGACCACCACGTCGGCGAGCTTGGCCCGCTCGCGGGCCTTCTCCGCGAAGCACTCCTGGCCGTACGCGCAGCGGCTGGCCCCCAGGCACTCCCGGGAACTGACGGAGAGTTGGGCCCAGGCCTTGTCGGAGACGCCGGGACTCATGTCGTCGCGGTCGCCGGTCTCGGTCTCGCCCGCCCAGTCGCGCAGCCGCAGCACGTCCTGACCGAGCTTGCCGCTCGGGCCGCCGAGCGCCTCCACCGGGTCGAACAGGCCCTCGCCCTCCTCGCTCGGGGTGCCCTCGTTGGCCCGGTGCAGGCAGACGTAGTTGGAGCGGCCCTTGAGCATCGCGAACAGCGGGCGGCGCCGCAGGATCGGCTGCAGCGCCTCCACCGTGCGGGGCAAGTCCCGCTCCACCAGCTGGCGTTGCAGTGCCAGGGTGGCGGTGGCGACCACCACGCGATCGCCGTGGGCGAGCGCGGGGACCAGGTAGGCGAGGGACTTGCCGGTGCCGGTGCCGGCCTGGACCAGGAGGTGTTCGGCGCTGTCGACGGCCTCGGCCACGGCCTGGGCCATCTGGAGCTGACCGGGGCGCTCGACTCCGCCGACCGCGGTGACCGCGGCGTGCAGGAGCTCGGGGATGCGGCCGGTCGGCACGGGGCCGGGGCCCGAAGTGGGTGCGCCCTCGGCGGGCAGCAGCTGGGGTGCGGAGTCGTTCGTCATGGCCCTTCCAGCCTACGGGGCCGGACTGACAACACCCTCGCGCGGACCGGGCAGCCCCACCCGGGCAGCGGCCAGCGGGTTGACCACCTGCCCGTACACCGCCGCGTGCGGGCGGGCCGGCCGGTCCCGGTAGCCGTCCAGCAGCAGCCGGTTGCGGTTGAGGCAGAGCCGGTCGATGGTCGGGGTGAACAGGTCGAAGAGCGCGAAGCGCTCGGCCAGCTCGGGAAAGCGCGCCTGATGGGCCAGGATCTCGGCGCGCAGCAGGCCCCAGAACTCCGCCTCCGGCAGGGCGAGTCGGCGTTCCAGCAGCGGGGCCAGGTAGCGGTAGACGCCGATGAACAGGCCCGCGTGCAGGAACTGGCACAGCCCCGCCGGCTCCGCGCGCAGCAGCACCTCGGCCACCGCGGGCGGCAGCTCGCGCAGTTCGGGCAGGTCCTGGTCGCTCAGGTTGACGTCGTCGACGAAGTCCTTGATCGCGAGCCGGACCGGGACGTCGCGCTCGTCGAAGAGCAGGATCGCGTTCTCGCCGTGCGGGGAGAAGACCGTGCCGTAGCGGTAGAGGAAGTGCAGCAGCGGCGGCAGCATCACGTGCAGCAGCCGGGCCGTCCAGTCCCGCGCGGACAGTCCCGAGCGCGCGATCAGCTCCTCGACCAGGGCCCGGCCGTCCGTCCCGACCTGCAGCAGCGCGGCAAGGGTGCGCCCGCGCTCCCCCGGTGCGAGGTAGCCGCCCAGTGGTTCGCGCCAGATCGCGCCGAGCAGCTCCTTGTACTGGTAGGGCGCCTCCGGCAGCCGCGCGTAGTAGGGGTGCTGGACGGTGACCGAGGCGACCTCGCCGAGCAGCACCACCCGGCACTCCTCGCGCAGGAAGGGGTCGCCGTCGCGCAGCCCGTGGATCCAGGCGGTGACGGCCGGCGCGGCCAGCGTGCGCTCGGTCGGCAGCCCGCGCCAGACCAGGGTGTTGAGCACCGAGAGCGGCAGCTTGACGGTGTGCCGGTGCGGGCTGGTGACGTTGAAGAAGGAGCGGATCGACTGCTGCGGCAGCCGCAGGTCGCGGTCGGCGGGCAGCAGGACGATCCGGCCCTCGGCGATCCAGGGCGCGAAGAGCGGCAGGACCGTCTCGTCCCACTGCCAGGGGTGCACCGGCAGCAGCAGGTAGCCGGCCGGGTCCAGGCCCTGGTCGACCAGCAGCCGCCGGTACCGCGCCAGCACCTCGCCGTCCAGCTCCGCGCGGTAGAGCGGCTCGGCCTCGGCCAGGTCGCCGACGCCCCGGTACTGGGCCAGGTCGCGGTGGACGGCGAGCCAGCTCAGCGGCTGCGGCGTGCGGGCCTCGGGCGTCCAGCGGGCGGCATCGGTGGCGGAGAAGCCGAGCCGGCCCTTGTTGAGCACCAGCCACGGGTGGCCGCTCTGCCGGCCCTCGAGCGCGGTGTGGTCCAGCTCGGCCAGCTCGGCCGCGCTCAGCGCGTCGGCCGCCAGCCGCACGTCGGCCAGCAGCGTGGCGGTCAGCTCCCGGACCAGGTGGCCGCTGGTGTCCCCGGCGAGCCCGAGTAACCGGCGGGCCGCCAGCACGAACTCGAACGGGTCGTCGGCCGGGCGCTCACCGGCCCGGATCGACTCCGGGTCGACCTGCCAACTGCCGTACGCCCCGCGCCGGGCCGCGAACCGGTACTCGGGCCCGTCGGGCAGGGCGAGCCGGTAGCCGCCCGGGACGGGTTCGGGCCGCAGCAGTTCCTCGTAGCTGAACTCCGCGAGCAGCTTGGCCAGCAGCGCGCGGCAGGCCGCACGCCAGCGCGGGCGGGTCAGCGGGTCCTGGGGCAGCGAGTCCTGGGGCAGCGGACCTCGGGGCAGCGGGTCATCGGCGGGCGGACGGGGCACTGTTCCACTCCTCGGGGAAGGCGGCCCCCTGGGCGGGCAGGGCGGCCGGGGCGAAGCTGGTCCAGGCGGTCCTGGCGGGCAGCCGGTGCACCGTGCGGCCGGTGAGCGCGTTGAGGATCACCGCCGCACGATGGGCGCCGAGACCGAGGTCGGGCGTCCCGACACCGTGGGTGTGCAGCTCGGCGTTCTGCACGTACAGGCCGCCGGTCAGCTCGGCCGCGGTGGCCACCCGGTGGTCCAGGTCGACCCGGAACCGGCCCTGCTCGTCCCAGTCGATCAGCTCGGCCAGCGGTTCCACGGCCGCCGGACGCCCGGCCCGGTAGCCGGTGGCCAGCACCACGGCATCGGTGCGGACCACCCGCCGCAGCCCGGAGTCCCGGTGCAGGCAGCGCAGTTCCAGGCCGCCGCAGGGACCGGGCAGCGCCTCGGTCACCTCGGTGCCGGGGACGATCTCGACGTCGGGGGCACCGATCGGGCGGCCGATGGTGCGTTCGTAGAGCAGGTCGTGGATCTCGGCCAGGGTCTCGGCGCTCGCCGCCTTGTGCAGCTGCCACTGCTCGGCCACCAGCCGGTCGCGGACGGGGGCGGGCAGGCCGTGGAAGTAGCGGGTGTAGTCAGGGGTGAAGTGCTCCAGGCCGAGCTTGGAGTACTCCATCGGGGCCAGCGCCCTGCTCCGGGTGAGCCAGCGCAGCCGGGTGCCGTCACCCGTCGGCAGGGTGCGCAGCAGGTCCAGGAAGACCTCGGCGCCGGACTGCCCCGAGCCGACCACGGTGATGTCCCGGGCGCCGGTCAGCGCCGCCCGGCGCTGCAGGTACTCGCCGGAGTGGAAGACGGTGGGCCGCCCGGACAGCGCGGCGAAGGCCGACGGGCGGACCGGCTCGGTGCCGACCCCGAGCACCAGGTTGCGGGCCCGCACCCGCTGCTGGCCGGCCGGCCCGCGCAGCGTGGCGGTGAAGGCGCCGTCCGCCCAGCCCACCGCCGTGACCTCGGTGCCGAACCGGCAGTCGGCCAGCCCCTCGGCGACCCAGCGGCAGTAGTGGTCGTACTCCCGGCGCGGCAGTTGGAACCGCTCGGCGAAGTAGAACGGGAAGAGCCGGTCGTGCGCGCGCAGGTAGTTGAGGAAGGACCAGGGGTTGGTCGGATCGACCAGCGATACCAGGTCGGCCAGGAACGGCACCTGCATCCTGGCCCCGTCCACCAGCATCCCGGGGTGCCAGCGGAACTCGGGCCGGCGGTCGCAGAACAGCGCCCGCAGCCGCGGCTGCCGGTCGACCAGCGCGGCCAGCGAGAGGTTGAACGGGCCGATGCCGACGCCCAGGACATCGAGCGGGCCGTCGGCCGCCACGTCGAACGGGGTTTCCAGCACAGCGAGCTGATCATCCATCAGGCCTCCCTCTCACGCATCATCAGTGCCGCGCGCTTCTCCGGCAGCTCGATCTCGCCCACCGTGCTGAAGCCGGCCCGGCGAAAGGCCCGCACCGAGGCGGTGTTGCGGACATCGGGCTCGGCGACCACCCGCGGACTGGTCCGCAGCAGGTGCTGGGCCATCGCCGCGAGCAGCGCACCGCCCAGCCCCCGCCCGCGGCTCTCGGGCGGGCCCAGCAGCAGGTGCAAGCCGATGTCGCCGGGCTCGGCCGGGTAGTACTCGGCCAGCCGGTCCCGCTCCACCCGGTAGACCTCCCAGTAGCTCATCGGCACGCCGTCCAGCAGGCCGAGTTGGGGAACGCTGCGGCCATCCCCCTCCAGTTGGGCCCGCACGTGCCGCTCGGTCCGCTCGGGCGGACCGGCCAGCTCCCAGAAGGCGTCCACCGCCGGGTCGTTCATCCAGCCGGTGATCAGCGGCAGGTCCTCGGGTCGCACGATCCGCAGCCGGAAACCCCCCACCGGCGTGGTCAGCGCGGTCATCCGGCCGCCACCGGGTTGGGGATGGTGACGTAGACGGACTGCGTCTCCACCGGGCCGACCAGCTCGTCCAGCCCGTGCAGCCGGGTGAGCATGTTGGCTTTGCAGCGCAGTTCGCGGGCGGCCAGCAGGTGGGCGGGCAGCGTGGAACCGGTGGCGGCGACGGCCGGGCAGGCCAGGAACCGGCGCAGCGCCGCGAGCAGCACCCGCTCGTCGGCCAGCCGCTGCGAGCCGAACGCGCCGATCAGGCCGAGGACGTGGTTGATCCCCAGGTAGTAGGCGAAGCGCTCGTCCGCCACCGCGTCCTCGACGAAGGTGTCGCTGTCCCGGCCGAGACCGGGCAGCCGGGCCTCCAGCCGCTCGGCGTGCGACGCGCGGAAGTAGTACCCCTGGTTGTCGCGGAACCGGCCGCCGGTCGGCCAGCCGTCGGCGTCCAGCAGCACCAGGCTGTTCTGCTGGTGGGCCTCCAGCGCGATGCCGGCCCGCCCGTCCAGCCAGAGCACCGGCAGCACCACGGCGTCCAGGTAGCGCAGGAACCACTCGGCTGCCACGGTCGGCAGCGGCCGACCGCTGCGCCGGGCCAACGAGCGCAGCAGGTCGCCGAGTTCGGACGGCACGTCGAGGACCGGCTCGCCCAGTGGCCGCTCGGCGACCAGCGCGGCCACGCAGATCGCCCGGTCGGTGTCGGCGAACGGCTGCTGCCGCAGCACGGTGTCCAGGCCGCCGGGGCTGTGCGCGCCGAGCCCCGGCAGGTCCACCCCGATCCAGGCCGGGTCGCGGATGATGTCGAAGCCGGGGTGCGCGGCCCGCCACTCGGCGCTCAGCCCGGCCTCCAGCAGCCGGTGCACCTCCAGGCCCCGGTGCAGTTCCTTGCGCAGGTTCTCCCGGCGGGAGTTGGTGATCCGCAGGCCGAGCGAGAGCTTGAGCATCCAGGCGGTGCCCGGGCGGTAGACGGTGCGCACAGAGGAGGTCGGGAACCAGGGGGCGCCGTGCCGGCCGAGGTCGTGCAGCGCGCCGTCGGCCAGCAGCCGGGCGATCTGCGGTCGGCGTTCCAACTCCTGCGCCTGCCAGGGGTGCAGCGGCAGCGCGGCGGTGTTCGGCGGCAACAGCTCGGGCGCGCCGAGCAGTTCGGCGGTCAGCTGCTCGGCGGGCACCGCCAGCGCCGAGCCGGCGGCGAGCAGGTCGCGGTCGACGGCGTACCAGTGCAGCGCGAAGGAGCCGCGCAGCTCGGGCGAGTAGGCCGCGCTCTGGGCGGGCCCGAGGCCGTCGCGGCTCTTCGGGTCGGGCTGCAGCGGGTGCCCGAGCAGCAGCGACTGCTCGGCCCGCAGGAAGGCGGAGTCCGGCCCCGGGCCCGGGTTCCCGCGCCGGTGGCGCAGCACGTCGGCGGTCCGCCGGACGGAGTCGGCCACCCTGCCGACCATGTCGGCGAGTTGCTCGGCGCCCGGGTGCGCGTCGGCCGAGCGGGCCAGCAACGCGGCCGCGGTCACCGCGTCCAGCGGGTTGCCGGTCTCGGCCCGGCCGGCGGCCAGCACGGCCGGCCCGAACCGGTGCCAGCCGCACGGCGACCAGTACCGCACGCCCGCCAGCAGCCGGGCCGCCCCGCCCAGCACCGGAACCCGCAGCACGCCGTCCTGATCCGGGCGGGCCCCGGTCTCCCGGCACCAGCAGCGCAGCAGCCCCTCGATCGCCGCCTGCTCGGCCGCGACCGAGGGGTCCTGGTGCAGCAGCGGATCCGACTCGGCCAACTGGTCCAGCTGTCGCGGGACGGTGGCCGGGGCTCCGGTCAGGGCGGTGCTCAAGACTGCTCCTCGGTGCGCTTGGGGAGGGCACCGCCGGCGCGTACACCCCGGCGGAGGACATCCACTTGGTCCAACGAGCGGAGCGCCGGGTAATCACGCCCTACGGTCCTGCGGTCACCGATCGATGACCCCCCATCACCTGTCGCCACCGGGGTGCGGACCCGCCTGTCCTGGCCGCATGGGAAACTCCATGGGTGCCCGGCGGACGGCCCGCAGGCCCCGCCGCCATACTCCACCTGGGGGAACTGAACAGATGTCACCGATGAACGGCGGAACCCGCCGACGCACCGCGGCAGCCGGCGCCGTGGCCGCCCTGACCCTCTTCGCCACGGCCGCCTGCGGGTCGAGCGACACCCCGAAGGCGGCGCCCGCCCCGAGCCCGACCGCGGTCACCGCGTCGCCGTCGAGCGCGCTCGCGCTGCCCGGTGGCCTGGGCCTGCCCAGCCTGAACGACCTGAAGCACTGGAAGCTCTCCGACTGGGACAGCTGGGCCAAGCAGCACGCGATCCCGCAGGCGGTCAAGGGCTTCTGGAACCTGCAGAAGATGCTCCAGGCCAAGCCGAACGACCCGGTCGTCCCGCCGCAGCAGCCCACCGGCGGCAGCAGCAGCGGCACCGGCAGCAGCACTGGCGGCAGCAGCGACACCGACCCGCTGCCCGCCCCGATCGCGGCCGAGGCGGTGCCCCACCCGTACGCGCAGAACGCGGTGGACGGCAAGCTCTTCTTCGACATCAGCTCCTCCCAGCACGCGGTCTGCTCGGCCACCGTGATCTCCGACCCGCAGCACCCGGGCAAGAGCAACCTGATCTGGACCGCCGGGCACTGCATCACCAGCGGGAAGAGCGGCCAGCAGTACAGCAACCTCGCCTTCGTCCCGGCCTTCAACAGCTCCGGCGCGGTCAGCGGCGGCCAGCAGCCGACCAGCCAGAGCCAGTTCGCGCCGTTCGGCGTCTGGGACGCCACCCAGGCGATCTCCTCGCCGCAGTGGTACGCGGAGGGCTCCGAGACCGGCGGCCCGGCCAGCCAGTGCGACTTCGCGATCATCCGAGTGCAGAACGAGAACGGCAACGGGAAGTCGCTGGAGGAGACGGTCGGCGGCTCGGTGCCGGTCTGGTTCAACGCTCCGCGCGACCAGCTGAAGATCACCGCGGTCGGCTACCCGGCCGCCCCGCCCTTCAACGGCACCCAGATGGAGCGCTGCGCGGGCGGCCAGGCCTCCCGGATCTCCTTCGACACCTCGCGCCCGGCGATGAACGTGATCGGCTGCGGGATGACCGCCGGCTCCAGCGGCGGCGGCTGGTTCGCGGACCGCGGCGGCAAGCCGGCCCTGGTCAGCAACACCTCGATCGGCCCCCAGGAGAGCGGCTGGCTGGCCGGCCCCTACCTGGACGACGTGGCGCAGAGCGCGCTGGACTACATCAGCAAGAAAAGTTGACGGTGCGACGGACCATCACCAGGGCGGCGGCGGCCGCCGCCCTGGCCACCGTCCTGGCCCTCACCGCCGGGTGCGGCGCGGGCGGCAGTGAGCACCGGGCCAGGGCCGACGCCGCCGCGCTGCGCGACCCGCGGAGCTGGAGCGCCGCCGACTGGTCCCGGTGGGCGCGGCAGCACCTGCTGAAGAACGAGATCGCCAAGGACCTCTGGTCACCCGCCGCGATGAAGGCGGCCACTCCGGCCGCCCCGGCCGCGCCGGTCGCCGCTCCGCAGCCGCCCGCCGTGCCCACCGCCACGCCCACCACCCCCGCGCCGACCGCCTCGGCCGGCACCGCCGCACCCACCGCCATTCCGTCCAGCACCGCCCCGACGGTGGCGGACCCCCAGAACGACCCGCTGCCCGCCGCCGTCCCGGCGCAGGCCGCCCCGCATCCCTACCCGCCCGACCTGGCGGTCTTCGGCAGGATCTTCGCCACCAGCCCGCGGGGCACCTACGTCTGCTCCGGCACCGTGGTGAGCGACCCGCAGCACCCGGGCAGGAGCAACCTGGTGTGGACCGCCGGACACTGCCTGCACAGCGGCAAGGGCGGCGACTGGCTGAAGAACATCGCCTTCGTCCCGGACTACAACAGCTCGGACGCGGCCGGTGGCGGCCGCGCCGCCACGCTGGCCCAGGTCGCGCCCTACGGCCGCTGGTGGGCGAACGACGCCATGGTGGCGCCGCAGTGGATGGCCCAGGGCGGCGACTCGGGCGGCGCGGTCAACCAGGACGACTCGGGGGTCATCCGGGTCACCGACCCGGACCTGCCGGGCAGGTCACTGGAGGAGGAGGTCGGCGGCTCGGTACCGATCTGGTTCGACGCCCCGCGCGACCGGCTCACCTCGGTCACCGCCTACGGGTTCCCGGCCGCCCTGCCGTTCGACGGCCAGCAGTTGGAGTCCTGCGCCGGCGGCCAGCCGGGCCGGCTCTCCTACGACCCGACCCGGCCGACCATGCTGACCATCGGCTGCACCATGACCGCCGGCGCCAGCGGCGGCGGCTGGTTGGCACTCGGCCCCGACGGCAGGCCGACCCTGGTCAGCAACACCTCGATCGGCCCGAGCCCGGCGGCCTGGGTGGCCGGGCCCGAGCTGGACGACCAGGCGAAGCAGATGTTCACCGCCATGACGCAGCTGCCCTGAGCCGGCCCGGGACAGCGGGAAGGGCCCCGGCACCAGCCGGGGCCCTTCCCGTTCGTCGCTCGGTCCAGCCGCTCAGTGCTGCACGGCCACCGCGTAGCGCTCCAGCTCGGCGGCCAGCTCGGCCTCGACCTTGGCCCGCAGCAGCGTGCCCTCACCGGTGTGCTCGGTCTCCAGCAGCTCGCCCTCCGCGTGCACCCGGGAGACCAGGTCGCCCCGGGTGTACGGAACCAGCGCCTGGACCTCGACGGCCGGGCGCGGCAGCTCCTGGTCGATCAGCTGCAGCAGCTCCGCGATCCCCTGCCCGGAGCGGGCCGAGACCACGATCGCGTGCGGCTCGCGGCGCAGCAGCCGCTGCAGCACGTGCGGGTCGGCGGCGTCGGCCTTGTTGATCACCACGATCTCCGGCACGTGCTGCGCGTCGACCGAGACGATCACCTCGCGGACGGCCGCCAGCTGGGTCTCCGGCTCGGGGTGCGAGCCGTCCACCACGTGCAGGATCAGGTCAGCGTCGGCGACCTCCTCCATGGTCGAGCGGAAGGCCTCGACCAGGTGGTGCGGCAGGTGCCGGACGAAGCCGACCGTGTCGGCCAGCGTGTAGAGCCGCCCGCCCGGGGTGGTGGCCCGCCGCACGGTCGGGTCCAGGGTGGCGAACAGCGAGTTCTCCACCAGGACGCCGGCGCCGGTGAGCCGGTTGAGCAGCGAGGACTTGCCGGCGTTGGTGTAGCCGGCAATCGCGACCGAGGGCACCTGGTGGCGCTTGCGCTCCTGGCGCTTGGTGTCCCGGCCCTTCTTCATGTCGGCGATCTCCCTGCGGAGCTTCGCCATCTTCTCGCGGATCCGCCGCCGGTCGGTCTCGATCTTGGTCTCACCGGGACCACGGGTGGCCATCCCGCCGCCCGAGGAGCCGGAGCCACCGCCACCCATCTGCCGGGAGAGCGACTGACCCCAGCCGCGCAGGCGCGGCAGCATGTACTGCATCTGCGCCAGCGAGACCTGGGCCTTGCCCTCCCGGGACTTGGCGTGCTGGGCGAAGATGTCCAGGATCAGCGCGGTCCGGTCGACCACCTTGACCTTCACCACGTCCTCGAGGTGGATCAGCTGACCCGGGGTCAGCTCACCGTCGCAGACCACGGTGTCGGCGCCGGTGGCGGCGACGATGTCACGCAGTTCCCTGGCCTTGCCGGAGCCGATGTAGGTGGCGGCATCCGGCTTGTCGCGGCGCTGGATCACCCCGTCGAGCACCTGGGAGCCGGCGGTCTCGGCGAGCGCGGCGAGCTCGGCCAGCGAGTTCTCGGCCTCCTCGACGGTGCCGTCGGTCCAGACGCCCACCAGCACCACGCGCTCCAGGCGCAGCTGGCGGTACTCGACCTCGGTGACGTCCTCGAGTTCGGTGGACAGGCCCGCCACGCGGCGCAGTGCGGCGCGCTCGCTGCGGTCGTACTGGTCACCGTCGTAGTTCCGGCCGAAGTCCTCGTCGATCGCCGCGAGGTCCTCGTCCATCAGGGCTTCGGCCCGGAGGCCAGCGGGACCGCGGGCGCTGCGGCCGGTGGTCGCGCTGGAAAAATCGCGGTCTTCGAACGTGGAGGTCATCGTGTCCTTAGGGTCTCGACGGGGCTCGCGGCAAGGTACGGATCAGCTCTCTTCGGGCTGCCCGTCCACTGCGCTCAACGCAGCGGACCGGTCCCGCATTCCCTTCGATGGTCGCACGGGCCCGGGGGCCGGGTCACCATCATTTCGGGCGGGCCGGGCGTTGGGCCGCAGCCGGGGCGGGCGCGGGGCCTCCAGGCCGGGGCGGCGCACGTCGTAGACCCCGGAGACCCGCAGCATGGCACGCATCACCACGGGCAGCGTCGCGGCGCCGGGCAGCTCCACCGTGTAGGTGTGCCGCACCCGCAGCTCCTCGGGCGGTTCCACCACCGCGGAGACGATGTCGAGCCCGGTGGCCGACATCGCGGCGGTCAGGTCGGCCAGCAGGCCGTTGCGGTTCAGCGCCTCGGCCTGCAGGGTGACCCGGAACGGGGCCGGCGCGGCAGCCGCCGCCCCGGCCTCCGGCGCCCAGTCCAGCTGCACCGGACCGCGCCCCGAGCCGCGCATCCGCTCGCCGGTGGGGCAGTCGTACCGGTGCACCGCGATCGAACCACCGCGGATCTGGAAACCGGTCACCTGGTCCGGCGGGACCGGGGTGCAGCAGCGGGCCAGCCGCACGGCCGCTCCCGGGTGCCCGGGGGCGATCACCAGCCGACCGTGGCCACCCGACGGCCGCGCGGGTGCCGACCGCGCGGCCGGGCGGTGCGGCGCGGGCACGGCCGGGGGTGCGGCCGAGCCCCCCTGCACGACACCGTGGCCCGCCGGGACCCCCGGCCCAGGGTGCCCGGCCAGCCAGCGCTCGATCGCGATCCGGGCGCCGGGGGTGTGCGCGAACTCCAGCCACTGCGGGCTCGGCCCGGTCGGCTCGGGCCCACCGGGGCCGCCCCCCGACTCGGTCAGGATGCCCACCACATCGCCGTCCGCCAGCGCGGTGGCCAGCGCCACCAGGCGCCCGTTCACCCGCGCACCGATACATCGGTGCCCGATCTCCTCACCGAGCTGGTAGGCGGCGTCGACGCAGCTGGCCCCGACCGGCAGCACCAGGGTGGCGCCCTCCTCGGTGACGGCGGTGATCTCCCCGTCATCGGACAGGTCGGCGGTCAGCGTGGACCAGAAGGCGTCCGGGTCCGGCGTCTCCTGCTGCCACTCCAGCAGCCGGCTGAGCCAGCCGGGACGGGCCGGGTCGGTGCCGTCCAGCTCGTCGCGCCCGGCCTGCTCGGCACCGGCCGGCTGGGTGCCCAGGGCCTGCGGGCTGCCGAGCGCGACCACCCCGAACTCCGCGATCTGGTGCATCCGGGGCGTGCGGACCAGCACCTCGACCAGCACGCCGTCCACCGAGACCGCCGTGTGCAGCGACTGGTAGAGGTTGAACTTGGGCGCGGCCACGAAGTCCTTGAACTCGCCGGGCAGCGGAGTCCAGCAGGTGTGCAGTTCGCCGAGGACCGCGTAGCAGTCGGCGGTCTCCTCGACCACGACCAGCAGCCGGGCCAGGTCGGCCGGGTACGGGCGCCCCGTCGGCCCGCCCTGGCCGCGGCGCAGCATCGTGCGGTGCACCGAGACGCAGTGCCGGGGCCGCACGGTGACCTCGGCCGACACCCCGGACTCGGCCAGCTGCCGGCGCAGTGCCGCGGCGAACGGGCTGAGCAGCGCGTCCTGGGCCGCCTCCTGGGCGGCGATCAGGGCTCTGGTCCTGGCGTACTCCTCGGGGTGCAGGGTGGCGAAGACGATGTCCTCCAGCTCCGTCTTCACCACCTGGATGCCCAGCCGCTCGGCCAGCGGGATCAGCACGTCCCGGGTGACCTTGGCGATCCGGATCTGGCTGGCGGGCTTCATGTGCCGGATCGTCCGCATGTTGTGCAGCCGGTCGGCCAGCTTGATCACCATGACCCGCACGTCGTCGCCGGTGGCGACCAGCATCTTGCGGAACGTTTCCGCCTCCGCCGCCGCGCCGAAGTCCACCTTCTCCAGCTTGGTCACGCCGTCCACCAGGTAGGCGACCTCGGGGCCGTAGGCAGCGGCTACCTGATCGAGCGTCACCTCGGTGTCCTCGACCGTGTCGTGCAGCAGCGAGGCGACCAGGGTGGTGGTCTCGGCGCCGAGCTGGGCCAGGATCATGGTGACGGCGAGCGGGTGGGTGATGTACGGCTCGCCGCTCTTGCGCTTCTGCCCCCGGTGGCTCTCCTCGGCCGTCCGGTAGGCGCGACTGAGCAGCGCGAGGTCGGACTGCGGGTGGTGGCGGCGGTGCGCCTGCACCAGCGGCTCGATCGCGTCCGGCACCGGAGGGCGCCCGGTGGCCAGCAGGGCGGCGCGCCCGGCCCGGCCGAGCGCCGCTCGCCCGAGCAGCCGCCGACCGGGTGACGGCGACTCAGGTGATGTCGGCGCGGACGGCGGTGCCGCGGGCGACGCGGCCGGACCGGCCGGCGGCACCTGCGCCGACCGCCCCCCGGGCCGATCGGAAACAGGTGACGGAGCCTCAGATGTCCCAGGTGACAGGGCCTGGCCGGTTGGCCGGCCGGTCTCGACAGTCATGGCAACCTCCGGCAGCGAGCACCGGAGCGGTGGCTGCCCCGGTGGTCCATGCTACCGAGCACACCACGTTCCGCGAGGCCCTGCTTCCGCTCTGTTAGCGGGATCACTCGAACGGGCGGATTCAGCGCCTCGCGGAACGGGGAAAGGGTGGCCCGCCCCGGGGCTCGCCCCTTGACGCGGCCTCATCCCCGCACGGCACCGCACCCCGTGACGCGCTATCGGAGCAGACCGGGCTCGATCATCCCGGCGGCCACGATCACCGCGGGCCCGGTCATCTCGACCCGCCCGTCCGGGTGTTCGGTGATCACCAGCCGCCCGCCGGGCACGTCCACGGTGAAGGTGACCGGCTCCCCGGTGACCGCCGGGTCGATCCCGGCCCGCCGGGCCGCGGCCACCGCCACCGCGCAGGTGCCCGTCCCGCAGGAGCGGGTCTCGCCGGAGCCGCGCTCGTGCACCCGCATCGCGACCTGCCGCTCGCCGCGGTCCGCCACGAACTCCACGTTGACACCGTGCGGGTAGGCCTCGGCCGGGCTGACGGCGGGCGCGGTGAACAGGTTGCCCGCCTCCGCGAGGTCCGCCACGAAGACCACCGCGTGCGGATTTCCCATGTTGACGTTGCGGGCCGGCCAGCGCCGCTCCCCCACCGCCACCTCGAGGCCCTCGGTCGGCGGCAGCACCGCCCGGCCCATGTCCACGGTGATGTCACCGGGCGTGCCGTCCGGCCCGTCCTCGGCGATCAGCACCCGGCGCAGCCCGGCCCGGGTGGCGATCACCAGCGGTCCGGGCTCGGCCAGCCCCGCGTGCACCAGGTAGCGGGCGAAGACCCGGACCCCGTTGCCGCACATCTCGGCGATGCTGCCGTCGGCATTGCGGTAGTCCATGAACCACTCGGCCTGCTCGGCCTGCGCCGCCGCGGCCTCGTCACGGGCCGAGCGGACCACCCGCAGCACGCCGTCGGCACCGATCCCGGCCCGGCGGTCGCAGAGCCGGGCCACCTCGGCCGGTCCCAGGCGCAGCGCGCCGTCCAGGTCGGGGAGGATGACGAAGTCGTTCTCGGTGCCGTGGCCCTTGAGGAAAGGCAGGCCCTGCGGGGTCGCTGTGCTCATGCTGCGATCGTACTGACCGGGCAGCGGCGGCGATCAGCCGCGCAGCTGGACGACCCGCCAGACGGCGAGGGCGAAGGCCGCGCAGACGATCAGGGTGTAGCCGGCGATGGCCTGCCAGGCCGCGCGCCGGCCAGAGCCGCGGCGGGGCAGACCGGGCCAGGCGTAGCCGGCCTTGCGGGCCGCCATCGCGCCCCAGCCCATCGAGGCGGCGGTGAGCAGCAGGCCGAGCATGGCCACCATCGAGCCGCCGTTGCCGGAGCCGAAGGCGAGCGGGAAGGCGAACATCAGCGAGCCGCCCACCCCGATCAGCACGATCGGCAGCAGCTGCCACCAGCGCAGCCGGCGGCGCGGTCGGATCTCGCGTTCGAGCACCGCCTGGTCGGCCGGCGGGCCGAGCGGGACGTCCGGATCGGCGGCCAGCAGCAGGTCCTCGGCGGACGGCAGCACGCTCAGCGGCAGCAGGTCCTCGATCGGCCGTGCGGCCGGCGTCAGCAGATCGGCGGGCGGCAGGGCGAACGCCTCCTCGGCCAGGTCGGTGACCGGGTCATGGGCGGGTTCCGGCTCGTCGAGGCCGTGCGCCGCCCCGGACAGGTCCAGGGCATGGTGCGGGAACTGCTCGGTTTCGGGGCCGGGACCCGTGGACACGCGGCCTCCCCTGACAGTTCGACACGAGCCGGAGCCCGCGAACGGATGGGCCCGGCCCGCGCGACCGGCCCCTCTTGCCTCGATAATGGCATGTCCCAACGCGCTCACAGCGCGTAACGCGGGTCACCGGGTGATCCGTGGCCATGACGTGATCCGGTCGTGATCCCGGCTTCCTTCTGCACCTGCACGTGCGGGCGCAGGTGCACCGGCAGATGGCCGGATCCGGTGCGCCGACCGGCCGGAATCCGCTGCTCAGCCCGCCTGCTCGACCAGCTTCAGCGAGCGTTCCAGCAGGTCGGCCGGGTCCGCTCCGGCGGGCCGGTCGAGCCAGTGGATCCGGTCGTCCCGGCGGAACCAGGACTCCTGACGGCGCGCGAACCGCTTGGTGGCGCGCACCGTCTCCGCCCGCGCCTCCTCTTCGGTGCACTCGTCGGCGAAGTGCGCCAGCACCTGTTGGTAACCGAGCGCCCGACCGGCCGTCAGCCCCTCGCGCAACCCCCGCGCCTCCAGCGCCCGCACCTCGTCCAGCAGCCCCGCCTGCCACATCCGGTCCACCCGCAGGGTGATCCGCTCGTCCAGCTCCGGGCGGGGCACCGCGACACCGATCTGCACCGCGTCGTAGACCGCGGTGTTGCTGGGCAGGTTGGCCGTGAACGGACGCCCGGTCAGCTCGATCACCTCCAGCGCCCGCACGATCCGCCGCCCGTTGCCGACCAGGATGGCGGCCGCGGCGGCCGGGTCCAGCCCGGCCAGCCGGGCGTGCAGCACGGCCGGCCCGTGCTCCGCCAGCTCGGCCTCCAGCCGGCCCCGCACCGCCGGATCGGTCCCCGGGAACTCCATCTCGTCGATCGCCGCACGCACGTACAGCCCGGAGCCGCCGACCAGCACCGGCGGGCGCCCGGCGGCCAGCAGCCGGTCGATCTCGGCCCGGGCCAGCCGCTGGTACTCGGCGACGCTGGCGGTCTCGGTGACCTCCCAGATGTCCAGCAGGTGGTGCGGGATGCCGCCACGCTCGTCGAGGGTGAGCTTGGCGGTGCCGATGTCCATGCCCCGGTAGAGCTGCATGGAGTCGGTGTTGATCACCTCGCCGCCGAGCGCGCGGGCCAGCGCGACGGCCAGATCGGACTTGCCGGCCGCGGTCGCGCCGACCACCGAGACCACCGGGATACGGGAAAGAGAGCTGCTCACACCGTCAAGTCTCGCAAAGCGCGGCACCCCCACCCGAACGGGGGACGTGACCGGCCACCGGCCGACTCGTTCCCCGGATGGGCGGCACCCTGCACCGGCTCGCGCTGAACCGGCCCCGGGGCCGCCGCAGACCGCGTAGGTTGGGAGAAGATATGGGTGTTTTCAGCTGGTTCCGTCGCCGCACCGCCGAGGTTCCGCAGGCCGCGGGCGGTGGTTCGGTCGCCGTGCTGGTTCCGCAGGAGGAGCAGCAGCAGGAGCACGAGCAGGCGGGGCCGCAGGCGACCGACGGAGAGCGACAGGAGTCGCCGCCCGGCGTCCCGGCCGCCCGGACGGCCCCCGAGGCCGAACGGGGCGAGGTGGTGGCCGGGGACCCGAGCGCCGAGGTCGGGGCGACGCTCCTCGACGCGGCGGGCGTCCTCACGCCGGATGTCGCCGAGCTGCTGGCCGCAGCGCTGGCGGCAGCCGCGCAGAGCGCGGAACCGGCCGGGGACACCCTTCCGCAGAGCCGACCCGAGCGGCCTGACACAGGAGACGAAGGCATGGGCCTGATGGACAACCTCAAGGGCAGGGCCGAGGAGCTCAAGGACAAGGCCGGCCAGCTGGCCGGCCAGCACAGCGAGAAGATCGACGAGCTGGTCGACAAGGCCGGCGACGCGATCGACAAGGCCACCAAGGGGAAGTACAGCGACAGGATCGCCACCGGCGCCGAGAAGGCCAAGGGCGCGGTGGACGGCTTCGCGGAGAAGGGCCGGCCGGACCAGGGCCACGCCGAGCCGGGCGAGGCCGACGAGCCGGGCAGCGGGCAGCGCGCGCAGGGCTGATCAGGAGCTGATCGGCACGGTCGGCGGGGTCGGCGGGGTCGGACGGATCATCCGTCCGGCCCCGCCGCGTGTGCCGGTGTCCCGCTCAGCTCCAGGAGGCCACGAAGTAGCCGACCCCGTACGGGGCGTCCTGGTAGCGCAGCCGCCCGCCGAGCCCCGCTCCCCGGGCCGCCCCCGCCAGCACCTGCCACGGGGCCCGGCCCGCGGCCAGCAGTTCGGCGCCCAGCCGCGGGTCCAGCGCGGCCAGCGCGGCGGTGTCCGCCGCACCGAGGGCGCGGGCCACCTCGGCGTCGAAGCCCTCGGCCCGCTCGTCCAGGTAGCCGGGCGCCTTGACGGAGCGTCGCGCGCTGCCGTCGCCGAGCACCAGCAGTCCGACCCGGTCGGCGAGTCCCGCCAGCCCCTGGCCCAGGCCCAGCATCCGGTCCGCCGGCGCGTCGCCGGGCACCGCGCAGGCGTGCGTGGGCAGGGCCGCGCCGGCCCGCTCCAGCAGCCAGGCGCCGACGGTGAGCGAGGGGCTGAGTTCGGGTCCGTCGACCCCGCCGGAGGGCAGCCGCACGCCGAGCGGCACGCCGTAGCGGTGGAAGGAGCCGGCCCCGCCCTCGGTCCAGACCTCGGCCTGCGGGCCGTCACCGACCAGCACCAGCAGCTGGAGGTCGGCGGCCAGCAGCTCGCCGACCGCCTCGGTACAGGCCGCCCGCAGACCGTCCAGCTCCGCGGCCGCACCGGCGGCGACCTCGGGAACCAGCAGCGGGGGGCAGGGGCAGACGGCAGCGGCGACCAGCATGTCGATCACTCTAACCGGCTGCCCCCGGGCCCGGGATCAGTCGCAGCCGCAGCCGTCGCCGGGCGCGGCCGCCAGCGGCACCGGAGCGCCGATGCCGGGCAGCCCGAGCATCACACCGGCCGGCTTGGCGGCCGGGGCGGCGTTGCGCTTCTCCCAGGCGTCGCCGGCCCGGGTGCGCCGCACGCCCAGCGTCGGGCCCTCGGCCAGCAGGTGGTGCGGGGCGGCGTAGGTGATCTCGACGGTCACCATGTCGCCCGGGCGCACCGGCTCGGTCGGCCGGCTGCTGTGCTGGTCGTTCACCCCTCGCATGCTCGGGTTGAAATGCACCAGCCGGTTGTCGGGTGCGCGGCCGGAGAGCCGGTCGGTGCTGACGTCCTTCTTGCCCTCGCCCTCGGCGACCAGGACCTCCAGGCGGCGGCCGACCTGCTTCTTGTTCTCCTCCCAGGAGATCTCCTCCTGGAGGGCGACCAGCCGCTGGTAGCGCTCCTGGACCACGGCCTTGGGCACCTGGTCCGCCATCTCGGCAGCCGGGGTGCCGGGGCGCTTGGAGTACTGGAAGGTGAAGGCGTTGGTGAAGCGGGCCTCCCGGACCGCGTGCAGGGTCTGCTCGAAGTCCTCGTCGGTCTCACCGGGGAAGCCGACGATGATGTCGGTGGAGATCGCGGCGTCCGGCATCGCCTCGCGCACCTTCTTGATGATCCCGAGGAACCGCTCCTGGCGGTAGGAGCGCTTCATCGCGCGCAGCACGGTGTCCGAGCCGGACTGCAGCGGCATGTGCAGCTGGTGCATCACGTTCGGCGTCTCGGCCATCGCGGCGATCACGTCGTCGGTGAAGTCGCGCGGGTGCGGGGAGGTGAAGCGCACCCGCTCCAGGCCCTCGATCTGGCCGCAGGCGCGCAGCAGCTTGGAGAAGGCCTCGCGGTCGCCCAGGTCGGAGCCGTAGGCGTTGACGTTCTGGCCGAGCAGGGTCACCTCGATGACGCCCTCGCCGACCAGCGCCTCGACCTCGGCGAGCACATCGCCGGGGCGGCGGTCCTCCTCCTTGCCGCGCAGCGCCGGGACGATGCAGAAGGTGCAGGTGTTGTTGCAGCCGACCGAGATCGCGACCCAGGCGGCGTAGGCCGACTCACGGCGGGTGGGCAGCGTGGAGGGGAAGGTCTCCAGCGACTCCAGGATCTCCACCTGGGCACTCTGCTCGATCCGGGCGCGCTCCAGCAGCGCGGGCAGGTGGCCGATGTTGTGGGTGCCGAAGACCACGTCGACCCAGGGCGCCCGGCGCACGATGGTGTCGCGGTCCTTCTGGGCCAGGCAGCCGCCGACGGCGATCTGCATGTCCTTCCGGCTCGCCTTGGCCGGGGCCAGCTGACCGAGGTTGCCGTACAGCTTGTTGTCGGCGTTCTCGCGCACGGCGCAGGTGTTGAAGACCACCAGGTCCGGCTCGCCGCCCTGGTCGGCCTTCACGTATCCGGCGTCCTCCAGCAGCCCGGCCAGCCGCTCGGAGTCATGGACGTTCATCTGACAGCCGTGCGTGACGACCTTGTAAGTTCGCAAGCTCTCTCCCATACCCACAGCAGCAAGGGTAAGGGCAGCGCGGCGCGCTCCGGTGGCGCGCTGCGGCGAGATGGGCCCACCCCCCTCCCGTCCGACGGCTTCGCCTGGCAGGATCCCCCGCATGACCTCGACCACGGCCCGGCCGCGCACCGCCGCCCGGCGGCGGCTCTGGCCGCTGCTGGCCGCGCTGCTGCTGGTGGTGGGCGCGGTCGGCGGCTGGTGGCTGACCGCCGGTCGGCCGGTCGGCTATCCCAAGGGGGTCGACGGCTTCGCGACCGGCGTACCCGAGGGGGTCTACACCCAGTACGGGGAGTTGCTGCAGTCCTATCTGCACACCGCGATGCCCGGCGTGGAGCTGCGGCTCGACCCCAGCCAGGGCTCGGTGGACAACCTGGAGCGGGTCGCCTCCGGCCAGGACTCCTTCGCGATAGCCACCGCCGACGCGGTGGCGGAGTTCCCCGGCCCCGGCAAGGACAAGCTGCGGGCGATCGCCCGGCTCTACGACGACTACCTGCAGCTGGTGGTCCCGGCCGACTCCCCGGTGCAGTCGGTGGCCGACCTCAAGGGCAAGCGGGTCGGGGTGGGCGAACCCAAGTCCGGGGTGGAACTGGTGACCCGCGAACTGCTCCTCGCCGCCGGGATCAACCCGGACACCGACATCACCCCCGCCCCGCTCGGCGTCGGCGACGCCAGCACCGAACTGGCGCACGGCCAACTGGACGCGTTCTTCTGGTCCGGTGGACTGCCCACCTCCGCGCTGACCGGCCTGGCGGCCAGGTTCCCGATCCGGATCGTGCCGCTGGGCGACCTCACCGACAAGCTGCACCAGGCGAGCAGCGACACCGACGCCTGGCGCACCGCGGTACTGCCCGCCGGGGTCTACCCGAAGACCCAGGCCGTGCTCACCATGGCGGTGCCCAATCTGCTGATCACCCGCGACGACGTGGACCCGGGGCTCGTCGAAGGGCTCACCCGGGCCGTGATCGACAGCCGGGACCCGATCGGCACCCAGGTGCACGCGGCCCAGCTGGTGGACCTGCGCACCGCCGTCTACACCGACCCGCTGCCGCTGGACGAGGGCGCCGAACGGTACTACCGGTCCGTCAAGCCCTGAGCCTCGAAGCCCGTCCGGTGGCTGGTCAGTGCTCGCGCGGGACGATCAGGGTGACGGCCAGCCCGGTCGGCTCGGCCGCGGCGAACTCCAGCGAGCCGCCGCCGGCCAGCAGCAGGGTGCGCGCGATCGACAGGCCCAGGCCCGAGCCGTCCACGTTCTGGTGCCGGGCGCTGCGCCAGAACCGGTCACCGACCCGGGCCAGCTCCTCCTCGGTCAGCCCCGGCCCGGAGTCCGCCACGGTGATCGCCACCTCGTGCTTGCGCACCTGCAGCGTGACCGCGACCGTGCCGTCGGCCGGGCTGAACTTGACCGCGTTGTCGAGCACCGCGTCCAGCGCGCTGCCGACCCCGATCGGGTCCGCCCAGCCACGGGCCGGCGGCGGCGTCCCGCAGGCCAGCCGCACGCCGCGCCGAGCGGCCAGCGGCTGCCAGGCGTCCACCCTGGCCAGCACCAGCGCGGTCAGGTCCACCGGCTCCGGCTCGGGGCGAGCGCCCTCGGCGGTGGCCAGGCCCAGCAGGTCGTCCAGCACCCGGGCCAGCCGGACCCCCTCCTCGCGGACCTGCGCCAGCTCCGTCTCGTGCTGCTCGGGCAGCTCCAGGCCGAGCAGCTCGACCCGCAGCAGCAGCGCGGCCAGCGGGTTGCGCAGCTGGTGCGAGGCGTCGGCGACGAAGGCCCGCTGCTGGTCGAGCGCCAGCACCACATGGTCGGCCATGTCGTTGAACGAGGCGGCCAGCCGCCGCAGCTCCGGCGGGCCGCCGGCCGGCGCGACCCGCGCGTTCATCCGTCCGGTGGCGATGTCGTGGGCCGCCCGGTCCAGGGTGCGCACCGGACGCAGCACCCACCCCGTCAGCCGTACCGCGAGCAGCACGGCGGCGATCATCGCGACCGCCTCGCCGCCGCCCAGCAGCAGCCAGCGGTGCAGGATCCGCGAGCGCAGCGCGGCGGTCGGCGACTCGGTGACCACCAGCGCCACCACGTCGCCGTCGCGGACCACCGGGGAGGCGACGGTCAGGGTGCGGTCCGGGGTCCAGGGCCAGACCTGCGGCGGGTTGTGGCTGCGTCGGCCGTCCCTGGCCTCCTGGACCGCCTCGGCACCGTTGCCGCTGGTCGGCAGGTGCCAGTCGGCGGGAGCCACGGCGAGCATCCGGCCGTCGGCCATGAACAGGCCGATCCGCACCCCGTAGAGCTCCTGGTAGCGGGAGGCCTCCAACTGCAGCTCGTGCAGCTGGATGGCGCTCGGATCGGTCGGGACGGCCGGATCGGAGCCGACCGCGCCGCGCGCGGGCAGGCCCTGGGTGGGCAGCTCCTGGGCGAAGCGGGCCACATCGTCCATCCGGTCGACCACGGTGCGGCTCTGCTCGGCCGCGGCCATGGCGGCGGCCAGCGGCACGCCGAGGGCCGCCAGCACGGCGACCATCAGGGCCAGCAGGATGCCGAGCAGGCGGGTACGCATGACTAGGTCGCGCTGCCCGCTCCGCTCGCGCCGCCCTGCTGGGTCGGCGACTGCGGGATCAGCCGGTAGCCGACCCCGCGCACCGCCTCGACCAGGCCGGGCAGCGCCAGCTTGGTGCGCAGCGAGCCGATGTGCACCTCCAGGGTCCGTCCGTTGCCCTCCCAGCCGCTGCGCCAGACCTCGCTGAAGATCTGCTCGCGCCGGTAGACCACGCCGGGGCTCTGCGCGAGCAGCGCCAGCAGGTCGAACTCCTTGCGGGTGAGCGGCACGTCGCGGCCGGCCACGCTGACCCGGCGGCGCTCTCGGTCGATGCTGACCCCCCAGGACTCCAGCGAGCCGGGGCCGACCGGCGCCGCCGGGCCGTCGGCCGCCGCCGCGGGCGGCGCGGGCTGGAAGCGCCGGGCCACCGCGTGGATCCGGGCCAGCAGCTCGCCCATGTCGTAGGGCTTGGTGATGTAGTCGTCGGCGCCCAGGTTGAGGCCGTGGATCCGGGAGCGGATGTCGGCCCGGGCGGTCACCATGATCACCGGCACGCCGCTGCCGGCCCGGATCCGGCTGCACACCTCGAAGCCGTCCCGGTCGGGCAGGCCCAGGTCCAGCAGCACCACCCGGTACGGGTCGCTGCCGTCGGGCACCAGCGCGTCGAGTGCCTCATGACCGCTGCGGGCGTGCCGCACCTGGAAGCCGTGCCGGCTGAGGACGGCGACCAGCGCCGCCGCGACCCGGTCATCGTCCTCGACGAGGAGCAGCCGCATCCCACATCCTTCCCGGTCAGATCCACCTCCGGCAGCCCCCGGCTGTCGGCGAAGCGGCCATCCTCCCCCACCGCCCACCGTCGCGGCCAGCCCCCACGGGGGCGGGCGCGGGGCGCGTGGCCCTTTCGTGATCCTCAAGTTCCGCTCAGATCACCTGGCGGCCGCCGACCGGCCGACTTAGGGTCTGCCCGTCGGGGGCTGCAGGCTCCGCCGGCCCCAGCCCCCGATATTCGGCCCGCCGGGATCCGCGTGCCCCGCTGCCGCACCCCTGCCGCGCCCCCGCCGCACCGCGCTCGCCCACCGGATCGAGCCATCCTGGCGCTGCGGCACGAACCGGCGCACACCGGCCGCTGCTTGACGGACTCCCAGGCACTCTGTTGCATTGCTCTTCGTGACACCACCCGGGACCTGCGACGCTCCCCTCGCCATCGGTTCGCCTGCGACCTTCCCCCAGCTGCGGTGCGGAGGCCGTCCGTGGACCCGGTGATCGTGGTGGGCGCCGGTCCGGTGGGCCTGGCGATGGCGCTGGCCCTGGCCCGCCACGAGGTCCCGAGCATCGTGCTCGACCAGGGCAGCGGAGTCTGCCCCGAAGGGCCGCGCAGCACCGTGCTCGGGGCGGATACCACCGCCTTCCTCGAGCGGCTGGGCTATCTGCGGGCCGCTTCGGACGCCGCGCGCTGGGAGCGGCTGACCGTCTGGCGACGCCGGCAACAGGTGCTGGAGCGCGATCTGACGGACCATCCGGTGCTGCACCTGCCGCAGCACCGGCTGCAGCGCGGCCTGCGGGACGCGGCCACCGCGACCGGGCTGATCCAGCTGGTGCCGCACTCCCGGGTGGAGGAGATCGACCAGGACCGGGACGGCGTCAGCGTGCGCAGCCGGCACCCGCAGGACGGCACGGACACCTGGTGGCGGGCCAGCCACCTGGTCGGCTGCGACGGGGCCAGGTCGGCGGTGCGCAAGCTGCTGGGCATCCGGTTCCCCGGTCGCCCGGCGGTGGACCGGCACGCGATCGCCACCGTCCGGGTCGATCTGCCGTTCCCCGGCGAGGCCCGGCTGCACCGCGAACCGCCCTGGCGCGGCGACCGCGAGGCCTCGGCCCGACCTCTGCCGGACGGCCTGTGGCGCCTGGACTGGCGACTGCCGCTCGGCCGGCCGGTGCCCAGCGAGCCGGTCGACCCGCATGCCACCTGGCCGGGTCTGGTCACCGGGGACACCCTGCTCACCCGGGTGAAATCGACCTTGACCGGCTGGTGCGGCCAACTGCCGCGCTACGAGCTGCTGGCCGCCGCCGACCACACCGCCCAGCAGCGGCTCGCCGCCCGGTTCCGCAGCGGTCGCTGCTTCCTGGCCGGCGACGCCGCCCACCTGCACGGCGCGCTCGGCATGCAGAACCTGGCCGACGGGCTGCGCGACGTGGACAACCTCGCCTGGCGCCTGGCGGTCGCCTGGCACCTTCCCCCGATCTCCGGCGGGTCGCAGTCCGGCGGTTCACTGCTGGACGGGTACGAGGCGGAGCGGCGCGGGGCGGTCGGCGCCCGGCTGCGCGCGGTGGACCAGGCGATGCCGCTGCTGCGCCCGCTGCGCGGCTGGCAGCAGACCCGGCGCTCGCTGCTCACCGGCTCGTTCCGCAAGCACGCGCCGCTGCTCACCGACGGGCTGCTCGGCACCGGGCGGTTCGGCGGCGCCCCCGCCTACCCGGCAGCGCCCTCGGGGGTGCCGGGGCGGGTCGGCGCGGTGCCGGTACAGCGCGGACCGGGGCGGGGGACGGCGCTGAGCGAGCAGTTGCCGGCCACCGCGCCCGGGGTGCTGGTCCCCGACCTCCCGGTGGTCACCACCGAGGGCGCCCCCGACCAGCTGTACGCGCGACTGGGCGCGACCTTCCTGCTGCTGCTGGTCGCACCGGGCACGGCGGTCTGGTCGGCCGAGCGCTGGATGGGCGCGGGGCTGATGCCCCGGCTGGCGGAGGTGGCGGCGGCGCTGCCGGTGCCGACCGAGGTGCTGATCACCGAGGAGTACCCGGGCGCCGGGGCGCACACCGTGCTGCTGGTCCGCCCGGACGGGCATCTGGTCGGGATCACCCAGGGCTGCCAGGCCGAGGACCTGCTGGCGCTGGCCGACCGGGCCCGGGGCGGGCCGACCCCGCTGGCCGGCGCCGAGCAGTCGGCCTGAGGCCGGCCGGCGGGCGGCGGGCGGCACACCGTCGGCTGACACGCCGTCGGCTGCTGCCCGGTCGCCGGCTCGCGGCGCGCCGTCAGCCGCTGCCGAGCGACCAGTCCTCCAGCTCCTCGGCGCTCTCCCCCTCGGCGTCCAGCACCTCGCGCACCACCCGGAAGGCAAGGCCCTCCGGATAGCCGCGGCGGGCCAGCATGCCGACCAGGCGACGCATCCTGGCCTGCCGTTCCAGGCCCGCGGTGGTGCGCAGCTTGCGCTCGACCAGGACCCGGGCGGTGGCCGCCTCCTCGTCCGGGTCGAGCTGGGCCACCGCCTCCTCGACCAGCGCACCGGCCACCCCCCGGGTGCGCAGTTCCTGGGCCAGCGCCCGGCGGGCCAGCCCGCGACCGGCATGCCGGGACTCGACCCAGGCGGCGGCGAAGGCGGCATCGTCGATCAGGCCGACCTCCTCGAAGCGGGAGAGCACCTCCTCGGCCACCTCGTCCGGGATCTCCCGCTTGCGCAGCGCGTCGGCCAGTTGCTTACGGGTCCGCGGCGTGCCGGTGAGCAGGCGCAGGCAGATGTCCCTGGCCCGGGCGGCCGGATCCTGCTCCGCCGCCTGCCCGGCGGCTGCGCGGGAGCGGCCGGGCTCGCGGGCGGCGGGTGGCTCGCCGGACTCCCGGCGCGCCCGCGCGCGCCCCTCCCGCGCACCCCCCGAGCGTTCGCCGAAGCCGCGCGTCCCCGAGCCGCGTCGCGTGCCGCCGGCCGAGGCGGTGCCGCGCCCACCGGCGGGCCTGCGGGCCCGGGCGGGCGACACCGGCGGCTCGGCGGCGGACGCCGCCCCCTCCTCGGCATCCACCACCCAGTCCGGGCGCTCGCCCTCCTGCTCCCCCTTGACCGCGACGGCCTCAGTCGCTGACGCCTCGATCGCCCAGTCCTTGACCGGCTGGTCCGCGCTGGACCGCTCCTCGCCCCACCGACCGGTCCGCCCCGCCCACTCGGACTCGGGCTTGCGCGCCGACCCGGGCACCGGAACAGCGCGACGCGGACGGCCGACGGCAGGCTCGGGGGCGAGGTCGAAGCTCTCGCCCCCGATGCCGCTGGCACACCAGTCGCGCGGCCCCCACTCGCCCGACTGCGCCGACTCGCCCCCCGGCTCGCTCCTCATCAGTCGCTCAGGCCTTCGCCGCCGCCGCCTTCTTGGCCGGGGCCGCCTTCGCCGCGGTGGCGGTGATCGGCTTGACCGCGCCGTCCGCCACCTCGCCGGCCGGAGCGGCCGCACCCTCGACGGGCGCGTCCGGGTCGACCCCGATGCCCAGCTTGACCTTGATCTTCTTCTCGATCTCCTCGGCCAGCGCCGGGTTGTCGCGCAGGAAGTTGCGGGCGTTCTCCTTGCCCTGGCCGAGCTGGTCGCCCTCGTAGGTGTACCAGGCGCCGGCCTTGCGGATGAAGCCGTGCTCGACACCCATGTCGATCAGGCCACCCTCCCAGCTGATGCCGTGACCGTAGAGGATGTCGAACTCGGCCTGCTTGAACGGTGCGGCGACCTTGTTCTTGACCACCTTGACCCGGGTGCGGTTGCCGACCGCCTCGGTGCCGTCCTTGAGGGTCTCGATCCGGCGGATGTCCAGGCGCACCGAGGCGTAGAACTTCAGCGCCCGGCCACCGGTGGTGGTCTCCGGCGAGCCGAACATCACACCGATCTTCTCGCGCAGCTGGTTGATGAAGATCGCGGTGGTGTTCGACTGGTTCAGCGCACCGGCGATCTTCCGCAGCGCCTGGCTCATCAGGCGGGCCTGCAGACCCACGTGCGAGTCGCCCATCTCACCCTCGATCTCGGCGCGCGGCACCAGCGCGGCCACCGAGTCGATGATGATCAGGTCGATCGCGCCGGACCGGATCAGCATGTCCGTGATCTCCAGCGCCTGCTCACCGGTGTCCGGCTGGGAGACCAGCAGCGAGTCGGTGTCGACGCCCAGCTTGCGGGCGTACTCCGGGTCCAGGGCGTGCTCGGCGTCGACGAACGCGACCGTGCCGCCGAGCTTCTGCGCGCTGGCCGCGGCGTGCAGGGTCAGCGTGGTCTTGCCGGAGGACTCGGGGCCGTAGATCTCGATCACCCGGCCACGCGGCAGGCCGCCGACGCCGAGCGCCACGTCCAGCGCGGTGGACCCGGTGGGGATCACGTCGATCGGGGCACGGGCCTGGTCGCCCAGGCGCATCACCGAGCCCTTGCCGAACTGCCGCTCAATTTGGGCGAGTGCGGTCTCAAGAGCCTTCTCGCGGTCCGTCCCTGCCATGGCTGCCACCCTCGGGTTCTGTGCTGTGCGCTTCATCGTCCTCGACGCTAGCGCGTCCCACCGACAATCCGCCCCGAACGGGCTCGGCCTGTGGAAAACTCGCCGGGAAACCAGTATAGGGAACACCAGTTCGATAATGTTCGCACACCCGACCCCGGCCGATCGGGTGCACCGCGACTCAGCGCAGCTGCGCCGAGACCCCCATCACCTGGCAGAGCACCCGCCAGACGTCCTTGGCCTCCCAGCCCGCCTCCAGCGCCTGGTGCACGGTGCGACCGCCCAGCTCACTCATCACGTGGTCCCGGGCGAACGACTCCGCGTACCCAGCCCCGAAGTGCTCGTCCATCCGTCGCCAGAACTCGGTCAGCCTCATGCCGCCCAGTATCGCCCGCCCCGCGCTCACCGCGGCAGCGCGACGATGCCCGCCCCGTAGCTGCGCCGGTCGCGGCAGAGGCCGGGGCCGATCGGGCAGTTCGCCCCGGCCTGCGCCAGCAGCAGCCCGCGCAGCCGGTCCGGGCCCCAGCCCGGGTGCAGCGCGGCGGCCACCGCGATCGCGCCGGTGACATGGGCGGCACTCATCGAGGTACCGGCCAGCGCCGCGTACCGTCCGCCCGGCCAGTCCGAGACGATCGCGTCGTCGGGCCCGGCGTCCGGGTCGCCGCCGGGGGCCGCCAGCGCGATCCGCCCCTCGCCGAAGTTCGAGTAGGGGGCGAGGGCCCCGGTCCTGGTGACCGCGCTGACCGAGAGCACCCCGGGCAGCTCGCCGGGCAGCCGGACGCACTCGGTACCCAGTCGGCGGTCCTGCGCCGGGCCGGAGAGCCGGTCGTTGGGGCTGCGCTGGTCGACCCTGGGCCCCGCCAGGTCCTGCCCGTCGTTCCCGGCCGAGGCGACCACCAGGGCGCGCCGCTGGGCATAGGCCACCGCGCGGCCCACCGCCAGGCTCATCGCGCCCTGGTCCGGATCCTCGGGGCAGTTGTACTTCCACGGGTCGGCGAAGTAGCTGTCGTTGACCGCCACCGCACCGTGGTCGGCGGCCCAGAGCAGCCCGCAGACGATGTTCTCCGGGTAGTACTGCCCGAGCGGGCCGAGCAGCCGCACGGCCGCGATCCGCACCCCGGGGGCGACGCCGACCACCCCGTGGCCGTCCCGGGCCGCCCCGATCAGTCCGGCCACGTGCGTGCCGTGGCCGCTCTCGGTGACCCCGCTGTCGGGGCGCCAGGCGCCGAACCGGGCGTCGGGCCGGCCGTCGGCGCAGGAGGCCGAGTCGCCGGGGCTGACCGCGTTGCGCAGGTCCGGGTGGGTGTCATCGACTCCCGAGTCCAGTACGGCCACCAGGACCTGACGGAGCGCCGACTCGCGCGCGGCGTCCCGGGCCCCGGTCGGCGCCGGCGCGGCGAGCAGCGCGGCCGGGGCCTGGGCGGTGGCCGCGGCGCCCATCATGGCGAGGTTCCAGCCGACCCGCTCCCCGGGGTCGGGCACGGTCGGCGTGCTGTCGCCCTCCATGCCGTCCGCCACCGCCCTGCCGTCCACCACCGCCTTGCCACCCGCGAAGCGGTCCGAGTCCGAGCCCGAGCCGTGGAAGCCCCCGGCCCCGGACAGGGCACCGGGCGGTCCCGGCACGGGGGCGGTCCGGGTCGCACCGACGGCGGCGATTCCGGGTCGGACGCGCAGCCGCTCCGCGAACCGGCCGTCGTTCGCGTACGCGAGCACCGCCCCGATCTGCGGATAGTCCTGCACCACCTGGCCGCCCACCGCCCGCGCGGCCTGCTGAGCGGTGGCGGCCCCCTGGGAGTCCAGCCGGTCGGCCAGCACCAGGTAGCTGAGGTAGCCGCGCTCGGACCCGGAGAGGTAGGGGACCGCGCCCCCCAGCAGCAGGGCCGCCGCCAGCACGGTCGGCGCGCTGCGCAGCAGCAGCGCCCGGCGGCGCAGCGGACCACGGGAGACCAGTCGCACCTCGGCCATCGGGTGTCCTCCGCTCCTCGGGCGGGCCCACACGCGGACCGCACGAAGCATCACGATATGAGCGGAATACCTGCTTTGCGTCTTTTCTGACCCGGCCGCGCAGCCATCCGGCGGTACCGTCCCGGCCGTCGCTGTCAGTGCCGCGCGGCACTATGGGGGCATGGCGGAACAGCCCTCCCCCCGCGACCCGCTGGCCGGCTTCGCCCCGGCCACCCGGGCCTGGTTCGAAGCCGCCTTCGACGGCCCGACCAGCGCCCAGTCCGGCGCCTGGGCGGCCATCCGCGAGCGGAACGACGTGCTGGTGGTGGCCCCCACCGGCTCCGGCAAGACGCTGGCCGCCTTCCTCTCCGCGCTGGACCACCTCAGCAGCACCCCTCCCCCCGCCGAGCCCCGCAAGCGGCTGCGGGTGCTCTACATCTCCCCGCTGAAGGCCCTGGCCGTCGACGTCGAGCGCAACCTGCGCGCGCCGCTGGCCGGTCTGCGCCAGGCCTCGATCCGGCTCGGGCTGCCCGAGCCCGAGGTGCAGGTGGGCATCCGCTCGGGTGACACCCCGGCGGCCGACCGGCGCAAGTTCCAGAGCCACCCGCCCGACATCCTGATCACCACCCCCGAGTCCTTCTTCCTGCTGCTCACCTCCGCCTCCCGGGAGGCGCTGCGCGGTGTCGACACGGTGATCCTGGACGAGGTGCACGCCGTGGCCGGCACCAAGCGCGGCGCCCACCTGGCGCTCAGCCTGGAGCGGCTGGACGAGCTGCTGGAGCGCCCGGCCCGCCGGATCGGCCTGTCCGCCACCGTCCGCCCGGTCGAGGAGGTGGCGCGCTTCCTCAGCCCGCAGCGCGGCGCGACCATCGTGCAGCCGCCCGCCGCCAAGCGCTTCGACCTGTCCGTGGTGGTCCCGGTCGCCGACCTCGGCGAGCTCTCACCGGCCCCGGCCACCGGCCCCGCCACCGAGGACCCGGCGCGGGCTGCCTCGATCTGGCCACACGTCGAGGAGCGGATCGTCGACCTGGTGCAGGCGCACCGCTCGACCATCGTCTTCGCCAACTCCCGCCGGCTGGCCGAGCGCCTGTGCAACCGGCTGAACGAGATCGCCCACGAGCGGGCCACCGGCGCCCCGCTGCCCGAGCACCACAGCCCGGCCCAGCTGATGGCCGAGGCCGGCGCCGCCAAGGGCGCGCCGGCGATCCTGGCCAGGGCCCACCACGGCTCGGTCTCCAAGGAGCAGCGCGCCCTGGTGGAGGAGGAGCTGAAGGCCGGCCGGCTGCCCGCCGTGGTGGCCACCTCCAGCCTGGAGCTGGGCATCGACATGGGCGCGGTCGATCTGGTGGTCCAGGTCGAGTCGCCGCCCTCGGTCGCCTCCGGCCTGCAGCGGGTCGGCCGAGCCGGGCACCAGGTCGGCGCGGTCTCCACCGGTGTGGTCTTCCCCAAGTACCGCGGCGACCTGGTCCAGTCCGCCGTGGTCGTCGAGCGGATGCGGGCCGGGCGGATCGAGGCCCTGCGGGTGCCGCGCAACCCGTTGGACGTGCTGGCCCAGCAGTTGGTCGCGATCACCGCGCTGGACACCTGGGACGTGGACGAGCTGCTCACCCTGGTCCGCCGGGCCGCCCCGTTCGCCTCCCTGCCCCGGTCGGCCTTCGACTCGGTGCTCGACATGCTGGCCGGCCGCTACCCGTCGGACGCCTTCGCCGAGCTGCGCCCCCGGCTGGTCTGGGACCGGGTCGCCGGCACCGTCACCGGCCGCCCCGGCGCCCAGCGCCTGGCCGTCACCTCCGGCGGCACCATCCCCGACCGGGGCCTGTTCGGCGTCTTCATCGCCGGCTCGGACCCGAAGAAGGGAGGGGGAGGTGGCCGGGTGGGAGAGCTGGACGAGGAGATGGTCTACGAGTCCCGGGTCGGCGACGTCTTCACCCTGGGCACCAGCTCCTGGCGGATCCAGGAGATCACCCACGACAAGGTGCTGGTCACCCCGGCCCCCGGGGTGCCGGGGCGGCTGCCGTTCTGGAAGGGCGACTCACTGGGCCGCCCGCTGGAGCTGGGCCGGGCGCTGGGCGCCTTCGTCCGCGAGCTGGGCGGACTGCCCGAGCCCGAGGCCAGGGCGCGGCTGCTGAGCGCCGGGCTGGACGACTGGGCGGCCGGCAACCTGCTCGGCTACCTGGCCGAGCAGCGCCAGGCCGCCGGCCACCTGCCGGACGACCGCACCATCGTGGTCGAGCGCTTCCGTGACGAACTCGGCGACTGGCGGATCGTCATCCACTCCCCCTTCGGCGCCCAGGTGCACGCCCCCTGGGCGCTGGCGCTCGGTGCCCGGCTGCGCGAGCGCCACGGCCTGGACCCGCAGGTGATGCACGGTGACGACGGCATCGTGCTGCGGCTGCCGGACGCCGATCTGCTGGACTTCCCCGCTCCTGGCGCTCCCGCACCCGACCAGGCCCCGGTCGGCGCCGACGCCGCGCTCTTCGACCCGGCCGAGATCGAGCAGCTGGTCACCGACCAGGTCGGCGGCTCGGCGCTGTTCGCCTCCCGGTTCCGCGAGTGTGCGGGGCGCGCCCTGCTGCTGCCCAGACGCAGCCCGGGCAAGCGCACCCCGCTCTGGCAGCAGCGCCAGCGGGCCGCCCAGCTGCTCGAGGTGGCGGGCGAGTTCGGCTCCTTCCCGATCGTGCTGGAGGCCGTGCGCGAGTGCCTCCAGGACGTCTTCGACCTGCCCGGCCTGGTCGAGCTGATGCGTGACCTGGAGTCACGCGCCGTGCGCCTGGTCGAGGTCACCACCCCCGAGCCCTCGCCCTTCGCCCGCTCGCTGCTCTTCGGCTACGTCGCCCAGTACCTCTACGAGGGCGACTCGCCGCTCGCCGAGCGCCGGGCCGCCGCGCTCGCGCTGGACTCCCGGCTGCTGGCCGAGCTGCTCGGCCAGGCCGAGCTGCGGGAGCTGATCGATCCGGCGGTGCTGGCCGAGCTGGAGACGGAGCTGCAGCGGCTCACCCCCGAGCGCCGGATCAAGGACGTCGAAGGGGTCGCCGACGCGCTGCGCCTGCTCGGCCCGCTCAGCACCGCGGAACTCGCCGTGCGCGGCGCCGAGCCCCCGTGGCCCGCCGAGTTGCAGGCCGCCCGCCGGATCATCCCGGTCAGGATCGCCGGCGAGCAGCGCTGGGCCGCCATCGAGGACGCGGGGCGGCTCAGCGACGCGCTCGGCACTCCGCTGCCGGTCGGCATCCCCGAGGCCTTCACCGAACCGGTCAAGGACCCGCTCGGCGACCTGCTGGCCCGCCATGCCCGCACCCACGGCCCGTTCACCGCCCAGCAGGCCGCCACCCGCTTCGGCCTGGGCACCGCCGTGGTCACCGGTGCCCTGCAGCGACTGACCGCCACCGGGCGCCTGGTGGCCGGCGAGTTCCGCCCGATGGAAGCGGGCGGCACCGGCGAGCCCGAGTGGTGCGACGCGCAGAGCCTGCGCCGCCTGCGCCGCCGCTCGCTGGCAGCGCTGCGCCAGGAGGTCGAGGCGGTTCCGCCGCGCGCGCTGGCCGCCTTCCTGCCGCAGTGGCAGCACCTGAGCGGTCATCAGCTGCGGGGCGAGGACGGCCTGTTCCGGGTGGTCGAGCAGCTCCAGGGCGCTGCCGTGCCCGCCTCCGCGCTGGAGCGGCTGGTGCTGCCCGGCCGGCTGAGCGACTACCGGCCCGAGCTGCTGGACAAGCTGATGGCCGACGGCGAGATCGGCTGGTCCGGGGCCGGGGCGCTGCCCGGCAAGGACGGCTGGATCAGCCTGCACCTGACCGAGAACGCCGACCTGCTCCGCCCCGAGCCGCTCCCGCTGACTCTCACCCCGCAGCATGAAGCGCTGCTCGAGGCGCTCTCCAGCGGTTATGGAGTCCTCTTCGAGCAACTGCGTCGGCAACTGCCGGACGAGCCGCCGGCCGAACTGGTCACCGCGCTCTGGGATCTGGTCTGGGCGGGGCGGATCACCAACGACACGCTGGGTCCGGTGCGCGCGCTGCTCGGCTCGGCCCGCACGGCGGGCGGCACCGCGCACCGGGCCCCGCGCAGCGTGCCACGCGGGCGCTACGGCGCCCTGGGCCGCACCCCGGCCCGGCCCGCCGACCCCACGGTGGGTGGTCGCTGGTCACTGCTGCCCGAGCCGGCCGAGCCGACCGCCAGGGCCGCCGCCCAGGCCCAGGTGCTGCTCGACCGGCACGGGGTGCTCACCCGGGGCACCGCGCAGGCCGAGCGGGTCCAGGGGGGCTTCGCGGCCGTCTACCGGGTGCTCTCCGCCTTCGAGGAGCGCGGCCGGGCCCGCCGCGGCTATCTGGTCGAGGGGCTGGGCGGTGCGCAGTTCGCGATGGACGGCGCGGTGGACCGGCTGCGCTCGGTCAACAGCCGCCTGGAGCGCGCCGCCACCGACTGGCCCGGTGCGGCGGGCCCGGCGGCGGCCCAGGCCACCCAGCCGCAGGCCCAGCTGCTGGCGGCGGCCGACCCGGCCAACGCGTACGGGGCGGCACTGCCCTGGCCCGAGCCGCCGGGTGAGCAGGCCGGCGCCCACCGCCCGGGCCGCAAGGCCGGGGCGCTGGTGGTGCTGGTCGACGGCGAACTCGCGCTCTACCTGGAGCGCGGCGGGAAGTCACTGCTCTGCTGGACCGAGGACGAGGCGGTGCTGGCAGCGGCGGTGCGAGCCCTGGCCGAGGGGGTGCGGCACGGCCTGCTCAGCGGTCTGACGGTGGAGCGGGCGAACGGCGAGGCCGCGCTGGGCTCAGCACTCGGCGCGGTCCTGGAGACCGGCGGGTTCCACGCCACTCCGCGCGGGCTGCGGCTGCGCGGTTAGCCGGCGCCGGGACCGCACCGGCTGCCGGTCACTGTGCACCGGCAGCACACCCAGGCCCCAGCCGCCCAGCGTGAGCAGCGCGAGGACCGCACCGGATCCGCTGCCCCCGGGCAGCAGCCACCAGCAGAGCGCACCGGTGATCACGATGCCCAGCGGTACGGCGGACAGCAGCCGACGCACACCGAGCGGAAGCGGTAACCGGCGTCGGCCGCCACGGCCTATTCGGCCCGCGGGCCCGCCTTCGGTCGACCGGTGCACGGGTGACTCCTTCTCTCGGCCCCCCGTGAACAGGGCGAGGTCAGGCAGCGACGACGTCCACAGCCGCGGCCTTGGGAGTGATCGAGCTCATCCGGTCGCCCGGCGCCGGCAACGGCACGGGCTCCAGCACCGGACGCAGCAGGCCGTCCTCGGAGAGCGCGGCCATCGCGGCGAGTTCGGCCAGCGACAACTCGTCGCTCACCTCGCGCATGACCTCGGACATCCGGACGTCGAGCGCGTCGCAGATCGCTGAGAGCAGTTCGGAGGAGGCCTCCTTCTGCCCGCGCTCGACCTCGGAGAGGTAGCCGAGCGAGACTCGTGCGGCGGCCGACACCTCTCGCAGAGTGCGGCCCTGGCGCTGGCGCTGCCGACGCAGGACGTCACCCAAGAGGCGACGGAGCAGGATCATCGGTGGCTCCCTCCTCGGACTGCGGATCGAGATGTCACGTCCCCACCGTACCGCCTTGCCCGCTTCGTGTGCGGGGACCGTGGTCGTGTTCACTCTGGGCTGCAAGCCTCTCCCCTCCCCTGTTGTTCCCGCCCCGGGCGCCGGCACGCCCCTCCCGTAGAGAGGTTCCCCGGATTCTGCCTGTTCAGGCGTTGTTCAGCTGACGCCTGTGGTGCCGGTAGCGCTCTGCTCGGTCGCGATCCGGTCCAGGAACAGCTCCAGAGCCCCGGCCACGGCCTTGCGTCGGATTGTGGCACGGTCCCCCGACAGCCGGGGCGATCTCGCGACAGTTCCCCCCGGACCGGCGAAACCGAGGTGCACTGTGCCGACTCCCCGGCCGTCCTGCTCGGTCGGTCCGGCCACGCCCGTGGTGGCCAGTCCGTAGGTGGCACCCAGCAGTCGGCGCACCCCTTCGGCCATCTGCCGGGCCACCACCGGGTGGACCGGCCCCTCGATCGCGAGCAGTCCCTCGTCCACACCCAGCACGGAGGCCTTCAGCTCGGTGGCGTACGCGGTCACCGAACCGCGGAAGGTCTGCGAGGCACCCGGGACCTCCACCAGCCGCGCGGCCAGCAGACCACCGGTCAGCGACTCGGCGACCGCCAGGGTGGCACCCAGCGCGCGCAGCTCGGCGTGCACTCGCTCGGCCGCCGCCACGAACTCGGTCATCGCTGTGCCCTCTCCCTGGCCTGGCCCTCCCGGCGCAGCCGGACGGCCTGGCGGACGTAGTCGGCCCCGGTGCCCACGGTCAGCAGCACCGCCAGCCCCAGCAGCACCGCGCGCGCGGTCGCCAGCCAGCCGGTCAGCGGCAGCACGTACATGCCCACCGCGATGCCCTGGGTCAGGGTCTTGATCTTGCCACCCCGGCTGGCCGGGATCACGCTGTAGCGGATCACCCAGAACCGCAGCAGCGTGATGCCCAGCTCCCGGGCCAGGATCACCACCGTGATCCACCACGGCAGGTCCCCCAGCGCCGAGAGGCCGATCAGCGCGGCTCCCATGATCGCCTTGTCGGCGATCGGGTCGGCGATCTTGCCGAAGTCGGTGACCAGGCCCTTGCGACGGGCGATCTCCCCGTCGAACAGGTCGGTGATCATGGCGATCGCGAAGGCCGCCCAGGCCACCGCCCGCCACTTGGGGTTGTGCCCGCCGTCGGCCAGCAGGAGCGCCGCGAAGACCGGCACCAGGGCGAGACGGAGCATGGTCAGCAGATTGGCGAGGTTCCACAGCGAGGGCCCCACCACCGGCACCGCCCCCGGATGGGCCGGGCGGGCCGCTGCCGGGCTGCCCGGCCCGCCGGTCATGCCGCGGCCGCCTTGCGGACCAGCTCGATCGCCTCGGCGACCAGGTCGACACCCTCGCTGGCCACCACGCGGGCCCGGTAGTACTGGCCTACCTCGGCCTCGGGCGCCCCGACCAGGGTGGTCAGGCCGTCGGTCTCCGGAGCCTGGTGGGCCGCTCTGCCCTCGACCAGCAGATCCTCGTCGTCCTCGTCACCGCCCTCCACCGGGGTGACGGCCTCCACCAGCACCGTCACCTCGCTGCCGATCCGCTGCTCCGCCCGCTGCGCGGTCAGCTCCTCGGCGAGCCGGGTCAGCTTGGCCAGCCGCTCGGCCACCACGTCCTCGGGCAGCTTGCCCTCGAAGGTGGCGGCCTCGGTGCCGTCCTCGTCGGAGTAGCCGAAGACGCCGATCG